>SFBL01000061.1 GCA_007095785.1 Microcystis aeruginosa Ma_SC_T_19800800_S464
TGAGGAGAATTTGCCATCTCAATTGTTAAGCAAAAATCGACCAAATGGGTCGATTTTGTAACTATTCTGATTGACTGGTATCACTTGAAATGCCCACACAGCAAGCGGATCACAAAATTGGCCAATTGTCAATAGCGTTTGAGATGCTCTCACCCTGGACAATTTCAAGAGAGATAGGCTTTTAGTGGCTTGGGAACAAGCTTTATCAATTTATTTATAATAAATATTTGCAGAAGATTAAAGATTAATTATTGTGAATAACTCTTTTGATTAGAAAAAGATAAACTTGAGAATCTTCAGTCAAATTTATTGACTCAAAATCAGCTGTACTTAATTTAAATGAATCAACCCTAGGGTCAAGGGGGGGGAGATTCAGCTAATCTAAGGATGGGCGGTTAAGAATTTTTTCGGCTTTTCTTGACTATTTCAGCCTGATTTGTCCTGACAAGCTCAAAAATACGAGAGTTTTTGTCTAGAATTGCCCGGCCTGAGAGGGGAATGATAAAGTTAGATAAGAAAATTAAAGATGGTGTGATTAAAATGAAATTTGCTGCTAGTACCTATTTTTCCCTGCTGCGCCATTGTGCCGTTCCTTTGCTGTCGATCGCTACTTTTACGCCAATTCTCTTAACTTATTTAGCCAAGGAAAAACCAGAAACCCCGCAACAGCAGGCAAATCTAGAGACTGCTGCCTCCCCTGCTCCTATTATCCCATCTCCGATCGCACCCTTAACCGCGCCATCGCCGAAACTATTCCCCTCCCCCCAATCTTCTGCGACTCCAAAATCAGCACCCTCTCCTCAGTCTTCCCCCTCAGCGCCGAAAAAATTAGCAGCATCGGTTCGTTCCCCTAATACTTCCCCTGATACTTCCCCCGCTGCTGCTGCCAAACCGGTGACTAGACAACCTTTAGCGGTTCCCGCTAATTATACGCCGCCGGCCTTAGAAATTCGCGTGGCGATCAAAAGGGATGTGGCCAGTGTTTTGATTGGAGTTAACGGGCCAGCGGTGATCACGGATCGCCAAGGTCGTGGTTTAAAAACGATTGCCACTAACGAGGGTTTACCGGTCATTCCAGGTGCCAATGGCTTAAAAATGGGCGATTTATCGCTGCCAGAGGTGATTTTTGTGCAGCCCACCAGTGCCGATGGTTTAGTTTATGTGGATGATAGTTGGTATCGGGGTAAAGTGCTGCTGGTAGCCCAAGGCGATCGCTTATTAGTGGTCAATCATGTTAATTTAGAGGCCTATCTCTATAGTGTGGTGGGTAGTGAAATGCACTCCACCGCGCCAATGCACGCTTTAAAGGCACAGGCGATCGCCGCTCGTTCCTATGCCCTAGTACACATGATCCGCCCCGCTAATGCTTGGTTTCATCTGGGCAATAGCCAACGCTGGCAGGTATATAAAGGCATTCGCTCGGAGTATCAATCGACTCATCAAGCGGTTAATGCCACTGCTGGGCAGATTCTCAGCTATAAAGGGGGTGTAGTCGAGTCTCTTTATGCTGCCACCGATGAAATTGTCGCTTGGGCCCACGGTGGTCGCGGTATGAGTCAAACTGGAGCTTATAAATTAGCGGAAAAAGGCCTAGATTATCAACAAATTCTCGGTAATTATTATCCCGGAGTTGGTTTAGCTCGTCTAGTGCTACAAAATTAGATTGATTAGCTTTCTCGACTGATAACTGATCACTGATAACTGAAATGCCGACCATAGCAGATTTCTAGTAACTGTATTAGAATAAACTTTCAAAATGCTATAGCAGTAAATCTCTCTATGAATAGCCCCTTTCTCGACTACCTCAACGGTCCCAAGCATCCCGTCCTCGTCTTTGATGGGGCGATGGGAACTTCCCTACAAAGCCAAAATCTGACGGCCGAGGACTTTGGTGGGGCAGAATACGAAGGTTGTAACGAGTATCTTGTCCATACTAAACCTAGCGCCGTAGCCAAAGTCCACGAAGCCTTTTTAGCCGTGGGTGCGGATGTGATTGAAACCGACACCTTCGGGGGAACCTCGATAGTTTTAGCCGAGTACGATTTAGCCGATCAAGCCTATTATCTCAACAAAAGCGCCGCCGAACTGGCCAAAGCTTGCGCTAATAAATACTCTACCCCCGAAAAACCCCGTTTTGTGGCGGGTTCCATGGGGCCGGGGACAAAACTGCCCACTTTGGGTCATATTGACTTTGATACACTCAAAAATGCCTATGTGGAACAGGTAGAGGGCCTGTACGATGGCGGGGCAGATTTATTATTAGTAGAAACCTGTCAGGATGTCCTGCAAATTAAAGCGGCTTTAAATGCTATTGAAGAAGTATTTCAGAAAAAAGGTCAACGATTGCCCCTCATGGTTTCGGTGACGATGGAAACCATGGGAACGATGTTAGTAGGAACGGAAATTAACGCCGTTGTCTCTATTTTACAACCCTATAAAATTGATATTTTGGGACTTAACTGCGCCACTGGTCCCGATTTAATGAAACCCCATATTAAATATCTCTCGGAAAATTCCCCTTTTATTGTTTCTTGTATTCCTAACGCTGGTTTACCAGAAAATGTCGGCGGTCAAGCCCATTATCGCCTCACTCCCGTAGAATTAAAAATGGCTTTAATGCACTTTATTGAAGATTTGGGAGTACAAATTATCGGTGGTTGTTGTGGTACTCGTCCCGACCATATTCAAGCTTTAGCGGAACTAAGTCAGGGTTTAACTCCGAAATCTCGTCATTATCATTATGAACCCTCCGCCGCTTCTATCTACAGTACCCAACCCTATATTCAAGATAATTCTTTTCTCATTGTCGGGGAAAAATTAAACGCTAGTGGTTCTAAAAAATGTCGGGAACTGCTCAATGTTGAAGACTGGGATAGTTTAGTATCGATGGCGAAAGCGCAGGTAAAAGAAGGGGCGCATATTCTCGATGTCAACGTCGATTATGTGGGTCGGGATGGGGTGCGCGATATGCACCAATTAGCCTCTCGTTTAGTTAATAATGTCACCCTACCTTTAATGTTAGATTCCACCGAATGGGAAAAAATGGAAGCGGGGTTAAAAGTAGCGGGGGGTAAATGTATCCTCAACTCTACTAACTACGAAGACGGCGAACCGCGTTTTTATCAAGTCTTGGATTTAGCGAAAAAATACGGCGCGGGGGTAGTAATTGGAACCATTGATGAAGAAGGAATGGGCCGCACTGCCGAGAAAAAATTCCAAATAGCTAAACGGGCCTATTATGGGGCGATAGAATACGGAATTCCTCCCTACGAAATCTTTTTTGATCCCCTAGCTTTACCGATTTCTACCGGTATCGAAGAAGACAGAGAAAATGGCAAGGCTACCATCGAAGCAATGCGCCGAATTCGCCAAGAATTGCCCGAATGTCATATTCTTTTAGGTGTGTCTAATATCTCTTTTGGGTTGAATCCGGCAGCGCGTCAGGTATTAAATTCCGTCTTCCTTCACGAAGCGATGCAGGTGGGGATGGATGGGGCAATTGTCAGTGCTAATAAGATTCTTCCTCTGGCAAAAATTGAACCAGAATATCAGCAAATTTGTCGGGATTTAATCTATGATAATCGTCGTTTTGATGGCGATATATGTGTCTATGATCCCCTAACCAAATTAACCGAATTATTTGCGGGTAAAACTACTAAAAAAGACCCCTCTAGTAATGCTAATTTACCCGTGGAGGAACGCTTAAAACAGCATATTATTGATGGGGAAAGATTGGGACTGGAAGAGGCTTTAAAGCAAGCTTTACAGGACTATCCACCCCTAGATATTATTAATATTTTTCTCCTGGATGGGATGAAGGTAGTGGGTGAGTTATTTGGTTCGGGACAAATGCAGTTACCTTTTGTTCTCCAATCGGCCCAAACTATGAAAGCAGCCGTGGCTTTTTTAGAACCCTTTATGGAGAAAAAAGAGGGGGATAATAATGCCAAAGGTACTTTTATTATCGCAACGGTTAAAGGGGATGTTCACGATATTGGTAAAAATTTAGTTGATATTATCTTGACCAATAACGGCTATAAGGTGATTAATTTAGGCATTAAACAACCGGTAGAAAATATCATCGAAGCCTACAAAGAACATAAGGCCGATTGTATCGCTATGAGCGGTTTATTGGTGAAATCGACGGCTTTTATGAAGGAAAATCTAGAGGTTTTTAACGAAAAAGGAATCACCGTTCCTGTTATACTTGGCGGGGCAGCTTTAACTCCCAAATTTGTCCATGATGACTGTCAAAAAACCTACAAGGGACAGGTTATCTATGGTAAAGATGCCTTCTCTGACCTGCATTTTATGGATAAATTAATGCCCGCTAAAGCTGGGGGTCAATGGGATGATAGTAAAGGCTTTTTAGCGGAGTTTGCCGAGGCAGAAAAAAACCCGGTTGTTGCGGAAGAATTAGAGGTTAATCCCGATACTATTTTTACCGATGGCAGCGTCAACCAAGAATTAGTTATTGATACCCGTCGTTCCGAAGCGGTGGCAGTTGATATTCCCCGACCAATACCGCCCTTCTGGGGTACTAAAATATTAACAGCAGCCGAAATTCCTATCGAGGAGGTTTTCTGGTATTTGGATCTACAAGCTTTATTTGTCGGTCAATGGCAATTCCGCAAACCCAAAAGCCAATCGAAGCAAGAATACGACCAGTTTTTACAGGAAAAAGTTCATCCAATTCTAGCAGCATGGAAAGAGAAAATTGTCAAGGAAAATTTACTAAACCCCACATTAATTTATGGTTATTTTCCCTGTCAATCCTCTGGCAATTCCCTGTTAATTTACGATCCCGAATCGATACAAGCAGGCGAAAAACCCGAAAATCTGCAACCGATCGCCATTTTTGAGTTTCCTCGCCAGAAATCTGGTCGTCGTCTTTGTATTGCTGACTTTTTCGCTCCGCAGGAATCCGGTATCATCGACGTTTTCCCGATGCAAGCGGTGACAGTGGGGGAAATCGCCACGGAATACGCTAAATCTCTCTTTGATGCCAACGAATATACCGAATACCTCTATTATCACGGCATGGCTGTGCAAACCGCCGAAGCCATGGCCGAATGGACCCACACCCGCATCCGTCGCGAGTTAGGTTTCGCAGAGTTCGATCCTGATAATATCCGCGATATACTGCAACAGCGTTACCGGGGTTCTCGCTATAGTTTCGGTTATCCCGCTTGTCCCAATATTCAGGATCAATACAAGCAACTAGATCTGTTAGGATGCGATCGCATTGGGATGTATATGGACGAAAGCGAACAATTGTACCCAGAACAATCCACCACCGCCATTATTACCTATCATCCCACCGCTAAATACTTTAGTACCTAATCAGTGACCAGTGATCAGTTATCAGTAATCAGTTATCAGTTATCAGTTATCAGTTATCAGTTATCAGTTATCAGTTATCAGTTATCAGTTATCAGTTATCAGTTATCAGTTATCAGTTATCAGTTATCAGTTATCAGTAATCAGTAATCAGTTATCAGTTATCAGTTATCAGTTATCAGTTATCAGTTATCAGTTATCAGTTATCAGTTATCAGTTATCAGTTATCAGTTATCAGTTATCAGTTATCAGTTAAGTAGTCGTGCAAAATTAATTTCCTAGTGAAGATAGGCAAAAGGCAAGAGGCAAGAGGCAAGAGGTGGTTAGATATGTGTAATTAATTTTGCTTAGGTTATCAGTTATCAGTTATCACTTCACTGAGAAAACTCCCTACACCCCACACCCCACACCCTACCCCCACCGAAAAACTTTTTGCCGCAGACCCTAATTAGGGCAGCCATTCCAGTAAAATTCCTAGGGAGCTATCTTTACGAGCGCGGGAATTTTGGGCTTGAATATCGGCGGCTAAACGTAAATTAGAGGTAATCGCATAACCAACGGAAAGAGTAGTTAATCCCACCTCGTTGTCACCACCGGGGGAGATAAAACTCTGACTGACGGTGATATCTGCCGCCCCCGTGCGAGAAAGGGCTAATTTGAGCTTTAATCCTAAGTTAAGCCCATCGGTGCTGTAATTTCCTGTTTGAATGTAACGATAGCCCACCATAGGAGCTAGATTGACATAATCACCCAAAGGGAGGAAATAGTATTGTAAATTTCCTCCTATTGCCGTCCTATTGCCGTTAAAAGCCGTCTGATAATCGCCGCTTAGGGTTAAACTGGTTTGACCGAAAAACACATCTTCTACCCCCAAAATCACGCCACTGGAATTATCCCGAGAAGGAAACTCTGCATATCCTAAACGGATACGAGTGCGAAAACTAGGATCATTGCGAATATCTTCGGCTATATCGGGTATTTTTTCTAACCAACGCTCTAAAACTGGACTTTCTTGCCGAATTTTTGGCTCTAAGTCTAACTCCGTTTCTGCCCACACAGCACCACTCGCCCCCCATAATAAACCAAGAGCGATCGCATTGACAGAACAGCAAGAGAGCTTAAACATGATCTGCATTATAATCAAAAAAGATCAGATTCCCCGCTATTCTTGAGAGGAAGGGGGCAGTAGGAGCAGCAATAGTGGTCAGAATATTAAAACTTTCGCAATTAAGTAGCGCGGAACGGGCAAAACTTCAGAAAAGAGCCGAGTTAGATATTGATAACGCCCTCAAAGTCGCTCAAACGGTGATAGAAACCATCCGCGAGCGGGGGGATGTTGGCGTTGTGGAATATGTGCGGCGTTTTGACTACGAGGGTGCGACGGTAGAAAATATCAAAGTCAGCGAGGCAGAATTTGAGCAGGCTTTTCAGTTAATTGAACCGGAAGTGAAAACCGCTATTGAACAGGCTTTCCGGAATATTCAAGAGGTACATCGTCGCCAAATGCCGGAAGAAATACAACTGGCAGAAATTGAAGCTGGTGTCTTTGCCGGCGAAAAAATCTCTCCTATCCCCAATGTGGGTTTATACGTTCCCCGGGGCCGCGGCGCTTTTCCTTCGATGATGTTAATGTTAGCCATACCGGCAATGGTGGCAGGAGTGGAAAGAGTGGTCGTTTGCACTCCCCCCGATAAACAGGGCAACGTGGAGCCGGTTTCTCTGGTGGCGGCGCAGATGGCTGGAGTCAAAGAAATTTATAAATTAGGAGGCGTACAAGCGATCGCTGCTTTAGCTTTAGGAACAAAAAATATCAAAAGGGTTGACAAAATTACAGGTCCGTGCAGCGTCTATGGGGCGGCGGCCAAGCGGTTACTGTTCGGTACTGTGGATGTGGGTTTGCCGGCAGGTCCAAGTGAGTCGATAGTTTTGGCCGATGAGTCCACCGATGCCCGTTTAGCGGCCTTGGATTTATTAATTGAAGCGGAACATGGGGCGGATTCGGCGGCTTTATTAGTCACCCACAGTGAACAGGTGGCGATCGCTGCTAGTGAGTATGCTCAGGAATACCTGCAAAAACTCCCGGATTGGCGACGGGAATTCTGTGAGGCGGGTTTAGCCGCCTATGGGGGCATAATTTTAACCGATAGTTTGCAGCAATCCCTCGATTTTGTCAATGAGTACGCCCCGGAACATCTGGAGGTTTTAGTTAGTAATCCTTTTGCCATTCTGGGTAAGATTAAAAATGCCGGAGAAATTCTCCTGGGTAATCATACTCCTTCCTCTATGGCTACCTACGCCATCGGGGTAAATGCTGTGCTGCCGACAGGAAGTTTTGCTCGTTCCTATTCGGCGGTTTCGGTTTATGATTTTCTCAAGCGCTCTACCTTGGCTTATGTCACCCCTGAAGGCTTTGAAAAGTTAAAAGAAACCACGAAAACTTTAGCCGAGTACGAGGGTTTTCCCGCCCATAAATTGGCAATTCAACAAAGGGAATTTTTACTCTAAATAGGGGAAACAGGGAATAACTTAGATATGTAGGCCAGCTTATTTTTTAGATTCAGTACAGCTTGAGTAAATTCCATGATGCAACTCGAAGACTATTTTAACTTTCTCACCCCTAATGATATTCGCTTAAAGGGGACAAGAATTGGCATTGAAACCATTCTCTATGACTATATTTATCATGCCAAAACACCTGAAGAAATTACTAAAACTTACTCATCTTTGAGCTTAGAACAAGTTTATGCAACAATTCTGTACTATTTGCATGAGCAAGAAGAAATAACCAATTATTTAACCGAATTGTCTAAGGTGTAATCAGGCGTTGGGTTTCATGCTTCAACCCAACCTACGTTCATCTTATATTTAATTCCACTCACCTACTTATTTAACCGAATGGATTGAACATGGAGAAAGAATGAGAGAAATACAAAAACAAAATCCTCCTCCTGTGGCGGAAAAATTGAGAAAGTTAAGGCAACAAAGAAAAGCAGTCAAACAAGTAAATGAGTCTGAAATATCTCTTAGATGAAAATGTTGATCCTCTCTATGGGACTCAACTAAGAAGACTCAAGCCTGATTTAGTTATTAGAGTCATTAGAGAACCTGTTATACTAAATCTGTTAAGTATAGGCTACTTATGAAGACAGGCACTCATGCAAGAGGCAATAGGCAAAAGGGGTAATAAATAATCAGTCTTTAATAACCAGATTTAGTATCACGGGTCGCTTGCATGATGTCGTTGGTTGTTAGACGGCTAGTTGCTTTGCCACGGATAGCGGCAATCAGTTGCTTTCCCCGGCTTAGGGTTCTAGGCTTGCGAATTTGCAAGATATCCCCAATCACTTCAAGCTGGATTTCTGTACCGGGTAACAACCCAAGCTTTTCTTGAATATCAGGGGGAATAGTGATTTGTCCGTTAGGGCTAATTTTCATCGAAAATTTGGGTCTGAAACCCCGTCGTTCTAGGTTGGCTTTACTATTAAATATTAGCGCATTTACAAAATATATGCCAGAATGTGAGACGTAGAGAATCAGGCAGGCATTTTATGAAAAAAGTAGTTGTTATTTTAATTATGGGTTTTCTGAGCGAACAAATATCAATAAAATCATCAATTTCTGGCAATCAAACCTTCAATAATTTGGCCGTAGCTAACAACAATAATCGTCCTAATCCCCAGAAAAAACCTAGTCCTTCTCCACAATTCCGCTGCGATGGTAGAACTCACTGTTCCCAGATGACATCCTGTGCAGAAGCAACTTTTTTCTTGAGAAACTGCCCCAATGTCAAAATGGATGGAGACGGTGATGGAGTTCCCTGTGAAAGTCAATGGTGTGGAAAAAAATCCTCAGAAAAATGTGGGGAAAGTTCTCCAGATAACTAATTTTGTTTCCTCACCCCAATTCTTTCATTTAAAGAATCGGGGTAAAAACAATTAAGAAGCAGTAATCACGGGAGAATTAAGATATTGATAATTCCAGTCCGATTGTTGCCAAACGCGACCATCAAGGGCAATTTGTTCGATTAAACTAGCTAATCGTAAAGCTTTTAAAGCTTGTTCCCCACCGACAGAAGGTTGGTCTCCACCGCGCACACAATGAACAAAATGTTCTAATTCCGCGTGTAGAGGTTCAATATTGCTAGTATAAACCTTTTCAATTAAACCATCTTGACGGTAGAGAACTTGACCGTAATCGGTGCTATAGTTAGCGGTGGTTTGCCTGTGAATGAGGATTTCATTATTGAGAAAATCCGCTTCCGTGAGAGAATTTTTACAGTGGGCCGCTAAACGGCGAATCTTGCGATGAGTCACCTTACTAGCGGTTAAATTAGCCACTACTCCATTACTAAAACCAAGGGTTGCAGTGACATAATCGAGATAACCGGAATCAGTGGCAGCGCGACTACCACTAGCGGTTAATTTCACCACGGGAGCGGCGACTAATTCTAAAATTAAATCTATATCGTGGATCATTAAATCTAACACCACCGACACATCATTAGCGCGCTGGGAATAGGGACTCATGCGATGGGATTCAATCGCTAAAATCTCCTCGGTTTTCAAGACCTTCGATAACTCCTGGAAAGCGGGATTAAAACGCTCGATATGACCCACTTGCAGGATACAATCGTGATCGGCTGCCGCGTTGACTAAAGATTCCGCTTCACTAATACTAGCGGCGATCGGTTTCTCGATCAAGGTATGTACTCCCGCTTGCAGACAGTCCATCCCGACTCGATGGTGTAACCGTGTGGGGACAGCGAGACAAACCGCATCTACCCTAGGTAAGAGATCTAAATAATTTTCAAAAAAACGGACTCGGTATTTACTGGCAGTTTCCAGTCCCTTTTCGACGTTGACATCGGCCACCCCGACGAATTCCACGTCTTTTAATAAACTCAGGATGCGACTATGGTGTTGTCCCATGTTACCGACCCCGATAACCCCGACTTTAATCGGTTTGAGTTGATTTCTGTTACCCGGAAAGTTTGCTGGTTGATTGGACATGAATTTTAGACTCCTGTGTTCACACTCCTCACACCACTTGATTAAATTAATCAAGCTGATTTTGTCCATTAATTACCAAGATGGTATCATGGTTATCCAGATTCTGACACGATGTCGCTGTCAATGGGGGTTCTGAGAAGATTTTCTGATTTCACCTGCGGGTTTTCACTCCTAAATGCTTATCAAAAAATCATCCCTGAGTAGCGAGGACTACATTCAGCTAAATTTTAACTATGGACAATTCAACGGATTTTAACTCCTTACGGGGATTAAGTGTTTTTTTGCTAGGAATGATGGGGGCCGGCAAATCCACCCTGGGAGAGTTGCTTTCCCGACGGTTACAATATCGTTTTTTTGATACAGATATATTAATAGAAAGGGTCGCGGGGAAGAAAATCAGGGAAATTTTTGCCGACGAGGGAGAAGCGACTTTTCGGGAGTTAGAAACCCAAGTTTTAGCCGAATTATCCTCTCTGACTAAAACTGTGATTGCCACCGGGGGAGGGATGGTTTTAAAACCGATGAATTGGAGTTATCTTCGTCACGGTTTAATGATTTGGTTAGATGTTCCCCTAGAAGTTTTGGTTAAACGTTTAAAACAAGATACCTCTCGTCCCCTGCTTGAGTCCACTGATTTAGAAAGTAAACTGGAATTATTATTAGAACAAAGACGAGGACTTTATGCAGAAGCAGATCTTCAGATTGTTGTTTCTGACCTAGACACACCTGCTGATATCGTTGAGAAAATTTTAACAGCAATACCGACAGTGATTAAAGATTTTCATCCAGAAAGGAATAATAACTAATGACAGCAGCTTCAATTTTTGATTTACCTGAACTAATTCCCGACCGAGAAATTCTGGAAATTTTGGCCGAAAGTCAAGCTATTCGTCTGGAAAGAATTATTTCCACCGGTCAAACCACTCCCATCGGTCAATGGTACGATCAATCTGACTTTGAATGGGTGATTTTATTACAGGGTTTTGCCGAGATTAGTTATGAGGATGGCAGCCGAGTTAATCTGCAAGCAGGGGATTATCTACTGATTCCTCCTCACCAAAAACATCGCGTCGAATTTACTAGCAATAATCCCCCTTGTATTTGGTTAGCTGTCTATTATCGCTAGTGAAATATAGTTTCTGACTATTGCCAGCGATCGAATAAATCGGTTAAAACGATATTAGAAAACAAAAAACCTTCCGGGTCGCTTAATCTTACCCTGCTATCCCCCTCAATTATTACTAGATTGCGCTGTTTATGCGGCTCTAAGACCTCTAAAATTGCTTTTTTGATTTCCGAGCCAAAATTAGCTTCAATGGCGGGTAAACTCACACCTTCCGCTAACCTTAACCCTAGCATTAAGGTTTCGAGAAGATCATCAATCAAGCTATTTTTCTCCACGTCAATCTGACAGCCTTCTTTTACCCAAGCGAAATAGTCGCGACTTTTGCGCGGACGGGTAAAACGTTGTTGATGAAGATAACTAGCAGCCCCCATACCAAAACCGTAATAGGGACGATTTTCCCAGTAAACTCGATTATGTCGGCATTGGTAACCAGGTTTGGCATAGTTAGAAATCTCGTAATGTTGATAACCGGCTAAAGTTAGTTTTTCACCAGCTAAAACATACATTTTCGCCGTGGTTTCATCATCGGGTAAGGGTTTTTTCCCTGGTTGATACTGTTTACCGAAAGGAGTAACCGCTTCTAAGACCAAATCGTAACAGGAAAGATGGGCCGGTTGCAGTTTGATCGCTTTTTCTAGGGAATTTACCCAATCTGTCAGGGTTTGTTGTGGCAATCCCGAAATCAAATCCAAACTATAGTTAACTATTCCCAATCCCCGAATTAATTCCACTGCCTGATAGATATCCTTAACGGTATGCGATCGACCAGAAACCTGTAATAATGGTTCTTGAAAAGCCTGTACTCCTAAACTAACCCGATTGACTCCCGCGCTAAGATAACCCTGTAATTGTTCTAAACTAAAGGTAGCCGGATCAATCTCCATAGAAATCTCTATATCAGCTGCAAAATCAAACTTTTTGGCTAAAGTATCCAGAATTGCCCCTAATAATTCCACCGGTAACAGGGAAGGAGTCCCCCCCCCAAAAAAAATTGTTTCTAGGGGTTTCCCCGTCCCCTGACTAAGGCTAATTTCTTCCTGTAATATTTCCACATACTCCACCACAGGGGGAAAAGTCGCCGGATTGGTGTGATTACCAACGACAAAAATCGGGAAATCACAGTAAAAACAGCGCCGACGACAAAAGGGAATATGAATATAAACCGAGGTTACGGGGTCGAAATAGGGCATTTTATCAAGGAAAAAGGAAAAAAGGAGATGGGGAAGTGGGGAGTGGGGAAGTGGGAATAATAGACCTCTTGCATAATTTTTTTATGGCATGATTGGGGGTTTTGCTTTTTTCTCAATTTTTAGATGGAAGTCGAAAAAAGAATAAAATGTGATCTTAGGTCAGGAAATCATCATCGGCTCTTCTAGGTTCTGTGTGAGGATGGTATAATACTAATACAGAACAGGAGGTGGGTTATGTGGATAAATTTTGATCAACTCCTCGATTTACCAAATGTACAGGGGTCAATTATCAAAAAATTGAGGTTCTTCGTTACTTGTTATAGTTCGATAGGGTGGCATAAATCGACTAAATCCTTATCTGGCAAGAGATTTAATTGATTAGTTCGCTCCAGATCGCGAACAATTGACAAAAATCGCGGTAATGTCTGTCTCTATAAGGGTTTCATTCCTTATAACCCCGTCCATTGCATAAGACAAACCGAAGAACCATTTAAAAGTTACTGATAATACTAAATCTGGTTATTAAAGACTGATTATTTATTCCCCTTTTTGCCTGGTGCATCTCAATTTTGTAGAAACATCTATATTACATTTGGGCGCACGCGATGCGCTTCTACCATTGGTGCGATAATATTATTATTGTAGGGGCGAATTGCATTCGCCCTCTTTGAATAACTTCTGCTGCTCACCATAAGTGAGAGAAAGTCACTCAACGGATTTAGTATGATTGAGATTATTTTGAAGAGCGATCGGGTAAAGTCGGTCTTAGGGAAAATAACCACCAGATCAATAAACCTAATATAATCCAGAGAATATCTTTAACCCGGCGAATTACAGAAATCGCTAAACCTAATTCTAGACTGCCGGTTAAGGAAGCACCCAGGAGTACTAAAGAACCTTCTAAAGTACCGATATTAGCGGGAATAAAAAAGGTTCCAGCACGCACCAATTGAGCGACAGAATCAAATAACCAAGCATCGGCAAAACTGATCGGATGTTGGAGAAACTGCATTAAAACATAGATTTCTAAAACTCCGAGGGGCCAATTGAGAAAACCGACGATCAAGCCATTTCTAAATAGGGGCAGATTCTGGTAAAATTCTCCTAAACGATCATCGACACTGCGAAGATTTTCTAAAGGTTTAGCTAGGCGATCGCCTAAAAAAGAATGACCTAATCGATTAACTATTCTGGAGGATAAACGGAATCGCTGAATCAAGAAAAATATCAGAATACAACTGGAGAATATAGCAAGACTTAATCCGGTAAAAGTTTTAAAAGAATTAGAAAATTTTGGGGAAGCTAGGAGCAGAAAAAAACCGATAATTGCAAAGAAGACAAGGGAAGCAGTATTTAACGTCTTGGTCAAAATAATCGAGGCACTGGTTTCTTTATAGCTAATCTGATAGTGAGTTTTTAACATCACTGCTTTAAAACCTTCTCCTCCCAACGAAGCGAAGGGAGTCACGCGATTAAAGGCTGCCCCTACCATGTAAATTAATAATAGGCGAATTGTCCATCTAGGTTGGATAGGAATACTTTTAAAAGTTAGTTGCCAAGTAAAAACATCGGTGAGAAATTCTAGGAAATAAAAAATAATCACTAATGTCATTCCCCACCAACCGACTAGGGTGATTTGTTGCCAAACTTCTTGCAGATTTGTTTGGCGCAAAATTACCCCTAGTAAAACAAAACCTAAACCCAGAAAGATAAATTTAAGATATTTCATCTAAATTATGAATTATGAATTGTAAATTATGAATTATGAATTATGACTGATAACTGAAAAAGCTGATAACTAAAAATAATTCCAACGTTGAATAAATGGCAGCCAATGAGATTCGACTAACTCGATCGCTTTTGCATCTGGGGGATAATTATTTTTTTTATATCCTTGCAGACTGCTGATATATTTCTCAAAGCGAGGCATAGATATTTTTAAGTCGGGAAGTTGCAGTTGCTCGTAGATTTTCTCGATTTGTGCTAGGGGGTCTTTTTCTAAATCTTCAAAACGAATTTCTACAAAACTATCGGCGGGTAAATCGGCCCTATCTCCCAGGAGAGAATTGATCATTGGGGGATAACTTTTCAGAATCGCTTGCTCGATGACATCAATAGATAAATTATCGTAGGATTGTAGTGCTAGTTCTGGTAGGATGCGGGTAAAAAAGTGGCGGGTTGAGGGAAAAACTAGATAGGGATTGCGGTAGATATGAATAAATTTAGCATCGGGCCAGATAGCTCGCAATTTGGCAATGTGTGCCGTATAAACGGGGTTTTTGATTAGTAATTGTTTGCCTTTTTGATGGATGGAAACTTTTTTTAATAGATGAGTATGCCAACGTTGCCAATTGGCGATTTCTTTCTCGCTGCAGCCTTGAAAAAAAACCCCTCGATCAAAATGATACTGAAAACGTTGGGGAAAGTATAAACCATGGTAGTAGGAAAGGGGGATCATGCTGGCCAGGGCGATCGAATCTTCTTGGGGGGAATCGGGAGTAACGGCAACGTTATCCACATGGCGATCGCTCGGTAGGGCCAATTCTAGCAGCGGTTGAAATAAGCGGACAATACCGAGGATATCCCAGGGTAATCCCACCGCTAGGGGCGAAATATAGCCAAAATGCTCCGATTGCCCGAGTAAATTGTGCAGATGGGTCGTGCCGCTGCGCCAATAGCCGACAATAAAAATGGGTGCTTTTACCTGCACGCGGCGCTCATAAAACCCTGTCATCAAAATTCGTTCTAGGGTAGAAAAAGGCAGTCGCGCTAGGGTAACTGCCAGCGCCAGGGTTGCTGGGGCCAAATTGGGGCGATCGATGCCGCCATTGGTCAAAAACAAGCGAAGGAGAGTGCTAAGGTTACTACCGCAGAGGGGATGAAACAAACTGGACATATTAACCTATTTTTTGGCGGTTTTTTGGCGTATAGCTTGGCTGGCTAAGGTTTTGCCGAATTCCCAAGCGGCCCCAGGTAGGCGGTGAGCATCAGCGACCACATCCTTAACGGCGGTGACAAGCCAACGGCAATCCTCATCGGAGAGGGTGAGGGGGGGAATAAACTTGATGATATTCATGCCGTGGCCGGAAACCTGGGAGAGGATTTGATGGCGGGTAAAGAGGGGAACGACGATTAACTGGGAAAATAGCCCTTTATTGGCGGTTTCTAGCATTTTCCAGGCGGCTTTTAGTGACCAACTGCTCGGCTCGGCAAATTCCAAGGCCATCATCATACCCAATCCCCGCACTTCCTGCAAACATTCGTACTGATCTACCAGGGGCTGTAGTTCTGCGATAATTTGTTTTCCCATTAAAGCCGATCGCTCGACTAATTTTTCCTCCTCAATCACCTGTAAAGTGGCAATACCGGCGGCCATGGCCAGATTATTTTTACCAAAAGTGCTACCGTGAACCACAGAACGATCCATGCGATCGAATACTCGATCGAAGATCCAGCGACGACAGAGAACCGCTCCCACTGGCACAAAACCGCCCGAAAGAGCCTTGGCAACACATAAAATGTCCGGTTCTACCCCCCAATGTTCCACAGCCCAAATTTTGCCAGTCCGGCCTAAACCGGTCTGCACTTCATCGGCCACAAAAAGAGTGCCGTAACGACGACAAAGGGCCGCTGCCGCCGGGAGATAGTTCGGTTCGGGAATTCTCACCCCGTGACCTTGGATCGGTTCGGTAATAAAAGCCGCTACGTCTTGGTTAATTAGAGCTTTTTCGAGCGCAGCTAGATCGCCGAAGGGAATTTCCTTAAAATCAGCGACAAAAGGCCCAAATCCCTCACGATAATGGGGATCGCCGGTGGCGGAAAGGGAACCCATGGTTAACCCGTGGTAGCCTCCCTGACAGTAAACAATTTGGCTGCGTCCGGTGGCGTAGCGGCTGAATTTAATGGCGGCCTCGACGGTTTCTGTGCCGGAATTAGCAAAGAAAACTCGTTCTAATCCAGGAGGGGCGATCGCTGCTAACCGTTCCGCCAGCAATCCCGCTAGGATAGAAGCATCCAATTGGACTAAATTGGGCAGTTCTGCCGTCAATATTTCCTGTAAAGCTTGCACTATCTTGGGGTGATTGCGTCCGAGAGCGAAAACACCAAAACCACTCAGTAAGTCCAGATACTTTTCCCCCTGATTGTCGAATAGGTACGCACCTTGGGCTTTAACGTAATGGCGATCATAACCGATCGTTTTTAGTACCCGAACCATCTGGGGATTTAGATATTGTTCGTGGAGGGCAAAGTTTTCTTCTAGTCTTTTTTCTATCAGTTCTAAAATGCTCATAAATTCCAGATTTGATTACTGAAAACCTAATTTTTAAACACCCCAAACCCGATTATGATGATAGCACATTATCATGATTTTCGGTTATTTAATATTATAAATTATTTGCTATGTTTTGTCAAGTATTTAAGAACTTATCTAGGATAATTAAACTAATTAGCTCTTGTTGGCTAAAGGTTCAAGGGACTTTTAGATAATTTATTAGTCAGTTTTTATATGGTTGGCGCACAAGCGATGCGCCCAAAATGTAATATCAGTAAACTGATAACTGTTTACTGATAACTGATTACTGATAACTGATTACTGATAACTATAAAAAAAACCGACCAACAAGAGAGAATTCCTGTCAGTCAGTCGGTGATGATAGGCCGAATTTTACTCAGCTTTATTTCTTAGCGGGGGCAGCCTTAACGAGTTCCAATTCACGTTCAGCGAAGTTATTGGTATTCAGTCCACTGGCGCTACCACTAAAACCGTTGTAGTTAACAGTATCAAAACGAACGATAACGGGATAGAGGATACCACTTTTATCAACACTGGCTACGGTTCCTACATCGTTGTACCAGTAAGACTCTTTACGCTTGATTCTAACTTTGGCTCCGCGTTCGATTCCAGGCATAGGTGTTGTTTTTTTTTAGGGTTTAGTTAACAGGTTACAATCAGAGCGAGTTTGCCGAAAGGGTTTTTACTTTAAGTTTTATTGCAAATCTTGCCACTCCACTGCCACGAAATGCCCCGAACGTCCCCATAGGTCTGCCTTTGGGGCAATGTTAACGATTGTTAAGTTAAAGGGAATGGCCGTGGTCAGGTATTTTTGGGCCGACATTCCCACATCTGGCCCGATTTGAAAAGCGGTGGCAGTGGCTAAACCTAAGCCTAATAACTGAGAAATCGGACCTCTGGGTAAGAGAAGATGAGTTCCTAAGACTAAGCCAGCGGTTAAGGCTAAAGTTACCGATAAATTAGTGCCACAACGCGGATGTAGTGCCAATTGCCCCTCGCCATTTTTGAGACGATGGAGAGCCTGTTTGGCTGCAATTTGCAGTTGATTTGTATTAACCTGTCCGTAGAGATAAAAACCCCTATCGGTGGAGAGTCCCCCCAGGGCCTCGTTATCCGCTTGGGAATGGTCAAAAGGCGATTGACGACGGGCAGCCATTTCACTTAATACCCAGACGGTGGCGTGTTCCAAGGCGTGAACCTGTCGCAGGGTGAGAAATTCTTTGAAACCGGGGATAAAGCCGATTTGTGCCAGTAAATCGCTGTCTTGCTGGGGCGAGGGGTTAAACCAGTCAAAAGAGGGGTTAGAAGGGCTACTAGAGGTCATAAAGTTGCGCTAGGGGGAGTTTTTTCGAGGAATGTGAGGGTGCTATCGGGTTGCAGGGCGGTGTCCCAGTCGGTGTCTTTAATGGGGATTGACCATGGGCAGTAATTCGGAAAAATCGGCGGTGGTTTTGGCAAAAAGGGGACAATCTGACCACGGGGGAACTACTGCTAGTTTTTGCTTTAGGTTAAGAAGCGAAAGGATTTCAGTTATCTCGATTGCTGGTCTTGGTCATACAAACTATAGTCAATTAGCTGTCTAAATAGGCGTTAATGATAGCAAGAGCCACTAAGGGAGCGGTAATTGTTCTCAGAATGCGTTTTCCCAGTGATACAGGCACAAAATCAGCAGCGAGCGCTTGTTCTATTTCTGTCTCCGTCCATCCCCCTTCCGGTCCGATGGCCATGGTTATCTCGGTTGATGTTTGCAATTGAGAAAGTAGCGGGGCCACTGTTCTACGGGTAACACCAATATAACAAGTTGTCTGTGGGTTAGCTCCCCGCTTAAGGATTGCTAAAAATGGTTGTGGTTCTTCGATAATAGGAATAATCTGTCTTTCTGATTGTTCTACAGCTTCCCGGGCAATTTTTCGCCAACGGTCAATTTTTTGAGGACTAGGATTAACTAAACCGCGTTCTGTCAGCAGCGGGATAATCCGATAAACTCCTAATTCGGTGGCAGCGCGAACGATATCATCAAAGCCATTTTTGGGAATTGCTACCATTAAATTCACTTGTACTGGTAGTTCGCTAGTTTCGTTTATCGCTTCTAAAAGATGGGCCGAATTATCAATTATTTCTGCTAACCAAGCTTGTCCTTGTCCATTTAGGGCAATAAAATGGTCATGGGATTTTAAACGAACAACTTTTTTAAGATAATGACTTTGTTCGGATGTTAAGGCAATTAACCCGTTTTCTAGGGTATTAAAATCGAGAAGAAGACGGTAATACAAGGCGGTTTAGTCTATATTGCTATTGTGGTCAGGATCCCTGTCAACTATCTATTTTAGCTTTTATGGTATTTTTGTATAGGGTAGATTAGCCTAAAACCTTGATCATTAAGAAATACGGGAATTGATTAATGAATTTACTAGGCATCGTTTTATACTCTTTTATGGGAGTGCTGTTCTTGGGGTTAGCTGTAGCTATCTGGTGGTTGGTCGATACCGTATCTTTATCCCCAACCAAACCGAAAAGAGCTACTTCTAAAAATAATCGTCAAAATTTGCCAATCAGTCAGCAGCAACTTTTCTACTTAGAAAGAGAACTTTTAACCCTCGTGAATGGAGATAAAGCTTTAGCGACTCGATTACTTTTAAGTATTAGATTGAGAAATCCCCAACGCAGTAAAAGCTGGTGTTATGAAAAAGTGATTTATGATTTAAAACGAGATCGAGGAGGAATTTAAATTGCCACTACAACAATTAGACTTATTAGAAGAATATCACAGGGATCACCATAATCTCATTGAAAAAAATTTATCTACCTTGTTTAGATTAGTACCCGATTGGTGCGTCAGGGAAAAAGAATCGATTGCTCTAGTTCCTTAGACAGCGATCGAGTTATGTTATTATCACAGTTATCTTCGGGAAATACTGACGCATTAGTAACAGTAAAATGTCTCGATGAGAGAGTTGATATAACACAAGTCAGTCGGGGAATTGTCCTCGCTGCTGACGCTTCTCCTCTTCAATTTATTCAACGTCGCAGCAAAATTATCCCAGCAGCTGGTGGCCAAGAAAAAAGCAACTTTAATCGATGTCTTTCCCCTTGGGGCGATAGTGAGGTAAAATTAATTGCATCGGAGATCAAAAGAGTTATTGATTTTGCCTGGGCAGCCAGCAATCAAGCTACAGCTATTAACAGATTAGTCCAAGAATTAAGTTACTATGGCCTTACCTACTCAGATCTGTTATAAAACTTCTTGTTATCAAGGTATCTCGTGTCAAATAAGCATTAAGACTAGATAATCTCCACTCCCCAACCTCCAGAAAATCCATGGATATAACTGCTAAAATTAAAGAACTGGCACAAAAATATGAGATACCTCCCCAACTGCTAAAGGAAGCGATGGTTTTAGAAGTAGAAAAAATTACTCTCAAAAATCGGCAGCTATCAGCTAAAATTGTCAAACTTATCGAAAAATATACCGACTCCCCACAATAAATAAACTCTATGACTTTGAGACTAAAACAAATTCGCTTAACTAATTGGAAATGTTATCCTAGTCAAAGGATTACTTTTAACCTGCATCCCGACAGAAAAATTCAGATTATCTTCGGGAATAATGGCTACGGTAAAACTTCTCTGATGACAGCGATTTTATGGTGTCTCTATGGTGGAGATATTGTATCTAAAGAGACTCTAAAAACCTATTTTTATCGAGGTAAGGATGATTCTTCACCAGCAATAGAAATGCGGGTAGAGTTAAATTTTACTAAAAATGAAAAAAATTACTTTATCAGTCGCACAGCGAAATTAAACGTTAACGGTAGCACTTTTTATCCCAGCGTAGAGGAAGCATTATTTTATGAAGATGGAACTATGAGAAGTAACTCTAGGGAATATATCGAAGCATTGCTTCCTAAATCTATTCGAGATTTTTTCTGTTTTGATGGCTCAAAAATCGAACAATATGCCCAGATAACTCAAACTAAAGAAGCAAAAGAAGCAATTGAAAAAGTTTTGGGTATCCCGGAATTAAGAAATCTGCGCGATGATACAGAAAAAGCATTGCAAGAATTAGAAAAACGTTTAAATAAAGCAAAGGGAACCAGTCAAAATTTTAGAAATAAGATGCAAGAACTACGAGAATTAGAAGAAGAAATTGATCTCAAAAAAGATCAGCTTAAAAATGCCAAATGTCAGGAAGAAAATGCTATAATTATGCATCAGAATGCTCAAGAAAAAGCCGCTCAGATTGAAAGTTTACGAGAAAAGTTAGAGGAAATTCATAACTTAGATAAAAAGCGTATCGGTTTACAAACTCAGTTAAATAACCAGCAAAATTCTATTAATTCTTGGTTAAAAAAAGCTTCGATACCTTTGCTGATTAACTTTGTGCAGGAAATGGTCGATGATTGGCAAGTTACTAGCTTAAAAAGCAATTCTAAAACTAATTCTACAGCAATTTTAAAAGCAATACTTGACGATGAAAGCTGTCTATGTGGTCGTTGTTTAGATAAAAATTCTCGTGACTTTATCCTTGAAAAAATTGCCGAACTAGACTCCTTAGAAGTGGACAACATCACCAGAATAGAAAAAGACCAACTTAGAATTGATTTACAGGGAATTATCCGAGATAATGCCAAATTTAGCCATTATAGTCAATTGCTTTTACAAAGAGATCGTTTAGAAGAAGAAATCGAAGAAATTAATCAACATATTAAACAGCTAAAACAGGAAACCACGGGAATAAATCAAGACTCGGTGAGGGAGATTTGGCGAAAAGTTGGCGAATCGGAACGAAAAGTTAAGGAGATTGAAGAAAAGATCGAACGCTTACAAAAGGAAATTGAAACCCAAGAAAAACAGTTAGAAAATTTACGCAAAGAAGTGGAAATTTTAGCCAGTGAAAATCAAACCACATTGATGTTATCTAATCAGGTTAAAATGGCCAGAGGGTTAAAAAATGCCACTAACGAATTAATCGAATGGCATATCGATAATTCCCAAAAAATGATCAATCAAGTAACCAGCGATCGCTATTTACAAGTAACCAACAAACCAGAGGAATATAGAGGAGTAGAAATTACTCCCGAATACACTTTAGGAATCCGTACCATCACGGGAAAATTATTAAATCCCGATGTCTTAAGTGCAGGAGAAAAGGAAGCTTTAGCCTTTGCTTTTATCACCGGTTTAAATCAAATAACCGATACTTGTGTCCCCCTAATTATGGATACACCTTTCGGACATTTAGACAAAGAACATCAAAAAAATATTATTAACTCTCTCCCTAATTTACACTCCCAAGTAATTATTCTAGCTACCGATCGAGATCTTCCCGATCCACTTTTAAATCTGCTGCTTCCCTACACTACTGATATGTTCAAAATACACCGTTTGGCTGCCGATGAAGATGCTTCCGTGATTGAAGTGATGGAGAATTACTAATGCAGATAATCGATCCCAGTTTGAAGATTTATGCCTCGGAAACTTCCAGAAATTATCTACAGGTACTAAAAGATAATAAAACCTTTGAGCGCATGGTAGATGCCTATTTATTCGCCGCTGCTTTTGCCATTAAACAAGACTTCAGTATCTACGGAATCAATCTGAGCAATCGACAAGATTTAATTAATATTAGCCAAATCGATCCAGAAGTTATTTTAGCTTTAACCGCAGGAATTTATATTATCTGTAAAAAGAATTCCTATCCTCAACCCAGTGACGGCAAAGAAGTTTTAGATAAGATCTGTCAATACGCAGAAGTGGGATTAAGGGAATTAAAAGAACGCTGGCAAGGCAAAGTCAGCAATCAAATCCAAGCTGATATTGAGAGAATTATCAATAATCTCTGAAATTCTCTCCATCTAACTATCTTTTTTAGGGATAACGTCAAATTACATTCTTTCCACACTGCCAAAAAAGACGGGTTCCACGCGAATAGCAACGATACTAGCCGGACGTAAAACCATATATTCCCCTTGGATATTTCTGATCGGAACATTGATAAAATCGAGGGAATCGGCTTTCGGAACTAATTCGTTACTATACCACTTTTGAAATTCTTGGATAGTCAAAAAACGGACTTCCTCGCGATGTCCACTGCTTAAGAACAAATGTACAGCGTACTCGTCAGCTTTTCTACTCATTTTTTTAACTAATCAGATTGAATTTTTGCAATAAAGTTGCCATTAAAGGCGGAAAAGTGAGACGCAATTCGCTCAGATCCGAGAAAATTAATTTTTGGTAGCTTGGCAGGTCAAAAGCTAGTTTACCCTTTAATTCCGCCCGATTTTGATAGGTTAGCAGAATTTGTCCGCCCTGTTTACAAGCGATCGCATAACCTAATTCTACACCCACTAGGGGACTGGGCAGTAATTCCGTTTCCTTTTGGCTAATCGCCGTAGCATCGGCAATAAATAATAAACTTTTGCGAATTTTGCGTAATTGACTATCACTCAATCTGGTGACATTGCCCTCAGTTCGAGGCGTTTCTTCCACGGTTAAGGGCAAACGGGAGCGTTTATTAAGATTTTCGACGGTTTCGGTCAAAACTGTTTTTAAAGCGGTGCTAGAGTCCTTAAATTGGCTTTGGGAGCTAAAATAAATGACGGGATCCAGCCAAGTGCTGAGGTCTTGTTTAGTAAAGTAAATTTCTTGGGAAATCAGGTCAATATTGGAGATGACGTAACCGCCACTACCTTCCAGGTAAAATTCCACCCTTTCCCCTTCTAGATAGCGTTGGAACCAGACAGAACCCTGTATCGTCAGACTATCATCGAGAAAATCGGCTCTTAAACCCGATTTTAAGAGACTATTGCGACTTAAGCGCAAGTCGTGGGGACGTTTGACAACCTCGCGGATAGGTTCGTATTTGTCCAGATACCAAGCTTTCAGAGCGATGATGGCCATAGGTGTGGCGATTAAAGACACTCTCCCATTTTAGCAGTAAGCACCGATATCCTCTCCACATTCATCGGCAAGGTAAGAAAGAGCGCGAAATCTTAACATCATTAGATTTTCGTAGAGGGGATTTAGCTTGCAAAGGGGCGGAATCTCTAGAATTGTCCAGCTAAATAGGGTAATTTTCCGCGCAAAGGGACATTGAGCCGGAATTAGACGACAAATCCTGTGAGCTAGTGCGGGTGTATTAATCTCTAGGCGATCAATTCGTTGCCGCAGGGGTTGCCATAAATCCCATTTTGGTTGCGGTGACGGGTTTTTCCGATTGCCTTTCGACCAAGGGGCGATCCAATTAGAGACAATTATTTTATTTGTGGTATAATCTGATACATCAGCATCGGCCATAGCTTTATCTTCAATTGATTGACTCATAAGGTTCTATCTGAGATTACGAGAGGACGAACAATCTTTCCCGAAAATCCTCTAGGACGTTCGGACATTTGACCGCTTTAAAGATAACATCTCTGGGATAAAATTACTCGTTAAGACTGCACGGGAACGCTGGGGATGCAGATGAGGAAGTTAGAACTTTTGTACTAAATTTCTGCCTCCGAGTTATCACCTGAAAGCTAATAGGCAACAGACGACAATAAGATAACGTCACGAGTGAGTTTAACTAGATTAATCTCTAAGCTTAGCCCAAAGATATTGGCTCTGATTAGATCTATTTCTAGGTTAGCAAAAACTCAGGTTTTTTCACGTCAGCATAGTACATTTTTTCTGGGTATAAAATATCACCCACTTTTGTCACAGATACGCAATCCAAGGGGTGTGGGAATTATGAATTATCAATTATGAATTATGAATTGGGTGGTTTTTTGCTCTGAACAGTAAACAGTAAACAGTAAACGGTGAACTGATTACTGATAACTGATTACTGATTACTGATAACTGATAACTGATAACTGATTTACATTCTTTCCAAAACGGGAATTCCCAGGAGAGATAGGCCTAATTTTAGGGTTCTTGCCGTTAAATCACACAAAACTAAACGAGAGGTTTTAAGCGGTTCTGCTGCCTTGAGTACAGGACAATTTTCGTAGAAACGATTATACTTTTTACTGAGTTCATAAAGATAATCACATAGACGATTGGGCAATAAATCCTCTTCCACTGCACTAATTACTTCCGGAAGTTGCAGTAATTGTTTAGCCAGAATTAATTCGCTTTCATCCTTGAGAATTAGCGGTGAATTGGCACTTAAATCCTGAAAATTAATACCACCTTCGCGACTGATACTCTGGACCCTAGCGTAAGCGTACAGCATATAGGGGGCGGTGTTGCCTTGCAGATTGAGCATTTTGTCGTAACTGAAAACGTAGTTACTATTGCGATTTTGGCTGAGATCGGCGTATTTAACGGCACTTAAACCGACAGTTTCGGCAGTCTTAGCGATAAAATCGCCGGTTTCTTCTCTTTCCTCGCTTGCTAGTCTTTTTTCTAAGTCAGCTAGGGAACAGGCGATCGCTTGATCAAGTAATTCTTGTAATTTTACCGTCTCCCCGGAACGAGTTTTTAATTTTTTACCATCTTCCCCTAAAACTAATCCAAAAGCGACGTGAACCACTGCCACATTATCGGGTAAAAATCCCGCTTTTTTAGCCACCTGAAATACTTGGGCAAAATGGTTAGCTTGTCCAGCATCGGTAACATAAATTATTCTTTCGGCCTTATCTTCACGCACTCGATAACAAATTGCCGCTAAATCGGTAGTAGCGTAATTATAACCGCCGTCGGATTTCTTGACAATTAGGGGCAGAGGATCCCCCTCTTTGTTGGTAAAACCATCGAGAAAGACGCATAAAGCGCCGTTGTCTTCTATTAGCAATCCCTGTTGATCTAATTCTCTGATTACCGCTTCCAGGTAGGGATTATAAAAAGATTCCCCCCTTTCGGTCAGTTTTATATCGAGAATATCATATATTTTCTGAAATTCCCGTCGTGATTGTTGACAAAGTAACTGCCATGCTTGACGACTTTGAGGATCACCCGACTGTAATTTTACTACCGCTTGACGGGCAGTTTCTTTAAAGTTTTCGTCTTCATCAAAACGGATTTTTGCCTTTTTATAAAAGCTAACTAAATCCCCTAAATCAAGAGCATCTGCTTGGGTTAAAGCGCTAGGATAAGCTTCTTGTAGATAGGTGATTAACATCCCGAATTGAGTACCCCAATCCCCGACGTGATTAAGACGAATTACTTGATGATGACGAAATTCCAAAATCCGAGCAATACAATCACCAATTATAGTTGATCGCAAGTGACCGACGTGCATTTCTTTGGCAATATTGGGACTGGAAAAATCGACAATAATTTTTTGACTGGGGTTAGCAGCGGCAACTCCTAAACGGTTGTCAGTAATTAGGTCTTTTAATTGGGTTTCTAGATAACTGGGTTTAAGGGTAAGATTGATAAAACCGGGTCCAGCAATTTCGGGGGTTTGACAGAGATCATCTATCTCTAGATTTGTTAGTAAAGTTGCCGCCACTTCCCGGGGTTTTTGTTTTAATTCTTTGGCTAAAGAGAGGGAAATATTACATTGATAATCGCCAAAACGGGGGTTACTAGCGGCCACAATTAGAGGATCGGTATCAGCGAAGTTTTCCCCAAAGGATTTAACTAGGGATTGGGAAAAGCGTTCTTTTATTTGTTGGATAATGGCAGTCATAGAGAGAATTTAGCAGTTAGGGATTAGATAAAAATCGGGAAGGAATCGGTTAGATTCCTAGCAGTGACCAGATTGTGGGTCGAATTAGCTACTGAAGATGAGTATTCTCTCAAGACTTTTTAAATGATCTGTTGTTTCGAGCCAACGAGATTAATACTCCAGATAACTTAGGTTATTGACCATCTTACCTTATCATAATCTGAAGGCGAATCCAATGCAGCTGGCTGCTGGGAAACATTTGCTTTAATATAGTAAGTAAGCTCTACCAATAATACAACCATGTTAGCCAGTTATATTGATCAAGCGATGGCACTAGCTCGATACGAAATCATCGAAGAAGATGGCACTTATTGGGGTGAAATTCCACCCCTTCAGGGAGTTTGGGCAAATCACGCCAATCTAGAAGATTGCCGGCAAGAATTGCGCGAAGCTTTAAGCGATTGGATTGCTTTGCGTCTGTGTTTAGGTTTGCCGATTCCAGTGTTAGCAGGAATAGATCTTAATCTCCTTCCTCAACCCATGTCTTCAATTTAAGATATGCCTAAATTAACCGCCGTATCATGGCTTAATCTAGTTCAAAGATTACGAGAACTTGGGTTTGACGGTCCCTACGCTGGGGGTAAACACCCTCAAATGCGTCGCGGTAATTTAACGATAATTATCCCCAATCCCCATCAAGGGGAAATAGGGGTAGGACTGTTAAAACGCATTCTCAATCAAGCGGGTATTACCAGAGAAGAATGGCTGGGAAAATAACAGGGAAAACATCCTATTTAACCTAATCCTTAACCAATAAAACCACGGCATAAACTGCGATACCTTCTTCTCGTCCTACCGGTCCCAACTGTTCGTTAGTAGTGGCTTTAATTCCCACCTGTTCTGGATTAATATTGAGAGTTTCTGCTAACTTGGTTCGCATCGCACTAAGGTGGGATTTCATTTTCGGTCTTTCGGCGACAATTACCGAATCAATATTATTAATCTGCCAACCTTTATCGATAATTAATTGATTAACTTGCTCTAATAATTTTAAACTATTCGCCCCTTGCCATTGCGGGTCTGTGGGGGGAAAATAATGACCGATATCGCCTAAACTAAGCGCCCCCAGCATGGCATCCATAATAGCGTGGGTTAAGACATCGGCATCACTATGACCCAATAAACCGACAGTATGGGCAATTTCTACTCCTCCTAAAATTAAAGGTCTTCCCGTTACCAATCGGTGGATATCGTAGCCGTTACCAATACGAATATTCATAGAGCAGTCCTCTTGGAGTTATATTAATTATCTTATCGCAAAAGGGAACGGGAAACGGGGAAATATTTTCCCTGACTTGTCCCTATTAGCTAATTAGCTAGGAAGGATGAACTATCCCAAACAAACTGAAGTTTTTCCCGATACAATGAAAGCTTATACTAAATTTATTTTTGATAGTATCATTAACTGCCAGTCCAACTTTAAAAACCCACTTCCCACTTGCCACTCTATACTTGTTAAATAAGATTTAGTATAACTCGATCGCTGTTAAAATTGCGGTAGAATCAGGAGGGCGTTGGGTTTCATGCTTCACACCAACCTACATTTTTGTTAAATAAGATTTAGTATAGCTCGATCGCTGTTAAAATTGCGGTAGAATCAGGAGAGCTAATTTGCTATAACCAGTCCAGAAGAGCCAGATTACTAAAAATTGACCAGTTTTTTGGGGTAACTGGCGAAATTAACAGCTAATCTGGGACAAGACGAGCTAAAAGCAGCAGAGAGCAACAATCAATGTCTAAAAACTCTATACCTCGAATCGAAAATCTGCGTGTGCAAAATTACCGAGCTTTACAGGAGTTAGAATTAAAAAGCATTACTCCTTTAACCGTTTTTCTCGGTCCTAATGGGAGCGGAAAATCTACCATATTTGATGTGTTTGCTTTCCTCTCTGAATGTTTTACTGTTGGTTTAAGAAAAGCTTGGGACAGACGGGGAAGATTTAAAGAATTAAGAACTAGAGGACAAGGAGGTTACATCATTATCGAATTAAAATATAGAGAAACCCAAGACTCACCTTTAATTACCTATCATTTAGCCATTAATGAAGCCAATAATCGCCCTTATGTTGCTGAAGAATGGTTACATTGGAGACGAGGACGGAAGGGCAAACCTTTTCGCTTTTTAGACTTTAAAGAAGGGGAAGGAATAGTGATTAGTGGAGAAAATCCCCAAGAAGAAGATGAACGAATTTCTGAACGATTAGACTCCCCGGAATTTTTAGCTGTTAGTACCCTGGGACAATTGGCCAAACATCCCCGGGTTAGTGCTTTGCGTCGTTTTATCACAAGTTGGTATCTTTCCTACTTAACCGCAGATAATACTCGCAATCAACCAGAAGCAGGAGCGCAAGAAAGATTATCCCCAACTGGTGACAATTTACCTAATGTTATTCAATATTTAAAAGAAGATCATCCTCAACGATTAGAATCTATTTTACAAACCCTTTCTCGTCGAATTCCTAGATTAGAAAAAGTAGAAGCATCTATTATGCCGAATGGACAGCTTTTACTCCAGATTAAAGACGCACCTTTTCAAAGTCCAATTCTTGCCAAATTTGCCTCTGATGGCACTTTAAAAATGTTGGCTTATTTAACTATATTATATGATACAAGCCCTCCGCAATTAGTGGGAATAGAAGAACCAGAAAATCATCTTCATCCCCGTTTATTACCTGAATTAGCAGAAGAATGTCGGGCAGCGACCGCAGGTACACAATTAATGGTAACAACTCATTCTCCCTTTTTTGTAGATGGTTTAAAACCAGAGGAAGTTTGGGTGCTTTATCGAGATGAAAATGGTTTTACTCAAGCTAAACGTACTTCAGCAATGCAAGGAGTTAAGGAATTTATTCAAAATGGTGCTTTGTTGGGTCAATTATGGATGGAGGACTATTTTGATGTGGGTAATCCTATCATTTAACTTTAATACCAAAGGAGGGAAAAAGTGCATCTTGAATTTCTAGTTGAAGAATTTTCTACCCAAGAATGTTTAAATCAAATTTTACCTCAAATATTATTTGAGAATGTCACTTATAAAATTCATGCCTTTCGAGGTAAATCCGATTTAATCAAAAAACTACCGGAGCGATTAAGAGGTTATCAATGCTGGATACCCAATGATTATCGAATCATTATTCTTGTAGATAGAGACAATGAAGATTGTCAAATGCTCAAAGAAAAGTTAGAAAATATCGCTCAACAAACAGGACTTATCACTAAAACGATTAGCGAAGATAAAAAAACATTTCAGGTCTTAAATAGAATTGCCATAGAAGAACTAGAAGCTTGGTTTTTTGGTGATATTCAGGCTATAGTCTCAGCCTATCCCAAAGTTTCTACTAATGTAGGACAGCAAGCAAAATACAGAAACCCCGATGAAATTACAGGCGGAACTTGGGAAAACTTAGAAAAGATACTTCAAAAAGCTGGTTATCATCGCGGAGGTTTAGAAAAAGTGAAAGCGGCCCGAGAAATTTCTCAATTTATGACTCCTGCTGATAATTGTTCTCCTAGTTTTCAGATTTTTTATCAAGGTTTATTGGCGATGATTAGCTAAGGATATTTAGGAAAGTAAATGATAAAACTGCTAGATCCCTGTCAAGGATAAATCGATTTTTAACTGTTGCATAATTGTTCAAAATTCGGTGTTTAACTATTTTTCGCTTCTAATTTGGTCCAAGGACTTTTAAGTTCCTGATTTTCCTGTTTCATTTTTTCTAATTCCTTGCGAATTTCCTGAATTGCTTTCTCGGAACCTAATTTTTTCTGGACTTTTTGTACTGCTTCCTCCTCTACAGGACGCACGCGACCATCGGGAGTTCAGTAAGGTGCGTTAGACGGCAGAAATTGATGCTTTGACTTGAAGGTAACAATCCGTCGTAACGCACCACCTATCATCAACTAAGTAGCCGGTTACAATTAAAGATTTATAGCGGTTCTCACATCTGTGTGGCACACTTTAACCTTTGCTGATTAAGTTCAGTAGGGTGCGTTAGACGGCAGAAATTGATGCTTTGACTTGAAGGTAACAATCCGTCGTAACGCACCACCTATCATCAACTAAGTAGCTGGTTACAATTAAAGATTTATTATAACTCGATCGCTGTTAAAATTGCGGTAGAATTTTCTTGGGGATAATCTCCTAACTTCTGACTATCCGCTGCCGATTCCCGCAAAGGATAGCGATTTATTCTATCAGAATGAGAAGATATTAAGTATGATAACACTTGTGACTATGTTTTTCGCTGCCTTGCTGGCAGCTGCCGATTTTACTTACCAAGTTTTGATTCATTTTCCCATACAAATCCTCAATTTTTTGGGGTCGTTGCTATCCTATGGAGTAATCGGACTGATAATTATCGTCCTAGTGTGGATTGTGGGTGACTGATTTCTTGGGGTAAAAAAATGAGAGAATCAGCCTTAGCCAATTCTCCCCAATTTAAGTCAACTTTTAGTTTTTACTGTTCACTAGCCACTGCTTGGGGTTGTCCTTGCGGTTGGAATTGGAACAGGGAATAAACCACGTTGCGACGGATATCAATCATCATTTCTAAAAACATCTCGTAGCCTTCCTGTTTATACTCAATTAGGGGGTCTTTTTGACCGTAACCGCGTAAACCAATCGACTCGCGTAAAGCTTCCATAGCTTGCAGATGTTCGCGCCATAACATATCGATTTGTTGCAGGATAAAATAACGTTCGGCATCGCGCATTAAACCGGCGCGAATACTATCCACTTGACGCTCTTTAATTTCGTAGGCTTTGCGAACTTCTTCGTGGAGAAACATCTTGATATCATTAACACTCATCTCCTCGACATCTTTAGCGGTAATATCTGCCAACAGATAGACGAATTCCTGAGATTTACTAATCAGTTTTTCTAAATCCCATTCTTCTGCCGGCAGTTCGGGATTAACATAAGCCATGACGATTTCATCCATGGTTTTTTCGGCGTATTGCAGCACCTGTTCTTTTAGGTCCATCCCCTCCAAAACCCGACGACGTTCGGCATAAATAGCACGCCGTTGATTATTCATCACCTCATCGTATTCAAACACCTGTTTCCTGGCATCATAATAGAAGGTTTCCACTTTTCTTTGCGCTCCTTCCAGGGAACGAGTCAACATTCCCGATTCAATGGGCATATCTTCTTCCACCCGGAAGGCATCCATTAAACCCGCCACGCGGTCGCCACCAAAAATCCGCAATAAATTGTCTTCTAGGCTTAAAAAGAAGCGTGTGGAACCGGGGTCGCCCTGTCTGCCCGCCCGGCCTCGCAATTGGTTGTCAATACGGCGGGATTCGTGGCGTTCCGTCCCGATAACGTGCAGTCCGCCCCTTTCTACTACCTCATCGTGTTCTTTCCCCGTGTAATCTTCATAACTTTGGCGAATTAATTTATAGACTTCCCGTAACTTTTGAATAACTGGGTCATCCGTGGGAGCTTTTTCGGCCGCAATAGCGATTTTTTCTTCCACTTCTAATTCCGGTAAACTTTGAGTTCCGTGGGTATCAACGGCAAATTTAACCGCTTCTTTCAGGGTATTTTCTACCTCTTTCGGTAACTCAGTGGGAAAAATTTCCGCCGAGGCGCGCCAGTTTTTTTTCTTTTTACCCGGGGCGAATCCTTGGGGGCGATTGCGTTCTCCTAAACTGGGTAAACTAAAGGCCAAATTGTCATCTTCGGGCATAACTAATTTCGGCATTAAATACTCGCGAATTTTCAATCGGGCCATATAGTCGGAGTTACCACCGAGGATGATATCGGTTCCTCGTCCTGCCATGTTTGTGGCAATTGTCACAGCGCCGGCCCGGCCTGCTTGGGCGACGATTTCCGATTCCCTTTCCACGTTTTCTGGACGAGCATTAAGCAAGTTATGGGGAATCTTTCTTCCCTGTAATAAAAGCGAAAGCACTTCCGATTTTTCTACACTGGTAGTACCGACTAAAACCGGGCGGCCTTCTTCGTGCATTTGTTGACATTCTTCGGCGACGGCGTTCCATTTTGCCTGTTCATTTTTATAGACCACATCGGCTAAATCTTGCCGACGAGAAACGCGGTTAGTCGGGATAATTGTTACTTGCAGGTTATAGACTTTTTCTAGTTCCGTTTCTTCGGTTTTGGCCGTCCCGGTCATGCCGGATAATTTCGGATAGAGTAGGAAAAAGTTTTGATAGGTAATCGTGGCTAAGGTTTGGGTTTCCTGTTGAATTTCTACCCCTTCCTTAGCTTCCACTGCCTGATGTAAACCATCGCCCCAACGTCGCCCCGGTAATACCCGTCCTGTGAACTCATCAACGATAACAATTTCACCACTGCGGACGATATAGTTAACGTCTTTTTTCTGGAGTTCTTTGGCACGAATAGCGTTAGAAATATAGTGCGCCCAGGGATTTTCTTGGTCGTATAAATCGGTAACTTCTAATAGTTCTTCCGCTTTTTTAAAGCCTTCATCGGTCATTAAAACGTTACGGTCCTTTTCGTTAACTTCGTAGTCTCCCGGTCCGTCTTCTACTTCTTGGCGCACTAATTGCTTGGCGATTTCGGCAGCGAGAATATATTTTTCTGTGGGTCGATCGATCGCTCCTGATATAATTAATGGAGTTCTCGCTTCATCGATAAGAATGGAGTCCACTTCGTCGATAACGCAGTAGTTAAAGGGTCTTTGGACAACTTCCCCCATCACTGTAGCCATGTTATCGCGCAGATAATCAAAGCCGAGTTCGCTGTTAGTGGTGTAGGTGATGTCACAGGCATAATTTTTCTTTCTTTCTTCCGGACTCATACCGGCTTGAATTAGTCCCACACTTAACCCTAAAAAGCGATGTACCTGCCCCATCCATTCCGCGTCACGACGGGCGAGATAATCGTTAACGGTGACGACGTGAACCCCTTTTCCGGTCAATCCATTCAAATAAGCGGGGAGAGTGGCAACCAGGGTTTTTCCTTCCCCGGTTTTCATCTCGGCGATTTGTCCTTTGTGCAGTACCATTCCCCCCAATAACTGCACGTCAAAGTGACGCATCCCTAAGACTCGGATTCCCGCTTCCCGGACAATGGCGAAAGCTTCGGGGAGGATTTCCTCGAGAATCTCCTCTCTTTGCTCATAATTTCTCGCTTTGTCTAATCTTTCCTTAAATTCGCTGGTTTTGCCCCTTAATTCCTCATCGGACAGGTTTTTAATATCCTCTTCCAGCAGGTTGATTTCGGTGACGAGGGGCTGAAATTTTTTAATTTTGCGGGCGTTGGGGTCTCCGAGTAGGGCTTTTAACATAGCAGTTTTGATTCTCTCGCTTCGATTGGCTCTTGGTCTGTGGTGTTAACAATTGTATCACTCTCGTTGGGAGTGGAGAGTCATTTATCGGTGAAAAGGGACTATTGCCAGTGGGCAAAAATTAAGTTAGAGATGGTATCTTAGAGCTAAGAATATACTGATCTACTTTGATTCCCTAAAACCTTAAAAAACTTAGTATTGCCGACAAAGGAGGGTGAAACCATGACAGAAAGCCTTACCATGGCATCCCTCTACCAGAAACTCTCACAAATCGGACTTAAAAAAAATTATGTCCGAAAAAATGGCTTACCCAGTTGGTGGGATGATGAACTCAATGATAAACCCGTTGCGGTTCTAGAAGGAGCCGGTTATATCGCCAAAAACCTCAATCTTGACCTCTCATCTTTATTAACCCCTCAAGAAGAGGTCAAATTTAATAGACCTCCCCATACTAAATTTAAACAGCACAATAGCCAAAATAACCAACATCCCTATCTAGCGCAAGCTTTAGCGAGTCGGTTTGCTGAGTTAATTTCCTTGGGGGTTGAAGTTAATTATACTCCTTTACCTAAGGATGCTAAAACCATCAGGGAAGACATCTTAAGTGACCAGCCAAAGGTTGACTTGACCTCTCTTTTAGACTATTGTTGGTCTCAGGGAATAGCGGTAGGATACTTTGATCATTTTCCTAACAATACTAAGAAATTTGCTGGATTAATTCAATGGCATTCCACTTCTCCTGTAATTATTCTTAGTTCAAAACATCAACAGTCGGCAAGACTCGCTTTTGACTTAGCACACGAATTAGGACATTTAGCATTAGCACATCTAAAAGATGGGGTATTAGTTGATGAAGACATTACATTTGATAATGATTGCGAAGAAAAAGAAGCTAATCAATTTGCCACTGAATTACTCTTAGGTGATTATGATAACTGCCTTAAACATAGGAAATTCAAAGCTGAAAAATTCAGTAAATATGTTCAAGAACATTTTATCTCTCATCATCCCAATATTGATATAGGTGCAATTATTCTGAACTATGGATGGCATAATAGGGACTACTTTGCTTTAGCCATGAAGACTTTAAAAGTATTAGAACCTAACCCAAATGGCAACAAGATTATTAATGAATATTTGGCCAATCAGTTAGACTGGGATAAATTTGATGACGAAACCTACGAGTATCTAGAAAAGGTGTTAGGAGTTTAATCTTGACTGGTTCTGTTTATTGTTTGGATAATGACATTATCCTAAAATTGGCCACCTGTGGTTTATTTGAGAAAACCCTCAATACCTTTGGAGTTGAGATTAATCAAGTTAAAATTCTTGAGACATTTCAATATAAATTTAAAAGGCAAGCGCAACAAAAAAGAAAGAGAAACCCTGTTAAATATAACCTAGAAGACGCTTTATCTGTCGTTGAAACTTGCGATAAAATATCAATCAATAATATCAATCAGGAGGATTTTATTCAATTACAGAAAATTGAAGGAATAGACATAGGTGAGGCTATTCTCCTCAGTTATGTTAGCTACTTGAATAAACAAAATAATTTAAGCTATTTACTCACGGGAGATAAACGCTGCTTAAAAAATTTAAATGTTCCTGAAACTAATCAGATTACTGGCTACCTTGAAGGTAAAATATGGTGTTTAGAACAATTAATTTTAAAAGATATTGAAATTTATGGATTTAATTGTATTCAAGAGAAAGTTTACCCCTTTAGAGATTGTGACACTAATCTTAAACTTATATTCGGTTATAGCAGAGAATCAGCAGAGCAGGAAGTCAGAGAAGCGTTAGCAACTGAAATTAGGGAATTAAGCAAAGAAACGGGAAACTTACTTTATCCCTACCCTCAAGGATAGCAAAATTTGTTGTTTATTTTCGTTGATACAGTCCTGCTGGCGAGCGAGTGGAAGGAACCACTCCAGACACAGAGGACACAAAGAATAAGAGAGCATCCTTGAGAGTGGAGAATCATTTATAGGTGAAAAGGGACTCTTGCCAGTGGGCAAAAATTAAGTTAATCTTCTCTCAAGCGTCGGTTAACTAAAGGAGAAACCACCATATTTATTGATAATTATATCTATAGTTTCCATAATTGCGATCGATTCTCCCAAAATGGAGATAATTTGTTGATAATGTTCTAAGTCATCGTAGCTAAGGTGGCGACCTTTGCGGTCTTTTAGCCACTTCTGACACACTTGATAACCGCCGATATAAAAGTTCCAAATTTGCGGCGGAATCCCCCCAAAATACTGGTCAGAATTAATCAAAATTTGTTGTTTATTTTCGTCATATTTCACCTGTTCAACTAGATTGGAACCCGCCACGGGATAGCTACTAATTTCTTTTCCTGTCCCTTTCATCAGGTGTAACTGCACTAATCTGTCACCTTTTTTGACTAATTCCCAGAATAATTCTTTATCACTGGTGAGAGGAACACGAGGAAAGTCTATTTTTAAAAATTCGGCGTAACGTTGGCGATATTGGGGAGAGTGAAAGACGGCATAAATATAGTTAAAAATGTCTTCCGGTCCCAAGGTTTTCTTTTCGTCTCCTTTGCCATCACTGATAAATTCTAAGTCAAGTTTTGCGGAAAGTTCGTTAATAAATTCTGGCGCTAGATTGGGACGGCGACCATTTGGCGAGTTGGTTGGTTCTGTTTCAAATAAAGTTGGGGTATTGGTTGGGTAAAGATAAAGGGGGAAAACTTGATTTGCTTCTCTACTCGTTGTTGAAATAACACAATCATTAGCAGTTTGATCAGATAACCAACAATGTCTATAACCTAATGTTGCCTGTTGTCTAGAAGATAATAAACATAGATTATCCTTTCTGAAAACATGATCAATTAACTCTCGTCTAGGTCTGTCCATTATCAAATCACTATAATAACAATAACGCCAATCAAACGGACGATAGAGACAAGTAATTATTTTATTTTGCCATTGGTTATCTAAACGAATTGCTTGACGAACCCTATCTAATTTCCAATCTCGGTTATCTTTAATATCATACTTAGTAGTATAATCTTCATTAGAAAGATTATTTTCTCTTAGTTCTTGAAATCTTTTAGTTATCTTATCTTTGTCAAAATCTATAGCAAAATTATCTCGGTGAGTCTGAAATCCTAAGACATTCACTGACATTATCTGATTAATCTTCCAGAATTGATCGTATTCTGATCGCAGATTAATATTCTGAGGTTTAAATAGATAAAAAGGAGAGTCAGGTTGTAATTCTTGCCAAGCAGTTGAACTAATATCATTTTCATCTAACCAGTGATACTTACCACCGATAATAACTTGATTCTCAATCATCTCTCTTTTACCCCATAAATCAGCATGATAAACCTTCGCTAAATCTTGCTGACTATCTTGATACTTAATAAAAATACCAATAGCTACACCTTGCTGAATATCAAACACATTTTGATCGGGTGAACCGTCGGGACAGATTTCTTTTTTCTTGCTATTTCCATGTAAATCTAAAACATAAATATCATCAAAAGTTTTTAATAAACTTTGACGCATTCCCCGAAAAGTTGGGTTATCCAAATAACCATGATTAGTAACAAAAGCTAAAATTCCGTAACCAGTTTTCTCGATGCGCCATTGACTAAAGCGAATAAATTTGACATAATCATCATTTAACCATTTGGGATTTTTTTCGCCTAAAGGTTGCTCATCTACTTCAAAATAACTAGCAGTTTTTTCTCCAGAAATAATATCTTTTCCCTTCAATAATTCCTTAATCCATTCTCCTGTATTTACGGAATGTCCAGAGTAGGGAGGATTACCAATAATCACCATAACAGGATGTTCTTGCTTAACACCTTGCGCTGACTCTGCTTCATCGCGAATACGATTTAAAAAACCATCAGCAGGGGGAATTTGAAAAGCTTCCTGTAGGGTGTTGGTGAGATAGATTCCTAAGCGTTCATCGGCACTAAAATCATAGCCTAATTCCTGAAGTTGTAAACCTAACTTCATGTGTGCTACGGTGTAGGGAGCCATCAGTAACTCAAACCCAAAGAGACGGGGTAATAAATGTTTACTAACATAACTAGACCACATCCCTTTCTGTTGACGAAAACTCTCATAGATATAATCGATAACAGAGTGTAAAAAAGTGCCGGTTCCCACAGCAGGATCCAGAATTAAAACTTGGTGAACTTCCTGAGTTTCTTGGCTATTATTAGGATTTTTAATCGTAATTTTTTTGGCATCGGCCAAACCTTTAGGAATCTGAAACTTATTTTTTAGAATATAGTCCACACTGCGAACCATGTAAGAAACCACGGGTTCAGGAGTATAATAAACCCCCCTAGACTCACGCATTTTACTATCGTATTCTGCTAAAAAAGTCTCATAAAAGTGAACCACCGGGTCCTCCTTGCGGGTGCGTTTTCCAAAGCTGCCCAGAATCCCCTCCATATCCGTTTGTTGTAAAATAGTGGCTAGAGTATCCACGGCCCAAGTAATCCGCTCATCTAATTCTGTACCAGCGATTTGATGAAAAATTCCCCGCAAAAAAGGGTTAGTTTTTGGCAGTCGAAATCCTGCCGTTTCCCGGGAAAAAGAACTGATTTGATCCGTATTACAGCGTGCTGCGAATAAACCATAACAAATTGTTTGTGCATACATATCGGCAAACTGCGCTTCGTTGAGATCACTAATTAAAACTCGTTGAAAAGATTGCAATTGTTGCCGCAGCATTCCCCCGCAATCTTGATCTTTTAAAGCTTGTGCGATCGCATCCCGAATTAACTGCGCTAAAGCGGCCATTTTTTTCGCTAATTCTCGCGGTGTTGTTATCTGAATAACTTTCGAGAGAAAAAATTGACAGAACATTTGTTCTACTTGCAAAATACCCTGGGAATCAGGTTTAATTTGCTTTTTTTGATTAAGAGTTGCCACGGAAGCTGATAGACGCAATTCTCCCGATACATACCAACGAAATTCTAAATGATCGGTGATAATTAAGTTACCCAAAGCCTGTAAATAACGTTTTATTTGGGGAGTATTTTCAACCTTTTTGAGAGAAGTTCCGATATCTTTTGCTTCCAGATGACCAATTTCTACCATACCCTGATTAATCACAAAATCCGGAGCGCCACAAGCAATCCTTTTGGGTTCATTGAGAGCTTGTAGGTTATTATTTAGGGATTCAATTAATTTTTTTAAAGCAGGACGATAACTGTGTTCTGTGGCCTTACCCTGTTGATAAATGCCTGTAATTTCCTCTAGATATTTTGGCAGGGAATTAGTCATTATCGGTGCAGCCTACAAACGTTTTTCTATAGATCAAATATAACCTAATTTGGCTCCAATGTCTCCTGAGATGCGCTCATCCTGCTTTATCCCTATCCTCAAGGATACCAAAGTTAGCTAAAATAAGATAATCGATAGGTGATAATCTCATCCCAACAACTTCACCAAAATATTAACCGATGGTCGATGAATTGTACTGTACGAATAGCATCATCAATGGCAGAACACTGACTTGGTTTGACCACTGCTTTCATTTCTAAGATAATCATTGTTGATCGACCTCAAACAATTTCTTTTAAACTAACCTGTACAGCATAAGTAGGGAGGCACAATTATTTGTAGGATGGGTTAGCGCACTTCGTAACCCATGCGGGTGTTGGGTTTCATGCTTCAACCCAACCTACCTTCATCTTATATTTAATTCCACCCACCTACTTAGATTGTCAAGATTTTAGTCGTGCTTCGCTGTTTTATATTGGTCGGGGTTTCATCCCGTCGCACTAAGCGCTTCGGGTCTCCACCCCGACATTTGAGATAAAAATTCTGCGCTATCCATAGCGTGGTAGGAAATGGGAGTTAGAAGACAAAACAGGATAGACTTTTCTCTAGTCCGATCAATTTTGAAGGCCATGAAGGATTTATTGGCAATTTTTAGCAAGGAATTAAGCTCTTGGTTTCGGCGCTGTTGGTTAGCGGTACTATTAACCGGCAGGGTTTTTTACTTCCTATTCACGCGCAAACCCGATTGGCGCGTCACTCAAGAACAAATGGTGGCAGCCGGGCCGGCCTCGCTGATTATCGCCATGATCACGGCTGCGGTGATCGGGATGATCTTTACCATCCAAGTGGCCCGGGAGTTCCAAGCCTTGGGCGCTGGCAGTATGGTGGGGGGAATTTTGGCCCTTGCTCTCGGTCGGGAACTCTGTCCGATTATGATGGCGATCGTGGTAGCCGGTCGGGTAGGATCGGCTTTTGCGGCGGAAATCGGTACCATGAAGGTGACAGAGCAGATCGACGCACTCTATATGCTCAAAACCGATCCCGTGGAATATCTGGTGCTGCCCCGTTTAATTGCCTGTTGTCTGATGGTTCCCGCTTTGAGTGTTATGGCGTTGCTGATCGGTTTAGGTAGCGGTTTGCTGGTCGGCCAAAGTTTATACGGGATTGCTAATTCAGTTTTTCTCGACTCGGTTCGCGGTTTCCTGCGTGTGGGAGATGTGCTGAGTGGACCAGTTAAAGGCGTGGTTTTTGGGGCTTTAATCGCGATTATCGGCTGTAATTGGGGTTTAACGACCGATGGCGGTGCTAAAGGAGTCGGCCAAGCTACGACCGCAGCCGTAGTCACTATGCTCTTAGCGATTTTTGTATCTAATCTGCTGATGACTTGGATCTTGTTCCAAGGATCCGGCAATAGTTCGGTTTTGTTTGGACAGTAATTTCAGTTAAAAACGCTCATTTTCTCGCCATTTTTCTAAATCCTCTACTGATACCATTTTTCTTTATTCTTGGCAGGTATCTTACCCCCCCTTGCTACGATGTCGGGTTAGGGTTGATTCATGAATCAACCCTAACCCTGTCCCCACGAAAAACTTTTTGCCGCAAACCCTAGCTAACTTAACAATACCCAGTTCACCAAAACTACCCCTGCACCACCTGTTTAAGGGTGGTAAAGGTTTCTAGGTTGATTAACCCCCGGCGCTGGCCTTTTTGGTTGGAAATGCCCAAAAATACCGATTCTCCCTGTTTGGGATTGCGATCGAATCGGGGTGAAGAATTGATATAAACTAAAGCACTATCAGACTCCATGGCGAATTGACGACTTTCTCGATAGGATTCGGTGACAATACAATCCGCGTGACCGCTACTATACTTATTAATCCAAGCGATCGCATCAGTGAGGGTATCCACTAACCTAAAGGCCACCGTTTTTTCTAAATAGGGTCTTTGCCAATCATTATCGGTGGCAATGGTTAAATGTTCCGGAAAATCCGCCGCTAATCGGGTATCTCCCCGCAATTTAAAGCCTTTTTCCTGCAAACTTTTAAACAAACGACTTAAAGTCGAAGAATTGTGATGGGGACTAATTAAAACTTTTTCGATCGCGTTAACCGGATCCGGTATGCTGCCATGACTATCGATAATTACCTGACGAGCTAACTCCAAATCGCCACTAGGAGACCAATACAAATAACAGTTTCCCATGGCCCCACGCAAAACGGGAACCGTGGCCAATTGACTCACCCGACCGATTAAACTAGGCCGACCGTAGGGAATAATCAAATTAACATAATTTTCCTGGGTCAGCAACTCCTCTAGGGAAGGACTAGAATCGCAGGGTAAACCACTGACACAATCCACCGGTAAACCCACATCTTCCAATGCTTCTTGGATAATTTCCGTAATCACCCCATCGGAATGACTAGAGGCATTGGAACCGCGAATAATCAAACTATTGCCACTTTTTAGGGAAAATCCCGCCGCTACCATCGCTAATTCCGGAAAACCTTCATAGACGAAGGCAATCACTCCTAAAGGCATCCTTTGGCAATAGGTTTGGGAAGGATTGAGTTGATAGGCTGCGTTAATTACCTGTTGCAGCGGATCCGATGCTTCCGCTAGTTGTTGCAATACCTCCACCGTCGTCTCTAAACGTTCGGGAGTTAACCGTAACCAGCGAATCATTTGTTCTGAGACGGCCATCTCTCGACTGACTTCTAAATCGAGGGTATTGGCTTCTAAAATGCGATCAAAGCCAGTTTTAATGGCATTAGCGATCGCGATTACTCCGCGATTTCTTTCGTTGCCATTAAATTGACCTAGAGCCAGAAAAGCATTGTATGCTTGCTTAAAGATCGTCAGGGGGGGGGTGGAGGAACTTTCGATCATAGATTCTTGTCTAGCGTCGATAGGCTAACCAAAAGATAAATGCCGGCAAAACAACTAATAGCATAACTAGAATTGTCCCAAAAATCACGCTCACCCCCGGCGGTGATTTTAAAATTAAGGGTAGCCAAACGATCGATAATAACAGAATTATCCCCACCATCAGGGGTAATACCTCTTGTCCAAGGCGCTGATTGGTACTCACCCAACGAAATCCCGTCCAGCGCCAAGTGCGTTTATAGGGATAGTGGGGGGCTAATTGTTCGATAATTTGACCGTTTTCCTGTACCACAAATATCTGTTGACAGCGATCGCATCCAAAGGCATCGGTCAATAAAATTGGGCATAATGTCCCTTTCCGACGACAGGGACAGGGATAGTCTTGGTGTTGGTCGATTTTGGTGTATTTATGCGGTCGCACAAGCTAAATTTTGTTTATAAACAGTTGTTTTTAGTCGTGCGTGGTCAATAGCTAAGGGATTCAACGGTTGCTGAAAATCCTCAACCCTATTGCCCACGGATAATTCCCATCTTAAAGGATATACCCAAGTTATTCATCCTAATCTTAAGGTCTATTTTAAGATTTTCCTAAGCGGGCAACGCGATTCGAACGCGCGACATTCACCTTGGCAAGGTGACGCTCTACCACTGAGCTATGCCCGCAAGCCGTTTTTTTACACTTCCCTAAGTATGCCAAATCTCAGAGCATTTGTCAAGTGGTTTGGAGCATTTTTTTACAATGATTCATCTTCCGGCAAATCCCCCAAACCGGTAATAGCTTCGAGAACCACTTCTATCTTAGCCTGTAGTCGGTTGAACTGATGTTCCAAACGATCAAAGCGCTTGTCAATGGCGGCGAATTTTTCATCCACTGCGGCGAATTTTTCATCCACTGCGGCGAATTTTTCATCTATATGCCGTTCCATAGCGTCAAAAGCTTCCGTAATCCGCCCCTCTGGTTCTAAATCTAATTCCAGAGTCTTGATTCTCTCGACAGCGTTGACTAATTGCCGTCTGAGTTGGTTAATATATTTGTTCTGTTCAGCTTCGCTCATTAGTGGAACTCTTGGGGAGTGGGGACAACTAAAACCCTAAATGCTGGGGGAATTTTCTTAGCCTTCTATCAGTGCCTGTGGGGGATTATTTTCCAATAATTCTAGGGGTTTATCTTCATCCCGGGGGCGCAATTGACGCATGAGACTAGCCATTTCTAGGGCAGATAGGGCATAATTCCAGCCCAAATTACTTTTAATACCGGCCCGTTCGAGGGCCTGTTGTAGGGTATCAGTGGTGAGAATACCGAAGACAACGGGAACACCTGTCTGAAAAGCGGCCGCGGCGATGCCTTTAGCAGCCTCGGCAGCAACGTAGTCAAAATGGGGCGTTTGTCCGCGAATAATTGCCCCTAGACAAATAACGGCATCGTAACGGTGGGAAAGGGCGACTTGACGGGCTACCATTGGCACTTCAAAGCTACCTGGTACCCAGATATAATCCACTTGCGTGCCATCGGGATTAACATCAACCCCGTGACGCTTGAGACAGTCTTGACAGCCTGATAACAGTTTATCAGTGACGAGATCATTAAAACGACCAATCACGATCGCAAAGCGCCAAGAGGATATATCCTCGGTAAAATTTCCCTCAAAAACAGTCATAGGTAGAAGGGGATAGGGGATGGGGGATGGGGGATGGGGGAGTGGGGAGATGGGGAGATGGGGAGATGGGGAGATGGGGAGATGGGGAGATGGGGAGATGGGGAGATGGGGGAGAAGGGAGATGGGATAAGGGAGAATAAATAAAAATAATCTCCCGACTCCTGACTCCTGACTCCTAACTCCTGACTCCTGCTCAAGACTAAATCACTAAAAAGTTTAAAATAGCGACGGCAACGACTAAAATCGCCCAAATTGCCGAACCCACATAGAGAAGGGGTTTCGATTGATCCCAGTTTTGGGGGGAAGCATAGGCAACGGGAACCCCAATCACCATCAGCAAGGAAAATAAAACTAGGGCAATGAGAAAAAATTGAAAGACAATGGACATGATCGGGTTCTCCTAAAACACTTGATATTAGATAATTCTCCCTGATATAGTACCGTTCTCCAGAGTTATAGACAACTGAAATTTTGGAAGGACTTGTTAAATGAGTGGTTTACTTCCGCTCAAAGAATAAGGACATCCAAGGTCTAAACGGCAAGACCTTTAGTTCATAGCCACAAGGCATTTGAACTTACTTTTGCACATATCCTAATTGACTACCTCGCTTGAAAGATCAACATCTTCGCTACTACCATATTTTTGAACCATTTAGGTTATGGATTTACGGGTTGCTTGCGCCCATCTTCAAGGTCATCGGCTCTCGGATGTATCCTGATTTTACCTCTTTTGGAGCAACTTACTCTCGCAGTCTTCAACCCTACCAAGTTTTGTTACTTAATGTAAATAAGAGATAGGGATTAGGGGATAGGTGGTGGGGAAATGGGGAAATTCAACTAATGCCCCAAAACCCTAAAACCCCAAAACCCCCAACCCCTAACCCCCAACCCCTAAAACCCCAAAACCCTCAACCCCTAACCCCCAACCCCTAAAACCCCAAAAAGAACTATGGATTTAATTTTATGTCATCAAACGGCGGATTTTGACGCTTTGGGGGCAGCGGTGGGTTTATCGTTGCTAAAAGCGGGTAGTCGTATTGTGTTAACGGGGGGAGCGCACCCAACGGTGAGGGAATTTTTGGCCCTGCATCGGGATGAATTCGCTTTAATTGAAATGCGTAGTGTCAATCCGGACCGTATTCGCTCTTTAATTATCGTTGATAATCAGTGGCGGGAGCGTCTGGGAAAAGCCTCCCAGTGGCTCGATTTAGGGCATTTACAGGCGATCGAATTGTATGATCATCATTTGGATAGTGAAAGCGATATTCACGCCTCTAGCGTCCATTTAGAGGCAGTGGGAGCCACGACAACTTTGATTGTGGAAGCTTTACAAAAAGCCCAGATTAAACCAAACTCGATGGCAGCGACGGTAATGGCGCTCGGTATTCACGTGGACACGGGTTCCCTGACTTTTGCTGGTAGTACCCCCAGGGATGCCTATGCTTTGGCTTGGTTAATGACCTGTGCTGCTAACATTAAAACGATCGCCCAATACTGTCAACCGAGTTTTTCCCCGCGCTTACAGGAGTTATTTAGCCTTGCTTGGGAAAATCTAGAGATTAAAACGATTCATGACCGTAAAATCGCCCACGTTCTTCTCCATACTGCCGATTTTATCCCGGGTTTGTCTAGTGTGGCCGAGCGCCTACTGGAATTATCCGATAGTGATGCGCTACTTTTTGGCCATAGTTATAGTAAAGACGAGGAAGATAAATCCCGACAGCGTTTAACTGTGATTGGTCGCTCTAGAATCGATGGAGTGAATTTATATCAGCTTTTTTCCCCCTATAACGGCGGTGGTCATGCTCAGGCCGCTTCGGTGAGTTTTCGCGATGTTCAGCCAGTTCAACAGTTAAATCAACTGCTGGGGGACTTAATTGCTCAAATTCCTCCTTCTCCCACTGCTAGGGATTTAATGTCTTCCCCAGTACGAACAATTCGTCCCGATACTTCCATATCTCAAGCCGAGCGCATCCTTTTCCGTTACGGCCATTCGGGGTTATCGGTGGTAGATGAGCAGGATCGCTTAGTTGGGGTGATTTCTCGTCGTGACCTCGATTTAGCTCTCCATCACGGCTTTTCTCGCTCTCCTGTGAAGGGATACATGACTTGTAATCCGAAAACTATTACCCCGGACACTTCTCTTCAGGAAATCGAGTCCCTGATGGTAACGTATGATTTAGGGCGTTTACCTGTACTAGAAAATGGGCAGTTAGTCGGTATCGTCACTCGTACAGATGTATTAAGACAGATTCATCAAAATGAGCGGGTGCGTTTTGAAGGGGTTGCTTTGGTTTCCTGTCTTTTACCGACGATTAAAGAGCGTTTAGAGCCGATTTTATGGTCATTCCTGCAAGCTGCCGCCGCTGCCGCTCAAAAACGCGGTTGGCATCTCTATCTGGTTGGGGGTGCGGTGCGGGATTTATTGTTAGCGGCAGAAAGGGATACTTTATTGTTACAGGATATCGATTTAGTGGTGGATGGCTGCCATCGCGCCGCCGGTGTGGGTGCGGGGGTGGAATTGGCTAATTGTTTACAGGAAATTTATCCGGGGGCCCGGTTATCGATTCACGGGGAATTTAAGACGGCGGCTTTGTTATGGCACAAAGATGAGCGTTTTGGCTCGTTATGGGTGGATATCGCCACGGCACGCACGGAATTCTATCCCTATCCCGCCAGTAATCCCCAAGTGGAGGCTAGTTCGATTCGACAGGATTTGTATAGAAGGGACTTTACGATTAATGCTCTGGCAATTCGCCTAACTTCGCCGAAAGAGGGGGAATTACTCGACTTTTTTGGCGGTATGTTGGATTTACGCGCCCAAAACATCCGGGTTCTCCACGCTAATAGTTTTATCGAGGATCCGACGCGCATCTATCGAGCGGTGCGTTTTGCCACTCGCTTAAGATTTGTTATTGAACCCTTGACAGAAAGCTATATTAGGTATGCGATCGAAAGTGGGGTTTATGATCGCTCACGGCAACAAAATCAGAATGCACCCGCTTTACAGTCCCGTTTAAAAGCGGAGTTGAATTATATTTTAGAGGCGGATTACTGGGAAAGTGCCTTAGAAAAGTTGGCTGATTTGGGGGCTTTGCACTGTTTACACGGGGATTTAAGTTTAAATCGGGCTTTATGGCGACAATTGCGCTGTCTCAGTCGTTGGTTAGATTGTTTAAGTCTGGAATTGCCGGTGAATGCTTGGTTAATGCGGTTGGAATTATTAATCGCTTCTCTGGCTGTGGAGGGAAGAATAGCGATCGCTAATAATTTACAATTGCCTAAAGATACTGTGGGGCGTTTACAAAAACTAGAAGTTATGGAAAGGGAGATTAGCAATAATTTTGCTTATGATCGACCCGTTAGTCAAATCGTCAGCTTTTTCAATGGTTATCAGGTTCCTAGTTTGTTACTGGTGGCGGTGAGGAGTCAGACTAGGATTCGGGGTTTAATCTGGCAATATTTAACTAAATGGTCGCAGATTGAGGCTCCTATCCACGGCAATGACCTTAAAGCTTTGGGTTATCAACCCGGTCCCCAGTTTAAACTATTACTTGCGGCGGTGTTGGGGGCGACTTTAGATGGAATAGTCAGCAATAAAAGCGAGGCTATGGCTTTTATTGCTAGTTTAACTAAGTCAGCAGATTAGGTATCGGCTGCCCCTTCATTTTCCGAAGATTGTCTTTGATCGCTGGAATAACCGCCTCTACCTCCTCTGGTGGTGGTACGATTAGAGGCAGCCCGGAATTGACGAGCGTAGGCGCGGTTGCGTTCCGCTTTTTCTTTTTTCAAATTACGACGTTTGGCCACAAGAATCTCCTTGGGATATTAGATAGACAAGCGGGGAAACGAGCGATCGCTTCCCCTATTGACAATGAAAAGAAGTTAGGTAATCATAGCCTAGAATGGTTACGATTGGGGATTAGTAGCGACGATCTCGATTGCGATCACCACCAGCGAAGGAAGATCTGGGTTCTTTTTCACGAGCTTGATTGACTTTTAATTCTCGTCCCATCCATTCAGCACCGTTAAGAGCGGCAATAGCGGCCAATTCTTGCTCTGGGGTTTCCATTTCCACGAAAGCGAACCCGCGTTTTCTTTTCGTTTCCCGATCCATAGGAAGGTGAACGCGCTTGATTTTACCATATTCGGTAAAAACCTCCACTACATCTTCTTGGTCAACCTCGAAGGGGAGATTACCAACATAAATTGACATAAAAACTATCCTTGCACAGATAAAAACAACAGATTTGTAGAGAACGAAGATTTCGGGAACTAGCTGAACCAATACTAAACAGAAACGCTTTGACCATTAATACTGACAACGAGCCGCAGTGCCGACTTTTATTCTCAACTTCCATCCTAGCACATAGCTATTAGCTTTGATTGATTCGCCACCCGAGCAGATAAACTAGACTAGAATGCTGCCCATAAAATGCCCTAATTATGAGTTTATCCCCCCATCCGATCGAAACTGCCCTCAAAACCCTAGCAGGGAAAGCGGAAAATTCCATTAAACAAACAACAACCCTAGAAGACCTAGAACAGCTAAGAGTGAATTATCTGGGTAAGAAAGGAGAATTATCGCAGATTTTACGGGAAATGGGCAAATTAACTGCCGAGGAAAGACCCCAAATAGGTGCGATCGCTAATGAGGTCAAAGAATTAGTGCAATCGCTGCTGGAATCTCGGCGAGAAAGTCTAAATAATGCCCAAATTCAAGCGAAATTAGCGGCGGAAACCCTCGATGTCACCCTACCTGCTCTTAGCCGTCCTCTAGGGCGAATTCACCCCTTAAATAGCACAGTTGATCGCATGATCGATATTTTCATCGGTCTGGGTTACAGCATTGCTACTGGGCCGCAGGTAGAAACCGATTATTATAATTTTGAGGCTTTAAATATCCCTGCTGACCATCCGGCCCGGGATATGCAGGATACTTTTTTCTTGAGGGATGGTCGTTTATTGCGGACCCATACCTCCCCGGTGCAGATTCGCTACATGGAAAGTCACGAACCCCCGATTCGGATTGTGGCCCCGGGCCGGGTTTATCGTCGCGATACCGTGGATGCTACCCATTCTGCGGTTTTCCATCAAGTGGAATTATTAGCGGTGGATAAGGGATTAACTTTTACGGATTTGAAAGGAACAATTAAAGAATTTCTTAAGCAAATGTTTGGGGCCGATTTACCGGTTAAATTCCGCGCTTCCTACTTCCCTTTTACCGAACCCTCGGCCGAGGTAGATGTACAGTGGAAAGGCAAATGGTTGGAGGTGATGGGCTGTGGTATGGTGGATCCCAATGTCTTAAAAGCAGTCGGTTATGACCCCCAAATCTATACGGGTTTTGCTGCTGGTTTTGGCGTGGAAAGATTTGCTATGGTATTACATGAGATAGACGATATTCGCCGTTGTTATAATAGCGATATCCGCTTTCTACGACAATTTTAGGGGGATAAACCCGATGGTCAAGAGTGAAGATTTAACCAAAAAAAGACTCCTATCCGTGGCTTGTCATGCTTCGATCTTTTTGAGTGCTACGCTGGTATCGGTGGGGATTCCTTTAGCTATTTATTTCATTTCTGATGATGAAACGGTGAAGGAAAACGCCAAAGAAGCTTTAAACTTTCACGAGAAGTATATGGGAGCTTGGAAGCCTCGTCTCTTTAGAGCGGAGAGGAAAAGCGACACGAGCGGATTTATCCGCCTTGACATTTATAGGATTTTAGCTTAAAATGTCACCCTGTGAGTTTTAAGTTAGTCATGGAACAAATCTTAACCCTAGTTGTCAAACTCCAACCTACTTCTGAGCAGCGTCAATTACTAAATGAGACTGCGACGGCGTTTGCGGATGCTTGCAACTGGATTAATCAAAACGTTAAGACTAACTTGACTAACAGAAACTCTATTCAAGCCGTTTGTTACCAAGAGGTTAAAGAACGTTTTGGATTAACTGCCAACCATGTAGTTAGAGCTTGTGCTAGGGTAGCAGCTAATCGCTTAACTGCTAAACACAAAGGCAAGAAAGTCAAAGGATTTGTGGCTACTAGCTTTGATTGTGATTCCCGTACTTTTCGGGTAGTTGAAAAGGACTACTTAGTTAGTATCAGTACAACCGGAAAACGGGTAAAAGTCCCAATGAGGGTAAGTAATTATCATCTAGGTAAACTCTCAGGTCAAAACCCAACTTCAGCACAAGTTTGTTTACATAAAGACAAAGACTGGTATATCCATATCCAAATCAAAAGTGAACCCCCAAAACCAATTAAAACCAATAATGTAATTGGGGTTGATTTTGGGAGGCGAGATATAGCAGTTACATCTAATAATCAATCATGGTCAGGTAAAGAGATTCAAGACAAAAGAGACAAATTTAATCGTGTAAGAGCTTCTTTACAAAGAAAAGCTACCCAAGGCACTAGGTCAACTAGACGCAGATGTCGTCAAATCCTGAAACGGTTATCGGGCAGAGAAAGAAGGTTTCAAACATGGTTAAACCATAATATATCCAAAGCTATTGTCAGCGAAGCCAAGCAGTCTCAATCGTTTATTGCTATTGAGGATTTAACGGGTATTCGAGAAAGAACCAATCAAAAGCCTAGAAACAAAACTGAAAGAAGAAGGTCTAATTCTTGGGCATTCTATCAGTTAAGGACGTTCCTAGAATATAAAGGAATTAAAGAAGGAGTTGAGGTAACAGCAATTAACCCCGCCTATACATCGCAAACCTGTCATTGTTGTCTGCATATTGGACTGAGAAGCAACAAGGTGTTTAAATGCAGCAATCAAAAGTGTGGTTGGATTGGTGACGCTGATTTAAATGGTTCATTGATGATAGCTTTAGTGGGGCTGAGTGTAAGCCAGCCTAGAGGCTCAAATCTATTAGCTTGTCCAGTAGATTTAGGGCTACGACAAGACCAACTGATTGAGTGCGTAGGTGAAAGCCCCCGCACTTTAGTCGGGGGTTAGCTTACCTGAATATGTGGTTATACTACCTAATTGCTGGGATTCTAGTTTGGGTTTTAATCGGTTATTTACTCTTACCGATTCTTGCTGTGGTGAATATTGTTCTCCCCATTCTTGCTATTCTGCAAGTCTGGAACGATGCTTATAAGGTTTTCCGTTATCCTTTTATTTTCCGGGTTCTGTAATTAATTATCGGGGTTGCAACCTGTTCAACCCTTTTTTAGTCCTGTTGCTGCTAGAAAAATACCTCTGGAGTTTATGACTAAAATTGTCATCATCGGTGCGGGGATAGTAGGGGCCACCATTGCCTACGAATTAAGCGCCATCGAAGGATTAGAAATTACCCTCATCGATGAAAAAAAACCAGGACAAGGAGCAACTGGGGCAGCCCTAGGGATTTTAATGGGGATTATTAGCCATAAAACTAAAGGTAGAGCCTGGAAACTGCGGCAAGAAAGTTTAAAACGTTACGAAACCCTCCTTCCTGAGCTAGAATCCCTCACCGGACTGACTATTCCCTGTAACCGTGATGGCATTGTCCTCCTGCGATCGAGTGCCGAAGACGAAGAAAATTGGCGCAAGTTAGCGCAAATCCGCCAAGAACAGGGATATTGTCTAGAAATCTGGGATAAAGAGACTTTAAACCAAAAATGTCCCCAAGTGGCCAGCGAGCATCTCCAGGGTGCTATCTACTCCCCCAGTGATCATCAAATTAATCCGGCCCTGCTCACGGAGGCTCTCGTCGCTGCTGCGGCAAGAAGGGGGGTTAAATGTCAATTTGGGTTAAAAGTTGAAAATTTCGGTAAGATAGAGCTTCATGGCTCTAATTTGAGGCAATGCACCCACGTTTATAGTTCCAATGGTATAGAGGAAAGCGACTTTTTGATTCTTTCTGCGGGAATTGGTTCCACTGCTTTAACCGAAACTCTTACCCATCCAGTGGAGATCCGACCGGTTTTAGGGCAAGCTTTACAGATAAAATTGACGCAGCCCTTAGAAAGTTCCGATTTTAAGCCGATTTTAACGGGAAATGACCTGCATATTCTGCCTTTGGCCGGAGCGGAATACTGGATTGGAGCAACAGTGGAATTTATGGACGAAAAGGGCGAAATTATCCCCGATACTGCCTTGTTAGAACAAGTGTATCAAAAAGTGATCGCTTTTTGTCCCTCTTTGGCCGCGGGTGCGATCGTGCGTACTTGGTCCGGTAAGCGACCGCGACCGGAGAAAAAATCCGCTCCTATCATCGAATATTTGCCCGGATACGATAACGTTATTCTGGCCACGGGACACTACCGCAACGGGGTTTTATTAGCCCCCGCTACCGCTAAAATGGTCAGGGAAATGTTAAGTGGTAAGTTAGGGTTGGCTGAAAAAGTTTGTTGATGGGGTTAGGAGTCAGTATTCGGCTTTTTTCTCCCCTCTCCCCTCTCCCCTCTCTACAATAATTACTCGCAGCCAGAAATACGTTGGTTGGTATCATACTTTGTGCTTTTTGTCAAAAAAACTTTTTTTTTGCAATAAAACTACATAAAAAAAAGATCATCGTTGTGGGTGAAATTGACTGATTTACCCGTCTTAATTAGGATCACCTTCCACAGAATAGCCGATTGTGAAATTGTATCAAATCGCTGTAACCTTCATAACATCGTTGTTAAATAAAAATCTTTCTCAATTAATTCTTAAGAATTTATAAATATTGCGGAATGTTAATTTAAATATTCTCAAGTTTTTGCAGTCAATAAATAATTTTTGCTTATCTTTGTCGGAAAATAGAACTCCCGCAACAATCCAACATCTACCATTGGGTTAGGAGTCAGTATTTAGGAGTCAGGATTCGGCTTTTTTCTACCCTCTCCCTACTCCCTTCTCCCCTCTCCCTGCTATCGGCAGCCAATGACCCTATCTGACCAAGAAAGACAACAAATCTGTGACACTGCTCGGGAAGTGGCGAAACTTTCCTATTCTCCCTATTCCCGTTTTCGGGTGGGGGCAGCGGTCTTGACAAATAAAAAGATTTATGCTGGTACTAATGTAGAGAACGCTAGTTATGGCTTGAGTTTGTGCGCGGAAAGGGCAACTTTAGCGCAAATAATCGCAGCGGGCGATCGAGAAGTACGGGCGATCGCTATAGCCTGTATCGATGGGGTAGATAAGGATGATATTAGTCAGTTAACTCCCTGCGGGGCCTGTCGTCAATGGATAGCCGAATTAGCGCCGCAAGCGGAGATTATTATCTGTGGAACTCAGCAAAATTATTGTTTTAATCTCTCGGATTTACTGCCTTTTTCCTTTCGTTTTTAACTGTGGGTAAAGTATAGGGTTCAAGGTACTACAACGCTATCGCCTTGAGGCACTTTTGGCTATGAGATAATTAATGTATGCTGAACAAACCGAAAGCATAAATACCGCATCATCTTTTGTTACGGCGCTATGATCAGTCAGTGCATGGCGTATTCCCGATTCATCGCTTGTGTATCCATATAACTTGGACAAAGCCTCCTTTAGGACAGGATGAAGATACCCCATTTCTTCAATTTTCTTGATTGATTTCCCAAGTGTAGCTTTTGGATCACCCGTAAAGTCTCTACAGGCAGATTCAACCGCAGATATAGATTCTTTTATTGAATTACGATAATCTGGGTCTTCTCTATCGTAAAGAAATCTAACGGATGTTGTTATATGCGTGGCAGCACCAGCAAACTGATTTTGGTTGGCCGCATTTTCAATAGAATCTATTGTATGTTCATCAATTAAGTCTGCCACCTTTCCATCAACAATTCTATAGCCACAGTTGTCTCGTTCCATAACACTGTTCATAAATTCGGTCATACCCCTAACTATGTTTTCGTCCTTTTCATCAAAAGAATATATCAGGCATTCGATGAAATCGTAAACCTCGTTCCACTTAAACTGGAAAAAGCGCTCACGGATAAATGCAACAAGTGAAGGCCAATAAGTTGGGCATTCGTCAAGTGGCATCTTAAAATAATTATGCCATAACCGCCTTAAGACAATCACATGGCTACAATTGTTTGTGTCGTAAAAAGAAACCGGTTCTAAAAATTCTAATGATATAGCAGACCATAACCCATTACGCAATGGGAGCATCTCACCTTTGCAATAAGTAGAAATGCTTAATGAGATCAATAAAAAAGTTAAAAAAGGCAACCATTTAGATAAGCACAGCGATGACGAAGGACTTGCGGTACATTACCAGAT
>SFBL01000062.1 GCA_007095785.1 Microcystis aeruginosa Ma_SC_T_19800800_S464
ATCCCCCAACACTTGATGAAATGGTTATTCCAGCGATTTGACCTCAAAATAGATTTCTTAATAGAAAATAATTGGGTGATCGCCGTCTAGGTAAAGGTTCTGGGATTCACAAATCACAAGGGTTTTCCCACTTTGACAGAAGAGGGTTAAGTACCTAAGCAAAATTAATTACACATATCTAACCACCTCTTGCCTCTCGCCTCTTGCCTCTTGCCTATCTTCACTAGGAAATTAATTTTGCACGACTACTTAATACTGCACACTTAAAAACTCACATCTGATAACTGTTAACTTACCCACTGATAACTGATAACTGATAACTGATAACTGATCACTGATAACTGATCACTGATCACTGATAACTGATAACTTCCCACCTTACCCCTGAGATAACGGCCTCAACTTTTCCGTCTGAGTTTTAGAAAAATTTAACTTTATTCAATCCATGAACATCTGTTCAGGTGTTATACTAAAGTCAGTAAAGAAGTTCAGAGGTAGTAACCATGATCGCTGTCACCACCATGAAATGTGCTTGTGAATCCTGTTTGTGTGTAGTATCGATCGCCGATGCCATCGAAAAAAACGATCAATACTACTGTTGCCAAGCTTGTGCCGATGGTCACGTTAACGAGAAAGGCTGTGGACACAAGGGCTGTGGTTGCGGTTAAATTTAGTTATTGGGGAGAAGGGGACAAGTATCGGCATTGAAAATTCGATCGATACCTCCCTTTCTCAACTTTTCCTTAAAACCGATCGGGAAAAAACATGGCCATAGAGAAAATAGCACCGGTTTGTGGGGAATCCCATCACCAAGGGGCGAAATTCCAGCACTTGCAGGGATTAGAAATCGAAAAAGCCCAAAAAATGGCCGAATTTTTCAGCCTTTTGGGGGATGCCAATCGCCTCAGAATTCTGTCGCTTTTAGCCAAACAAGAATTATGTGTTTGTGACTTAGCCGACGATTTAGGGATGAGTGAATCAGCCGTATCGCACCAGTTAAGAACCCTAAGAGCCTTAAGATTAGTTAAATACCAAAAACAGGGACGAAGAGTCTTTTATCGTCTTGCCGATCATCATGTTCTTGACCTTTATTACGCGGTCTCGGAACATTTAGAAGAGCCAGCGGACGAGGACTAAAACAGTCCCAAAGCGGGTAAAACAAACTGTAGAAGCAGAGAACCAATCCCCTGCACCATTTGGTCTAATTGAGCGTTGCCACCACCTTGTTCTCGCGGTTTTAGGGCGATTTCCATGCCTTTAATAAAATTCTCTGCCGCTTCGTAACCGGGGGTGTTACCTTGCTGTTGAAAGAGAGTCGAAGCCATTTGAGCGTCCTGGGCCGCTAGAGCATTTTGTCCCAGACGATAGTGAGCCATGGCCCGGGCCAGATAAGCTGGAGCATATTCGGAGTTAATTGTCAAGGCCTTATTAAAATTTTCTATAGCAGCGCTGGTGCGTCCCTGTTTTCCTTCCACCATCCCTAGTCCGTAGAATAGTTCAGGAGTACCGGCACTACTGGGAATTCCCACCGCACCCTGTACATAGGCAGTGTCTAGTTTGGTGTTTTCGAGGTTAGCATTATTGAGATAAGCACCTCTTAAATCCGCACCCGTCAAGATTGCCCCAGTTAAGTTCGCTCCAGTCAGATTAGCACCAAAAAGAGAGGCTCCAGTTAAATTTGCTCCACTCAGATCCGCCCCACTTAAATTAGCTTGACTAAGATTAGCACCGACGAGATTGGCCCTATTTAATTTTGCCCCGACTAGATTCGATTGCACTAACCCCGAACCGCTTAGATCGCATTGGGGACATTGTCGGGTGGATAATAATTGCTGTAGGTGGTTTAAATCTTCCCCATAACCAACTAGGGACAAGTTAAGGGGAAGACTGAGGACGAGGGTTAGGGCGATCGACTTGTACATAGTTTAAAATAACTCTATTTATTATTATTGATAATAACCATGCGATCGGGGCTAATCGCTGAACTAGATTCTGCTTGAGAAATCAGCCCTTGTCCACTAAAATAGGAGATTAGAGGCTCTTAAGGTCAGAAGAAGCGACAAAATCGAGATTTTTTGCCTTTTCAACAGCAAGTTTTTTAAAGGAATTTCCCCATTTTATAATGACTACTCTACACGGTAATTGGCTGATTCGTTCGCAGGATAGTGTTTTTTTTCTTTGGGGTGAACAGTGGCAAGGGAAAGAATTAAGTGAAACCCAAGAAAATCATCCTTTTTGTCTAGAATCCGGGGCATTAGCCCAATTTATCGAGAAATTTTCTCCCCAGCTTAACCAGTATTCTCCAGAATCAATCAAGCTCAGTTTGCCTAGTTATTCTCCCCCTAGGAAAAAATATTTTTTACCGCTGCTGTCGGGGCAAATTCTCGAACCCACACCTAAATCCTTGTCTTGGCAACCATGGCAGGTATCGGGATTAACTTTTTCTGCGGGGATGATAGTACAGTTATGGGAGAAATTACCCCTAGCTAAGGCCGAATTTATCGGTAATGATCTACGATTTTGGCTGTATTTGCACCGTTGGAGTTTAGATTTATTAGCAAGGGGGAAATTTTTAGCGGGAATAAATCAAGGTAAAAGTTGCTGGTATCCCCTGCTGGATAGTACCATCGATCGCACTCGTTTAGCTAAGTTTATCCAAACCATCCCCCCGGTTTGTCTTGCTTATCAAGAAAATAGCGAACCCCAAACAATTATTCTCGATTGCTTAAAAAATATTGTCGATGCTCGTTTGCGACAAAAGATAGATAGTAGTGTCAATATTTCCCCCTCATTGATGGTAAAACCCTGGCTACAATCTTTAAGCAGTAATGATCATGACATTGCTTTAGAAGCCAAGAATTTACAGCGTCTAGAAAATGCTTATAATAACTGGGTTTTTCCTATCCAAGAAAGTTTAGTTAATGGCAATAATCGCCAATTAATCGAGAATCAATACCGTGTCTGTTTATCCTTACAACCTCCCAGTCTGGGAACAGCGTGGAAACTCACCTATTATTTACAAGCGTTAGATGATCCCGAATTTCTCATTAGTGCCAAGTTGATTTGGTTAGAGGGGAAAGAAAGTTATCATAGTTATCAAAGAGTTGTCAATAATCCCCAGGAAATTCTCTTAAAAGGATTGGGATTAGCAGCGCGATTGTACGAACCGATTAGAATTAGTTTAGAGCAGAGACACCCAGAGGAATGTTCTCTTGATTCGATCGAAGTTTATCAGTTTATTCGCTCGATCGCTTGGCAATTGCAAGATCAGGGATTAGGGGTAATTTTGCCAACGGGGTTAACTGCTGGTAGTAGTGAACAAAGATTAGGAATTAAGATTGCTGCCAGTGTAACTCCCAAAAAAGGAGAAAGATTAAGTTTAACCAGTTTATTAAACTTTCAGCTTAAATTAGTGGTAGGGGAACAGGAAATATCGAAAAAAGATTTTGATAAGTTATTAGAGAAAAAATCGCCAGTGGTGGAAGTGGGGGGCAAATGGTTAATCCTACAACCTACGGATGTTAAAGCAGCTCAGGCAATTTTAAGTAATACCATCGCTCCCCTGAATCTCTCGGTGGAAGATGCTCTGCGTTTGAGTTCAGGGGATAATAATCTAATTGCTAAACTGCCGGTAGTCAATTTCCAAGCGGAGGGAGCATTAAAGGAATTAATTGATAATTTAAATAACAATCAAGGGATTCAATTAATCCACCCACCTAGGGAATTTCGGGGAGAATTACGTCCCTATCAACTCAAGGGAGTTAGTTGGTTAGCTTTCCTAGAAAAGTGGGGTTTAGGTGCTTGTTTAGCCGATGATATGGGTTTAGGAAAAACCCCGCAATTAATCGCTTTTTTACTAGCATTAAAAGAACAGGATATGTTAGTTAATCCCGTGTTAGTGGTGGCTCCCACTTCTGTGGTCAATAACTGGGAACATGAATTAAGAAAATTCGCTCCCACCCTGGCTGTTTTTGTGCATCATGGCGAAAAAAGATTAAAAGGTAAAGCTTTTGCTCAAGAGGTAAAAAATAAATCGGTTGTTATTACCAGTTATCCTTTAATCTATCGCAATCTGTCCACTTTAGAAGCAGTACAATGGCAAGGTTTAGTTTTAGATGAAGCTCAAAATATTAAAAACTCTACGGCTAAACAATCCCAAGCAGTGCGAAAAATACCCGCAGGATTTCGGATTGCCTTAACGGGAACTCCCGTAGAAAATCGCCTGACGGAATTATGGTCAATTTTGGATTTTCTCAATCCCAATTTTTTAGGAACTCAAACATTTTTCCAGCGTCGTTTTGCCCTTCCTATTGAAAAATACGGCGATCAAGAATCCCTGCATAATTTACGTTCCCTTGTCCGTCCCTTTATTTTACGGAGATTAAAAACCGATAAAAATATTATTGAAGATTTACCAGAAAAACAGGAAATGAATATTTTTTGTGGTTTATCGAAAGAACAGGGACAACTTTATCAACAATTAGTCGAGACAACGCTCCAGAAAATTGAAGAAATTCAAGGAATTCAGAAACATGGATTAATTTTAACCTTGCTAATGCAACTAAAACAAATTTGTAATCATCCCGCCCATTTTTTGAAAGAAAATAGTTTAGAAACCAGTCAAAGATCGGGAAAATTATTACGTTTAGAAGCCATGGTAGAGGAAGTGATAGCAGAAGGCGATCAAGCTTTAATTTTTACACAATTTGCCGAGTGGGGAAAACTCCTACAAACCCATCTCCAGAAAAAATTAGCCGAGGAAATATTATTTCTCTCCGGTTCTACCAAAACAAAAGATCGGGTAGAAATGATCGAGCGCTTTCAAAATGATCCCCAAGGACCAAAGATTTTTATTCTCTCCCTGAAAGCAGGGGGAACAGGATTAAATTTAACCCGCGCTAATCACGTTTTTCATATCGATCGTTGGTGGAATCCGGCCGTAGAAAATCAGGCCACCGATCGCGCTTTCCGCATCGGACAAAAACGCAATGTTCAGGTACATAAATTCATCTGTACGGGAACCCTAGAGGAACGCATTAATGAGATGATTGAAAGCAAGAAACAATTAGCGGAACAAACCGTAGATGCTGGGGAAAATTGGTTAACCGAATTAGATACCGATCGCCTGCGAGATTTATTATTATTAGATCGATCGGCAATTATTGATGAAGAAGAAACCGATTAATCTGTCCGTGCATTTAAACTGCACCTTATATATTTTAGTAGAAGGGATTGTTTTGGTTAACGACCATTGTGTAAACTAACTAAACGAGCGATAAAAACGGCGGGATAGAGAACTCCAGTCATTCCTTCTAAATTGGCTAAAACTCTAGCGATTTTACTGGTAGGAACTATATCACCGTAGCCAACCGTAGCCAGGGTAGTAAAGCTGAAATGAAGTATATCTGCCTGGTTGATGGTTTTAGCAGCAGAGCTAAAGGAATCGGGGTCGAAAATCTGGATGATATTATAAGCGGCCGCCCAGAAAAATCCTAGGAGAAAATAGACACAAATTCCCCCTTTGATGATATCGGACGTGACTTGTTCGGCGGGAATTAATTCTAGTAAAATCGAGTACACACATAAACTAATAAAAGCTAGAAAAATTAATGTACTAGATAGCTCGAACCAAGGCTTGAAATCGCTATAAATAGGGATAATCGTGCTGAATGCTCGCAGGAGGAGGGCAATTAAAAACAGACTGATATTAAATCTTAAAGCCAATTTACTTCGATCGATCTGATAGACGGCGATGATCAGAGAGAGGGAGAAGAAAAAGAAAATCAGCCAATCTCCCAGGGGTAGATATACTAAAAACGGGTAAATAATGTAGAGCGAGAGCAGATTTGCCAGCAGCCGATTGTATTTATTTTCTGTGGCCTGTATCAATTGACGGAATTTCATAGCAGCGAACCTTTAATTGGCTTAACCATATATCAACTATCGCTTTGAGCGCTTTTCTCTCTATTCTAACTCTCCTCCTCTGACAGAAGAGCGATAGGTTAGCTCGTAGCCTCCAGAATTTAGCATATAGTACAAGTAACCCGTGTAACGTTATCGATAACATTTTTGTTGTTTTCTTTTTTAAATTCAAGTGCAACAATCAAATGTTCACGAAGCCAATCTAAACTCTCATTATTGCCGTTTTCGTGATAGTCTTTGTATTTGTCAAACCAAGTTCCGATGTAAGCAAAATAAACGGTTCTTCGGTTTGTCTTATGCAATGGACGGGATTGTAAGGAATGAAACCCTTATAGAGATGGGCGTTGCTGCGATTTTTGTCAACTGTTTTCGATCTAGAGCGAACTAATCAATTAA
>SFBL01000063.1 GCA_007095785.1 Microcystis aeruginosa Ma_SC_T_19800800_S464
AGGCGAGAACTTACAAAGACTTAATAGAAGGGATTGAATTGGCTATGTTAGAAGTTACTCAGAAAGATATTCGCAATTGGTTTACTCACTGTTGCTACTGTACCTCATAAGTCAGAGAATTGCTATAAAACCTCTAGTGCATTTGGTAGAAGGAACTTATGAAAAAGGGGTGAAGGTTTTGGCTAAAGAACTAGAACAATTGCAACCTTTCAACGCAGCGTCCTGAAACTTTGCCCAAATGGGATGTGACGGTTCTACCCTCCTAGCTGGCATCTTATTTTTACGCAAGTCCCCTATCTCGAAGTCTTATTCTACCGCTTAGGCAATCGGTAGGGGTTTTCTGTAGCCCTAAGTCGTCAAATAGACTAAGCTGAAATCACAGGCACTCAAAGCGGTTAACCTACGAGCAAAAAGACTATTGTGAAGCATCACTTAAAAATTGACGATCAAGTTTACTGCCATTGAGCGTGAATGCGTGGATGGAGTAAACGCTCGACTGGTTGACCGTTTTTTAAATGTTCTTCCACAATCTGATTGACATCCTCTGGTTTAACACGACAGTACCAAGTTTCCTCAGGAATAATCCTAACCGTCGGGCTAGTGCTACACTGTCCTTGACAACCACTGGTCATAACGATGACATCTTCTGGGAGAGCTGCCGTTTGCCAAGCTAAAAGAAGCTCGGACGCACCCTGCACTAAACAGGAAGAATGCTGACAGACCATCACAAATCGCTTTTGGGGATAAGACATATTACCTAAAAAGTTGCAAAATTAGATAGTTCCCTGGGTATATTCTTGGGAGTCGCTTTGGGGAAGCATAGTTTTATTTTGCCCCGAATCCCCGATACTGGCAACACAAAAAAGGGGGCTGAAAAATTAACCATCAATCTTTAAAATAGAATTGGGAGAAAAATTTAGTCAATCAAGAGGGTAAAAGTGGCATTCGCTAGTCATTGGATCATGTTAGGTTTATTATTGGGTTTTGCTGTTGCCCATAGCGGATTAGCCAGTTTACGAATGCGGGGAGAAGCCATCATCGGTGCGCGACTGTATCGGGTATTATTTGCCCTTGTGAGTATCCCTCTAGCAGTAATTTTAGTAGTTTATTTCTTCAATCATCGTTATGATGGTTTGCTTCTCTGGCAAGTACAGGGAGTAACCGGAGTAAAAACCCTAGTTTGGATACTTTCGGCCATTTCTTTTTTCTTTCTCTATCCTGCCACCTTTAACCTGCTGGAGATCGCCGCTATCCAAAAACCCCAGGTTCATCTCTACGAAACCGGCATCCTGCGCGTTACCCGTCATCCCCAGATGGTAGGACAGGTGATCTGGTGTATCGCCCATACCCTCTGGTTAGGGACAAGCTTTACCCTATTAACTTCCCTAGGTTTAATTGCTCATCATCTTTTTGCTGTTTGGCATGGCGATCGCCGGTTAGAGAACCGTTATGGAGAGGCATTTTTAAAGGTCAAAGAACGCACCTCGGTGATTCCCTTTTTAGCGATTATCGATGGTCGGCAAAGCCTAAAATGGCAAGAATTCCTTCGTCCTGCCTATCTAGGAGTAACAGGATTTATTCTACTCCTCTGGTGGGGGCATCCTTGGCTAATGCAAGCAACAAGTAAAATTTATTGGTGATTTTGCTCCCAACCCCTTTCTTATTGATCCCGATTGGTGTAAGATAGTTTCTATATCAAAATTAAGTTTTCATAAAATCCGTTTAGACATGATCCTATCTGTCAACGAAAAGAGCTTCCCTAAGCTAGTTTTAGATTCTTCTCGTCCGGTTCTCGTGTATTTTTGGGCGCCTTGGTGTGGTTTATGTCGTTTAATCCAACCAACCCTCTTGTCTTGGCAAAATGACTGTCAAGGTGCGATTCAATTAGTCGGTGTCAATGCCGATAATAATTTTAAATTAGCTAATAGTTTTCGTCTGCGTAGTCTGCCTACTTTAATTCTCTTCGATCGAGGTGTTCCGGTTCACCGTCTGGAGGAAATTCACAGTCGCGAGGAATTGCAACAAACCCTGCGACTAATAGTCAAAAATCAAATCCCGCGTTCAGCTTAAGGGAAAGATATCTTTTCTGATGGGTTCTGTGGTTAAAATGTATTCTAAGATACGGTAACGCCAGTGGGCGAGTGGAACGAACCACTCCAGACACAGAGAACACAAAAATCGATCGCTCCTATATCAATTAAACTTATCACACAAAGAATAAGAGAGCCTCTGATGGAACTGGCAGAAATAATATAATAGGACAAAAAGTAGATAATCCCAATTCCTACAACTCCCTTAGTTCCCCCAGTTCAAAAATTTAGGAGGCTTGAAAAAAATGCCGATTGGTGTGGCTGAATTTGTCGAAAATCAGGAAAATCGCTGTCCTGTGGTGCTACTACTAGATACCTCCGGTTCAATGCAAGGGGAACCGATTCAGGCTCTCAATGATGGGATCAAAACCTTTCAGGAGGATGTGATGCGAGATATCCAAGCGACGTTGAGCGTAGAAACCGCCATTGTTACCTTTGGTAAGGGAGGGGTTAAAACCGTGCAAGATTTTGTCGGGATTGACCAATTTACGCCACCTACTTTAACCGCAGGAGACTTAACCCCCATGGGAGAAGCGATTGAATTGGCCTTAGATTTAATCGAAGATCGTAAAGCGATTTATAGAAATAATGGTATCCAATATTATCGCCCCTGGATATTTTTAATTACTGATGGTGCGCCGACGGATCAATGGAATCTGGCAGCGCAACGGGTAAAACAAGCCGAAGCAGAAAATCGGGTTTTATTTTTTTCTGTAGGTGTTCAGGGTGCTGATATGGAGAAGCTCAAACAGATTTCTAATAATCCCCCCGTGTTACTCAATGGTTTAGATTTTCGGGATTTATTTCAGTGGTTAAGTAACTCAATGAAACGAGTTTCTGGTGGTAAAATTGGAGAGGCGATCGCTTTACCACCAGTGAATTGGGGACAAATCACCACCTAGAGGACAGTTAATTATGTGGAGAACATTATGTCAGTCGGTGGTCGGTAGTTTTCACGTCCAAACGGGATTACCCTGTCAAGATTATGGTGATTATAAATTATTGGGTCAGGATGTTTTGATTGGAGCCGTGGCCGATGGGGCCGGTAGTGCCAAACATTCGGATTTAGGGGCGAAAATAACAGTTAAAGCAGCGCTGCAATTTTTAGAGTATAAGCTCAAAAAAACAGCATTAGCTGCCACTGGAACTGAAGCGGAATTAAAGGAAATATTCCGGCGACTGTTGGCTTATGTTCAGCAAATTCTCCAAGAAGAAGCCGAAAAAGAACAGTTAGACATTAATGATCTGGCGACAACTTTACTGGTTGTTTTGGTTACTTCAAAACGATTAGCGGCGATGCAGATAGGAGATGGTTTTATTGTGTTCAAACCTCTGGGAGGAAATTATCAGTTATTGTTTCAGCCTGACAAGGGGGAATACATCAATGAAACCACTTTTGTTACTTCTAGTAATGCTTTGGAGGATGTGCAAATAAAAGTTTTAACTGAGCCAGTTGCGTTTATTTGTGTGGCGACGGATGGAGTGGAAAAGGTATCGATCGATTATAAAACTTGGCAGCCTTTTCCGCCTTTTTTTCAGCCATTAGAAGAATATTTGCAGCACACAGAAACGCCATTGCAGGAAGACCTCAAAGAATTTTTAGAGCGGGAGGATTTAAATAAGTTAACAACCGATGATAAAACGCTACTCCTAGCTTTTTGTTTAAGAAACTGAGGGGTTTAAGAAACCGGGTTTGTTTGACAAACCCGGTTTCTGGTGCTTTGTAGGTTGATTCATGAATTAACCTACTATGAGTTGATTTATAAATCAACCTATAATGAGAGTAAAACCTGTACTTCCCTGCTCCCTAGTAATCTGTAGGTTGGGTTGAGGAACGAAACCCAACTCAATTATTAAAAAAAGTTGGGTTTCACTATCGTTCAACCCAACCTACGATGGGACTAAGGCGCTACCTTGGAACCTAATATTAACCAATCTACCTCAAACAATGAAGTACGAATGGGATCAAGACAAGAGCGACGCTAACTTAGAGAAGCACGGACTGAGTTTTGAGGATGCACCGCTAGTTTTTGGTGGTAAATGTGTTACCTTCGAGGATAGCCGTTTCGTTTATGGTGAGATAAGATATATTACGCTTGGCAAATTGAAAGGTCGAGTTGTCTTAATCGTCCATACCCCTCGCTCTAATAAAACTCGTATAATCTCAATGAGAAAGGCAAATAATCGTGAGCAGAAAATCTATCAAAAGCGACTTGAAGAGAATTGATGCGATGACGGATGAGAATATCGATTATTCTGATATTCCGCCGTTAAGTGATGAATTCCTTACCCAAGAAACAGTATCTTTTTCGCCATCAAAGCAGCAATTAACCATCCAACTAGATCAAGATATATTAGAATGGTTAAAAGCCCAAGGAAAAGGATATGAGACACAAATTAACTACATCTTGCGGGAAGTGATGGAACAGCAGCAGCAAAAAACAACGAACCTGATTTGATTACAAGGTTTGTTGTTGCGCTTCAGCACTCAACTCTGGCGAAAATTGGGCTAAAGTTAATTCGAGTAATCTGTATAAAACGGAGGTCGTCTATGGCAGATTTAATCGTCCGCAATATCGATGAAGCCATCGTCAAAGCTCTCAAAAAGCGAGCCAGCCAACAGGGTATCAGTGCCGAAGCCGAACACCGCAAAATCTTAGAAAAAGCCTTGCTGCAACCGCAACGAAAATCTTTGGCAGAGGTGCTATGCCAGATTCCCAACGTTGGCAACGATTCAGACTTCGATCGCATTCAAGATGACACAGCCAAACCAGTATTTAATTGATACTAATATTATTAGTATCTGTAGGTTGGGTTGAGGAACGAAACCCAACTCAATTATTAAAAAATGTTGGGTTTCACTATCGTTCAACCCAACCTACGATGGGACTGAACAGCATAAATACTCGGAGATTTTTTGATGTCTTTAACTTATCGCTGTCAACTACAGAATCGCTCAATTACCCTAACGCGAGAACTTGCCAACAGTGGCGAAGCGAAAGTATGGCACACTAACCTTAATGGCTACTTAGCGAAAATCTACCACAATCCCCATAATGAAAGGGTTGATAAATTACAGTTAATGGTGAGAAATCGGCCTAGTGATCCTAATGCTCATCTTAACCATATTTCCTTCGCTTGGCCCTATTCTATCTTGGAAGATA
>SFBL01000064.1 GCA_007095785.1 Microcystis aeruginosa Ma_SC_T_19800800_S464
AGTTAAAATAGTCTATAGTTACTTGCGCCATAAAAGCCCTTTTCTTAAAACCTGTCAGCTTTTTTGCCGCATCTTTCAAGCTTGATTTGATTTTTTCAGTCAGTTCAGTTACCATAGTTAAGAGTGGGAGTAACAAGTTGCTTCTCTAGTATAGATGGTAATTTATTAATACGCAAGTCTCATAGCAGAAAACCTCACGTTTGCTGGGACTAATTAAACCAGCTATCATCCCCTATTTCTCCCCGTTTTAATTCGAGATTTATCTAGTAGTCTAAAATACTAATTTCTCGCCTTGATCGCCTTTTGGCTTGTCATGATAGTAAGATAGGAAGAAACTTAATTAATCTGGCCTAGGTTCTTGAGTTAGACATCGACTATATGGAACTCTTTCAGGGCCGGATAAAAGTTAAGATTTTCGTGACTAGGACGACTAAGTTTAATCAGGGCAAACCGTTGGGATGGCTCTAGTTTTTGCCATTGTTCTAAACTAATTTCAATCTGGAACTCTCTAGCTTTTTCTAGGACTGTATCGGGAATCTGGCTATCATCTAGCCAAGCGGGATGGGGAGCTATTGCTACTTCTCCCGGGGGAGTCCCGGTTTTTTCGGTGATTAATTTTTGCAGAAAATCTCGATAGATTTTGGCTTCTGCTGCCGTCGTACAAGCCATATTAACTAATACCATTCTTTCCAGTTGACTCAACTGCATCCAATGGGATAATTTTAATTTAACTCCACAGGTATCTAGTTTCATTCTCACGGTCATTGGGATACAACGTAAGGAGCCAACAAATTCGGCTTCAAATTCAAAAAAGGTGGTCATATAATTTCATCGGTTTAGTGAGGATAAATCTATGATATGGTGCTGTGGGATAATTGCTAGGGTGAAAATGGTATTTTTATTGAATAAAATCGGATCGATATTGCTGACTAGAAACGAGAATTTCCTCTATTTCCTGCCATTTTTCTCCTGCGATATAGTCAATAATTTGATCAAGATTTTGCCGATAATGAGCCAAAGATATTAATAAAGCTTGACGATTGTATTTAGCCATCATTAAACCTAATTCGGGATTGCCACCACCGACGCGACTGGTATCGCGAAAACCAGAACTAGCTAAATTTTCTGCTAATTTGCGAATATTCAGATCTTGTTCTTCCCCACAAGCTTGGATTAAACTGGTACTAATCATCACTGGAAGATGGGAAATCCATGCCACGGCTTGATCGTGTTCTTCGGGGGAAGAATAATAAATTTTACAGCCTAATTTTTGTACTATTTCAGTTAAGATTTCCACGGCAAAATTAGGAGTAGATTCAAGGGGAGTAATTAAATAAGCGGCATTGACAAATAAACCCGATTGTGCTGCATTAATTCCCTGTTCGGTTTTCCCAGCCATGGGATGACTACCGACAAAATTCGGCCATAATTGACTACAATTGTCCACAATTGCCCCTTTAACCGATCCCACATCGGTGACAATTGCCTGTTTTTTTAAATAGGGAGTTAATTTTTCCAAAGTTGGCACAATTAAATGTATGGGAGTACAAATAAAGATTAAATCGGCAGTAGCCAATAATTCTAAACTGGTACTAGATTCATCTACCACTCCTGTTTCTACAGCGATATCACAGGTGGATTGTTGACGGGAAACTCCCAAAACCTTATAACCTTGTGCGCGGAAATCTAACCCCAAGGAACCACCGATTAAACCCAGTCCAATAATGCCAATATTCATTATTTTTACTCAAAGATAATTTCGTCTTCCACTCGCCAAGCAGGATCGACAATACACAAGAAAACTAAGGGTTCCTCCCCACAATTATGAATATATTGTTTAGCGAGAGGAGGTATATAAATGGCAGCGCCGACAGTCACTAATTGCACTTCCTCATCGATGTGCATTTCCCCTTGTCCTTGCAGAATATAATAAACTTCCGCAGTTTTTAAAGCGTGGGGAGTAGAAGTTTCCCCCACATCTACCCATGCGGGGGCTAAACTATAACGTAGATTTAACGGCTGTTTATCGGGATGCAATAACTCGCGCAATCTGGTATGATCACCGGCGATGAATTCCTCACATTCGAGCAGTTTTCTGATTAACATAGTAAAATTAAACTGGGAAGATTGTTTTTATTTTATCATTGAGTGAAAAGCTAAAGACTAATAGCCGTTATCATAGAAATATTCAGCATCGCCAGAATTAACGAATGACTTGGTTAGAACATAGTGTACAGGTAGAAGTGGACGCGCCGATCGATCTGGTTTGGGAGCTCTGGTCAGATTTAGAACAAATGCCCCACTGGATGAAATGGATCGAATCAGTGAAAATTCTCGAGGAGGAGCCAGAACTTTCCCGTTGGAAGTTAGCCAGTGGTGGTCTAGAATTTACTTGGTTGTCACGGATAATGAAAATTGTCCCCCATCAGATGATTCAATGGGAATCCGTGGACGGGTTGCCTAACCGCGGGGCAATTCGTTTTTATGACCGTCATGGTAGGAGTATTGTGCGACTGACAGCAGCCTATGCTATACCAGGTTGGTTAGGAAAATTGATGGATAATCTTTTCCTCGGTCGAGTGGTGGAATCAACCCTGCAAGCTGATTTAGAGCGTTTTCGCCTTTATGCGCTCAAGATTGTCAATAATACGCCGCCAAAGTGAGGCAATCATCGGCAGCCAGCTGTTGACTATCTAAATTACTCGTTAAGACTGCCTGTGAGCAGGGAGAGTCTGGTGAGCATTTGTACTAAAATACAATCCCCAGTTCAAATGCAGTACAGCTTATTGCTGACGACCGACTCCCCAAAGCGGAAACTTCGTCAGAATATCCCGAGCAAATTCCGCTATTTCTACTCGATTTTATAGAGATAGGCTTCCGGAGTTTCCAGAAGGGAAGTCATCGGGCGATCGAGAGGGGGAGTTTTGACGAGGGTAAAAATTGGAAATAAATCGTTCATTTGGATAGCCATTTTAAATTTCGGCTGTATGTAATAACTACCCGATGGGCAGGCATTGGTTATCGTTAGCTCTCTTTTGGTCATAAAGGTATCGATATAATCGTACTGACCGCGCTCTTTTCTTTTGCCTTTTTTGGCTGGATCACAAAGGGTTGAACCAACTGGAATCTGATTGATAATTTCCACCGTATCGGCCACGGATAGGAGTCTTTCGGAACCGTATTTACTAGCAAGATAACGTTGATTGAAATAGAGATTAGTTGCGATCGAATAGCCGATGATAATTATTAGAACTAGAGCCAGGATCCTGTCGAAAGTCTTAGTAAAGTTTAGATAGGCAAGACTAGCGATCGCCAAGAGGATAGGAGCAAACCAGAGTAAGATTTTACGATGGGAATAAAAATGCTCATCAGGATAATTAGAGGAAGCGTAGAGAAAAATTATCCAAGTGATCGCCAAAAAGCCAATCAGTGTTTTATTGCCTCGATATTTTTTGATGACTATGTATAGAGAAATGCCGAAAAAAACCGCCGAAACTACGACATTAAAAATCGATATATTGTCATTCAAAAAAAACACTTGATTACCCAGATAAACCGTTTCCCAAATCGCTTTAAATAGACGAGTGAACAGATTGCTCGATGGTTCGGTGCTCGCCCCCTTCTCCGTGAGTGCTCTCACCAGTCCTTTCGTATTGGCGAAATTCCGAACGATCTCACTGTGCCAATACATAATCAAGGCGAGATTTGCGGATAGAATCGATAGAAAAGGTAAAAGACATTTACGAGTATTCTTGCGATTTCGATAAACAAACCAGAGAGAGGCGATAACGGAAGTCACAGGGATAATTAACATCGTGGTGGTGTGTAAACTCACCAATATGGCGACGGTAATCCCGAAGAATATCCAAGCTATAGCCTGATAGAGCAGCGGCTTACTCGTTTCTATCTGGAAGCGATAGAGTAAAGCAAAAACGAGCAGGAAAAAGGGGATTGGGCTAGGGGCCCAGGAAAAATTATTAATGAAATAGTCCGCATAAATCGTGCTATACCAAAATCCTGCCAAACTGGACAGGAGAAGACGTTTATCTTGTTCTACATTTTCTAAAAGTTGATAAACAAAGTAGATTAAGAGGGGAATCGATAGAAAAGAAAATAGTCCATTGGTAAGGACTTGAAATTCGGGATCGGCACCGAAAATTGTCAGAGGAAATGCTAAATAACCATAGAGGGGAGGAATTACGAATCCATATTTTCCACCCCCCCCCGCAGGTCCCAATTGAGGAAAGTTTCCCTTCCACATATCCATCCAAAAATAAGCACCGCTAATCTGATCGGGATCCGGTCCGATATCGAAGGTAACGTATTCAAAAATACTGACAATCCTGGTGAAAAATGCCAAGGCGATCGCTAGAATTCCTAAAATCAGTGCCGTTCCTCGGACTTTATTGATTGATTTCCCCATAAGTGTCGGTATTTTTATCCTAAAATTGTCTGGTAGCTTCGTGACCGTATCCCCGAATATTTATCTTCCCATGGTAGCACGAGTTTCTAGCCCTCCCCGGTTAGAATTTAGCGTTGCTGATCAAGACGAAGTATAACCTGATTTAGTATCCCCGGCGGACGACCGACTACCCAAAAGGAAAACTTAGTACCTCAGCAGTTATCTTGTTTAGCAATAAACTAGGTACACTCGCTCAACAAAGATTTTTTTGGACAGATATTGGACAAGATCGGGAACCCCGTGTTAAACTGCCTCGATAAGATGATGTCACTCTAAAAACCTTCCACTATATAATTCCATGGTAATACAATCGGTCAGCTTAACAGTTAAGGACTATAAGTCTAATATTCCCGTGGCCATCTTGTGTGGTGGCAAAGGCACCCGACTGCGGGAAGAAACCGAGTTTAGACCTAAACCGATGATTAATATCGGAAATCGGCCAATTATTTGGCATATCATGAAAACTTATGCCCACTATGGTTTAACTGACTTTATGCTCTGTCTAGGGTATAAAGGGGAAATAATCCGGGACTATTTCTTTAACTATGATTGGAATCAAAGTGATGTCCTCTTAGAGTTAGGCAATAAAAAAGTGACCAAACTCGATAGTGGCCATGAGGAGGAAGACTGGCGTATTTGGTTAGTTGATACGGGACCCGAAACCATGACGGGAGGTCGTCTTAAACGTCTCACCTCTTATATAGAGCAAAGTGGAAGCGAGATCTTTTTAGCCACCTATGGGGATGGGGTGTGTGATGTGAATATTGCGGATCTGTTGGATTTCCATTACTCCCATGGGAAATTAGCCACTATGACGGCGGTTCGTCCTTCTTCTCGCTTTGGCGAGTTAATCATTGAGGGTAATTTAGTCACTCAATTCCAAGAAAAGCCACAAACATCTGAAGGATGGATTAATGGGGGCTATTTTGTCTTAAATCGCAAGGTTTTGGATTTAATTGAGGGAGATTCGACGACTTTTGAGGCACAGCCCCTCAGAACCCTAGCCGCTTTAGGAGAACTCGCCGTCTATAGGCATGATGGGTTTTGGCAATGCATGGATACTTACCGAGAAATGGAAGTACTCAATCACCTTTATGACACTGGACAAGCTAGATGGAAAATATGGTAAAAAAAGCATTTTGGCTGGGCAAAAAGGTCTTTATAACGGGTCATACCAGCTTTAAGGGGTCTTGGCTGGCGTTTTGGTTACTCCATCTGGGGGCAGAGGTAAAAGGACTCAGTTTAGCAGCCAATACCACCCCCGCCTTATTTGAGCAATTAGACTTAGCTCAAAACCTGAGTCATCATATAAGAGATATTCGAGAGGCTGAGTTAGTGACTCGTTTAATCGCTTCATGGCGACCAGATGTAGTCTTTCATTTAGCAGCGCAATGAGCGTCCTATACCGAACTCAAGTAATTGACAGATAATCAATCCTTTAATAGCAGGAGGCACTAAGTGGACATAGTAAATTCAATACATATCCAGATTAGGAAAATGCTCAAACAGCAATCAAAAATTGATGGCAGATTTTTGGTAGTTGCTGCACTCTTAGGATATTTTGGGTTATTGTATCTAGCCAATTTTTTTGTTCCGTATCACAAGTTTTGGTGGAGACTTGGGGTTCCTGCGGTTAAAAACCCTTTTATAGATCTTGCAGCCGTATTAGGTGCTTTTGATTGTGATCGATTGACAGGAGAAGTTTCCCTAGCAAATAATCCCTGCTTCAATCAAATATCTTATCCTAGCAGTTGGTCTTCATTAACTTGGCTGGGATTAGAGCAGCGTGATACTATATTTTTAGGAGTTTTCTTTGCTCTAATCTTTTATGTGATAACTTTAATCATCATTGGCAGATTAAATTATCAAGAAGCTGTAGTTTATGCCCTAATTTTATGCTCACCAACGGTAATGCTTTTAGTCGAACGTGGCAACGTAGATATTGTTATCTATTCTTGGCTTGGTGTCGGACTAATGATAATTAAGAATAGCCGAGCATTAATTTTTAGGTTGTGTGCCTATTTGTTAATATTTTTTTGGGGAGTTATTAAACTATTTCCAATTTTCGGTCTGGCAGTAATTATTAAAGAAAAAAGAAATCTATTCCTGTTCTTGTCGGCTATTTTTGCGGCTGCTTTTATTACTTATTTTCTGGCTAGTATAGGGGAGATGAAAACTATCTCACAAGCATTTGATGTTGAGAGTGTTTGGTTTCGTTTTGGACATCAAGCCCTCTTTTTGAAAGTCAAACCTTTTCTATCAAATCTTTCTTTATTTTCTGACGGCGAAACTGACATTAAAAAGACGATCAGATACATAATTTATATAATTATGAGTTTATTGACGCTATTAGTCTTGACCAGATTTTTATTGTCGAAATTTAAAAATTTTCAAGAATGGCTTAGTTCTGATTTTGTCTCAAAGGATTCGGGCAAATCTTTAGATAAAAGTCGATATATTGATTACTTCCGTCTTGCGGCAGCAATTCATTTAGGAAATTATCTTGTTATTGGCCTTGTCATTGATTACAAATTAACTTTTCTAATTTTTGCTCTTCCTCAAATCTTGGATTGGATTAAGCAAGAAAATCAATTAAGCTTGCCTTCCAGTATGGCTTTAGTCGCTATAGTGGCAACCTTTTACGCAAGTCCATTCTTATATCCCTGGGTAATTGACGAAGTTATCAATTTGCTCTTATTTTTCAATTTATTATACATTTCAATTCTCTCTATGCCTGAATGGCTAAAATTTTTAGTCCATAAGAGATTGTCCGGCAAATTTTCTGG
>SFBL01000065.1 GCA_007095785.1 Microcystis aeruginosa Ma_SC_T_19800800_S464
ATGCTAACATATCCAACACAAAACTGTCAAGGATTTAGTGGTGCTTCGCTGTTCTATATTGGTCGGGTTTCATCCCGTCAGTGAAACTGAGGGTCTTCACCCGACATTTAAGATAAAACTGGTGTACCTTGTCCTTGAATATCGTAAACAATCTCAAAAGTTTGATTTTGCCACTGCCAAGAAAATTTCTGGAGATTAGCTGCTTCTGAAATGACCACCATAATTATTACCTGATAATTAACTAGATTGATTCTGTTTTTAATCTAACCCAAAATAATTGCTTTTACTCGCCATTGTATCATGATCAAGAGCAACCAAATTAATCTTTAATATTTAATTAATCTAAGAAAGATTAATAAGGTACGGTTCTAAACTCCACGCAATTATTACTGGGATTATAGAGAGTGTAAACTGCTTTATTTAATTCTTTACCAACGCTACCAACCCCAATTAAACGCTTATCTTGAATCGTCAAAGTTTCGCTTGGTTGCCGTTGATCTAAAGTAGTAACAGTGCTAGTTAAATTAGCGGACTGTAAAGAATAATCAAAAACTTTCCCTGAACGACCACAAAAAAGATTATTAACTCCCACCCGTTGCAGTCGATCTAAAATTTGCCATGGGGGAGTATCGGGTGTTAATTCTTCACTAACACTGACACTACTGCCATGAATTAATAAACAATCCAACTCGACAAAACCAAAATCGAGATTTCGTAGCCATTGCACAGTTTCTAAAGACACTGTGTCCCAGAGTTGCTTAGTGCTATCGATACCATATTTATCAATTAATTCCGTTGGTGTTCCCGTTGCTCCCAAACTGTGTAAAATCAGACATTGTTCTTCCCACCAACCCCGACAAACCTGCGGATATAAGTTATTTTTAGTGGGATAACGTATTTGTTCTACCAGCATTTCACTATCGGGATTAACACCGATAAAATCTCCTAAAATATATAAATTTTCTACAGTAACTGACCGTTGCTGAATATCTGCTAAGACCGCTTGATAGGCTGGTAAATTGCCTTGAATACCGCTTAAAATTGCCCACATAATTTCTTGAGTTATCACAAATTAACGTTCGCAAACATGAGTCGGATCATCGGCTTTTTCCGCATATTCTAGACCCTTAGCCAATCGCCAAGCGAAAATAGGAGGTAAACCCGATGCTAAAATAGCCTGACAGGTTTCTTGATAGTTATAGGCCACTTCTCGCAGTTGTACCGCTGCCGTTTCTCGATCGTAAATCACATAGGTGGCATTTGGACGACCGTGACGCGGTTCTCCCACCGATCCCACGTTGATGATACGTTTAACTGGTGTGGTAAATTGCCGCGACTGTTCCCCATCGGGTTGATACACTTTTATTTGCAAGCTTCCTGCGTCGAGAGTGCGAATGTAGGGGATGTGGGTATGTCCACAGAATAAAACCTCTGCATCTACCGATAAAACCCGTTCTAAAGCCGTAAAAGCGTCCATTTCGGCTAAAAGATACTCATGGTTACTTTGGGGACTACCATGGACAAAACAGAGGTGATCTAGCTTAAAAATTTCGGGCAGTTTTGACAAATAATTACGGTTTTCTGGGGTGATTATTTGATTTGTCCACTCATGAGCTAATCTACCCCGTTTTTCTGCTAAAAGCGACGGATAACTGCATTCACAGGCATTTAATCCCTCAACGATATCCTCATCCCAACACCCTTGTACTGTAGTAATCCCCAGTTGACGGATTTTTTCCACCACTTGGTTAGGATGGGGTCCATACCCAACTAAATCCCCTAAACAGTAGATTTCTTGACAACCCTGTTGGTCTAAATCTCGCAAAACAGCATCAAAAGCAGGCATATTGCCATGAATACAGGATAAAACGGCTATTTTCATCAGATTAACTCCATTTCTGGCTCTAAAGATTCTTGAAATTGTTGTTGATAATAAAAAAGTACCTCATCGGACAGACAACAATCACTAAGGGTATCGGCAATTATCGGTTTATCGAGATTGCGACCGACGATTTCAATCCCACTGAAGCGATTCGGTCTCCCATCGAGATTTAAGGGGAAATTTAAGCTTTGAAAGTCTTTTTCTGGCCATTCATCCATAAATTCCCCATAAATACACTGACCGTCGATGATATCGAAGATACTTTTAACCCGCAGCACTTCCCCATAGGCACCTTGGGTTAATTCTGTCCAAAAGGTAGTTAAACTGGAAAAATCGAGGACTTCTCCCGTTAAAACGGCTCTATAAATCTGTATTTCTCGTTTTTTTAACCATTGATCACCTTTTATTGTTGTTTTGACGGGACTGAAGACAATTTCATCGACGGGAACTTGTCCTTCGGGGATTTCTGCTTCTGGAGACGTAATCGCTACCCGATGACAATTGAGGGGTTTTAGAAAGCTTTCGAGGGATTGCGTGTCTAAATGCCATGGTACTTCCATATAGACCGTGTTTTCCATGGATAAACTGCTCAAAAGGTCTTCTTCTTCCCTAGAAACACAGGACAACTGGGGAAACTCACTCTGTAAAGTGAGGCGATCAATGGGAAAAGTTTCCGTCTGGGGACTAAAATATAGGCTTGGCTGCCTCTGTTTAGCAATTTGTTCGCGAATCCAATGGGTTTTTCCCGCAGCTATACCCCCCGTCACCACGATAATCATTTTGCTCCTTCTCTATTGTGGTAATGATAATCATTCTAGCATAAGTTAGATTGGGGCAAGTAATCTTCCTTAACCAATCCTTTAAACTTAGCAAGCTGGGGAAAAATTGGCGGTTTTTTGGGATATTAATCCTGGTTATGGCTCTTTTCTCTAGGATACCATTGGGTTTGTCCATCGGGTAAGTCAACTAGGGTAACTCCCATCATTTTTAATTGTTCCCTTAATCGATCGCTTTCGGGATAGTTTTTTCAGCGAGAAAACGGGTTTCTTGAAGAGATCGTTTTCTCGCTGAATTGATCGCCGCAAAAATAAGGGTTAAATGGCATAAAATCTGTAAATAGACCATTTAATTGATTATTATTCATTCTTAATTTTCCTGACTACTGACTCCTAACCCTAAAAACGATTTTTGATTTCTGCAAGAGGTCTATTCATAGTTTGTCCTTTTTAATTTTTTGAGAACTAGCCAAGCATTCGTTTAGTTGTGTCACAATTTCCTCTTTATTTAAATTTCTGCCGATAAAAACTAACTGATTCTTAGGAGGTGTATCCCATTCTACCGCTTGCAGATCGTAACGAGGACCGCTCAGTTGAAAAATATGTTTTAAATCGCTTTGTTGAAACCAGAGAATCCCTTTAGCTCGAAAAACATTTATCGGCATTTTTTCCGTGAGAAAAGGCTCAAATTTATCTAGATTAAATGGTTTATCGCTAACAAAGGAGACAAAATTAAAGTCTTCAGGAGATTGATTATCACTGGAGCTTTGGCGATTTTTTTGAAAGTCTCTAAACTGGTCTTTATACAATTCTTCTTTAGTTAAACCTAAATCTAATAGTAAACCCAAAGCAACCTTACCGTATTGACTTTGTAACAATCTTACCCCTTCTTTTTCTCGACGAATAAACTTTTCCAAGTCATCTAATTTGTTTTGATTAACCCGATCTATTTTATTGAGAATTACCACGTCACCATAACGAATTTGACTAAGGGCAATGTTACTATCAAAATGATCCGCAGTAAAGGTTTCAGAATCCACGAGGGTAATAATAGAATCTAAGCGAGTTAAATATTTTAACTCCGTGGCCAAGAAAGTGAGGATAATTGGTAAAGGATCGGCTAATCCTGTAGTTTCAATAATTAGATAATCTACGGGAATTTCTTTTTCTAAGACCTGATAGACCGTCTCAATTAAACTATCATTAATCGTACAACAAATACAGCCATTACTTAATTCTACCATATCTTCATCGATAGAAACAAGCAATTGAGAATCAATATTAATATCTCCAAACTCATTGACTAATACGGCCACTTTTAACCCTTCTTTATTGTCGAGAATATGATTTAGTAGGGTGGTTTTGCCACTTCCCAAAAAACCAGTAATAATCGTGACAGGCATTCCCGATTTAGGTAAGCAAGGGAGGGAATCGGAGAGAGGAATTATCAAAGAACTCATGGCAGCTAACCCACTTTTAAGTTAATTAATTGGCAGAAAATAGGCTTTTCTAAACCCTGTTAAATTTGCCGTGAAGGTATCGATCTCCACTAATTGATCATTAAAAATAAATACAGGGATTTGCTGGTTTACACAAAAGTTTCAGAGATTAGCTTTAGATAGGATCGCTGTTTGCATTTTTTCTAATAAATCTGCCAGCTTCATCGAACCTAAATCACCCCCTTGTCGAGTACGAATGCTTAGAGTTTTACTGCTAACTTCCCGTTTTCCAATCACAGCTAAGACAGGTATTTTTTCTAGTTCTCCTGTACGAATTTGTTTACCTAAACGCTCACCACTTTTATCGATTTCCACTCGATAACCAGCTTGTTTTAACCGCATTGCTACCTCTAAAGCATAATCCTGTTGTTCATCACTAACGGGTAATAAACGGATTTGAATAGGTGCTAACCAGAGAGGAAAATCTCCCGCGTAATTCTCGATTAAAATACCAAAAAATCTTTCCAAAGAGCCAAAAATAGCCCGATGAATCATAATCGGTCTTTCCCGACTACCATCCCTAGCGACATATTCCATATCAAAGCGTTCTGGCAAGTTAAAATCGACCTGAATCGTGGAACATTGCCACATTCTACCGATCGCATCTTGAATTTTTATATCAATTTTCGGACCATAAAAAGCCCCACCTCCCTGATCCTCAATATAATCCCACTTTTTAGCATTTAATGCTTCAATTAAAGCCGCCGTTGCCAATTCCCAAACACTATCGCTACCCACGGATTTACTGGGACGAGTCGATAAATTTACCTCATAATTAGTAAAGCCAAAATCGGAGAGAATTTTCTCGGTTAAGTTCAAAACTCCTAGAATCTCTGCGGCAATTTGTTCTGGTAAACAGAAAATATGAGCATCATCTTGAGTAAAACCTCTTACCCGCATTAATCCGTGTAAAACCCCCGATCGCTCGTAACGATAAACTGTGCCTAATTCTGCCCATCTTAGGGGAAATTCTCGATAGGAATGCAGGTCATTTTGATAGGTTAAAACATGAAAGGGACAATTCATCGGCTTAATTTGATAGCTTTGCTGTTCTAACTCGATCGCCTCAAACATATTGTCGCGATAAAAGTCCCAATGTCCAGAAGTTTTCCACAGATCTAAATTAGCCAGATGGGGAGTATAAAGAAATTGATAACCGGCTTCTAAATGAGCTTGGCGCCAATAATCTTCGATTAAATAACGCATTGTTGCACCCCGGGGATGCCAAAAAACTAAGCCGCCACCGGCATCTTCTTGGATGCTAAATAATTTTAATTGTTGTCCCAATTTGCGATGATCTCGTCGCTGCGCTTCTTCTTTTTGTTGGAGATAATTTTGTAATTCTGCGGGGGTTTGCCAAGCTGTGCCGTAAATTCGCTGTAATTGCGGCTGTTTTTCATCTCCTTGCCAATAAGCACCCGCTACACTCTCCAAGGCGAAAGCATCTGGGTTAATTTCCCCCGTCGAGTTGAGATGGGGTCCCGCGCACAGATCCCACCAAAATTCTTCTGGGGGAGAAACAACCCCATCAATTAACGAGGGTTCTCGATCGCTCCGTCCTGCGTCCGGACTACCGATAAAATAACGGGTAATGGTTTCTTCTGGGGGGATTCTCTCCAAAATTAACTTTTTGTAGGGTTGATTAAGGCGTTCAATTTCTGCCGTAATTTCGCTTCTTTCCACCACTTCTCGGATAATTGGCAGGTTTTTCCCGATAATTCGCCCCATTTCTGCCGCTATTTTCTCCAAATCTTCGGGGGTAAAGGGTGTTAGGCGATCAAAATCGTAGTAGAATCCCGTTTCTGTCCAGGGACCAATAGCGACTTTGGTTTCAGGAAAGAGAGTTTGTACGGCCATTGCTAAGATATGGGCGCAAGTATGGCGTATTTTTACGATTTTTTGCGAATCTTCTTCGATAACGGGGCTTTCTGCTAGGGGGTACTTAATCTGATTGACCATTGCTAGTTAAAATGATAATGATTATCATCTTAGCAGAGCAGGGCTGATGTCTGAGAGAAAAATGCACTCAACATCTATAAGCTATGTATATTAAGGGTTGAGTTCGTAATCATTCCCCTTATTTTTCAGACTGACTATACTCTGCTTAGATGTACTCCATAGCCAGCAAAAAGTGGCTCTCCTAGACTGGTTATAGCAAATGAGTAGTTTAAATGAGCCTAACTCCTTAAACAGTAGAGAATCCAACAAAATAAAAAGCTTTTTTATTAAAATTGCTTTTTTGAATTCCTAGTAAACTTTGCTACACAAGTCTCACAGTAATTATTGTGCTAATATATCATAACTACTCTAGAAGAGCCATGATTTATAATCGGCCAAGTGCTTATATTCATGACCCCGATTATCGCGTGGAACAGGAGGTGGTTGGGGTTGTCCTCGTTCATCTGGTGGAACAAACCGAGGTTGTTTAGCTTGACAAATTCTTAACTCAGCCCAATTTTCTAGACTTCTATTTTCTGTAAAATGTTCAAACTCATGTAGTGAATGAATAACAGGCGGCATTGTCAGACTTAATTCCGAACAATAATTAGTTTCCTCGATCATAAATTCAAATATTTGAGAAGCTGTTATTGCATCATAAAAGGAGAGAACCAAAGGAATAACAGGCTTATCTTTCAAATTATACGCTCGAACGGTTGCCGAAATTTGTTCTGTGGCTTCGTGAAATCTCATATAAAAATTGGCTAGTCCTTCAGGATGAAAACAGGCGCTAGTGTCAGCAGACATTAGCGAATTCTTGCATTCGATAATAATATAGGCATTAGGAAGGCATATCAAAAAGTCTGCTCGTTTTCCCGCTTTATTGATCGAGTCTGTTTCGTCAACAGGAATTCTTTCAAAAGATGTCGGAGCAATCTGGGGCAAAAAAACTGCTTCCAGATATGTTTCCACCGCATCACTTAAAATACCATCTCGTTTTTTTCGATTCTCTTCGTAGGGCGTAAGAATATTTGTGTTAATCTGGTTCCAGCAGGATTCAGACAAAGAAAAAGGATCGGGAAGACAGTATTTTTGTTTGCCAAGATATATAAATGGAATATCTAAAAAATAATTATAAAAGAATGGTTGATAAGGTTCTGATACTGTTTCTATACTTCGCTCAACTTTTGTCCAAAAACATTGAGAACCTTTTTTTGTAGATAGATTAAAAGGCAAGCTATTGAGTGAAATAAATTTTTCAAGATTCTCTTGAGTAATTCCCTGATCTTCGAGTTCTTTATCTATACTTATAGTCCGAGAAAAGTCGATAAGACCCCATTGCTCTCCATTGCTCATTCCCCATCCAATCGCCGACATAAATTGATTAAAGTAAACCTGGGTTGATAATCCCGCTCGCTGATAAAAAAGCTCAAGAATAAGAGGGTGTGATTGATGAATAATCTCCAATAATTTAATCGTGCGCTGAATACGAGCTATTGGTTTTCCAAATCCCGAATTTTGAAAAGCCGCCGAACGCTGACAGAAGAGTCCTGACGAATGGCGGCGCACTTTCTCTTTTGTGATAAAATCACTAGGCTTGATCGTCCAGTTACGAACTTTGTTTATATGATTTTTCTCGTATTTTGCAATGTTATTTACGATTTCTTCCGATTCTTTTTCCAACAGATTTTTGTCTGAAATTGTATGGTTCGGCCAACCAAAATAAACTTGAATCAAAGAATAGAATTCTTCTGGAATTATTTCTTGATCACGATGTATGTTTCCCGCACTAGCAAGAAGGATCAATCGAATCACATAATTTCGTGATGCGTTACTTTTTACCCATTCATAAGGACTACTCTTCCAGCTTTCCCACTCGCGCCAACAAATACTTGCTCCCATTTTTAAAATTGAATGAGAGTTATATCGACGAAGATAGTCTTTTAATTCTGTTATGTTCGAGAAGTTCATGAGAACGGGACGCGCGAGTTACCTAGTCTAATTGTAGTACATCGCTCCGGGACGATCGATCCCCCGAAAAGTGTCCATTCTAACCCTAACGAATTGGGTCTAGAATGCTATTGTAGTGATTTCAAATAAGTCCGATACACTCTCGATCGATAAAACCCTTATTCTATCTGGCATTGATATTCCCAATCTTAATTGAAATGACTATATCTCGAAAATTTACCGAGACAAGTCCAACTTAGACCAATCCTCGACTTCCAACGTGTTTCTCGCTCAAAATCCCGACAATCGATCGCCTCTTCCGAAAAGGCACGCGCTGGATGCACCGCACATTTCAAGCGATAATCCCCAGTACAAAAAACACAGCGACTACAGGGAATCCGATGCAGCTTTCGCAGTCGTCCCCGCGCTTCGGCAATGGCAAGAAAAAGGGCAGTAAAAAAGAATAAGAGAACCAGCCAAATAGCGATCGGACAAAAGAGCGGTATTAGCACTAACATAAATCTCGATTTTTGTCAATTAAGAAATAATTACAGTTTGCTCAGAAAGAAATTCCTGTCGGATTAGAGATCGCCAGAAACTAAAAATCTCTTGACTGACGCTGTAGGGGTGGGAATAGTGGAAAAAATAACGCCCTTTGGGACAACTCCAAATGCGATCGCCTGACTTTAACCAGGGTTGCCATCCCTGCAATAAATGCCGATCAATTACCGTATCGATATCTCCCCCACAGACTAACAGGGGTACGGGAACTGTCCCCGGGGCGAAATGGGCATTCTGATAGAGATTATGGGGAGAAAGGGACAATAATAAATCCTCTTCCAAGAGATAGCGATATTCTTGGGTTAAAGCGCAGGATTGATGACCAAAAAGATTGTGAACCGATTGATTGAGCAGAGTTTGACGGGAACAGGGTAATAATTTTGATAGCACATAATAATGAGCTTGCCAATCGATCGCCGGATAGACTCCCACGGAAAGCAAAGTTAAGGATTTTACCCTTTCTGGATAACGACGCGCGTACAGTAATCCTACTAATCCCCCCGTGCCGTGACCGACTAAATGCAGCGGTCGATCGCATTGTTTCAGGTAATCTTGTAGTAATACCAAGGCAATATCAAGAGAAGCTGGCTCATCAAGAGATTGACAGTATTGCCAATCAGCGATCGCAACTTCCCGGGCTAAAAAATCCAACACCGGGCGATCGAAACGGCGAAAACTGGGGTTAACATTAATCCAAACTGCATCAGGTAATCGAGACATAATAATCAAGGAGATAGGGAATGGGGAGATGGGGGATAGGGGATGGGGAGATGGGGAAGTGGGGAGATGGGGAGATGGGAGAAAAAAGCTGTCTCCTGTCTCCTGTCTCCTGATGGCCAACTAAACGCCAAATTCGCGCTTAAGTCCTGCGACCCAAGTTTTGATCCGTTGTTCAGTTAAATCGGATTGGTTGTCTTCATCCAGGGCTAAACCGACAAATTTGCCATTTTTTAAGGCTTTTGACTCGTTAAAATCGTAACCGTCTGTGGGCCAATAACCGACGGTTTTACCCCCTAGGGAGGCGATTTTTTCTTCCAGTATCCCCAGGGCATCCTGAAAGTTGTCCGAGTAACCGATTTGATCCCCCATCCCGAAATAAGCGACCTTTTTGGAGACGAAATCAATGTCATCCAATTCATCGTAAAAACCCTCCCAATCGCTTTGTAATTCGCCGATATTCCAGGTGGGACAACCGATAATCAGGGCATCGTAGGGGGCAAAATCCTCGGTAGATGCGGAGGAGATATCGTGTAATTCTACAATTGCCTCACCTCCAAATTCTTTCTGAATCATTTCCGCCACCGTTTCGGTTTTGCCGGTTTGCGTGCCAAAAAATAAGCCAATTTTTGCCATAAAATTTGTCCTTGTTGCGAAATAAGTGAGTTTAACTCTTAATTATCCTTGATAGGGAATAAAGCCCCTGATTACAGTTTTCTCCCTCTGAAACTGGCATTTCCTGCCGGCAAGAACTACAGTACCAATAAGAGCGAGAGCGTCCAATGTGATGCAGCAATTTGGTGTTACAACAGGCACAGTAAGGCATAAGGGACAGTTAGAAAGATTGATCAGCGGGGAAAATTAGGAAAATCGATAATTTATCCTAATCTTCCTTGAAAAAACTAGGCTTCTATCGCATTTAAGGCTTTTTCTACTCGTTTAAAGTCAAAACCCATCGCGCGTAAAGCGTGCCAGAGATGACCTTGTAAAAAGAAGAAAGCGAGGAAAAAGTGGGCATTAGCTAACCAACAGCGCGCCGTATGCACTCCAAAGGGCAATTTCACCGTGTCGGCAAAGTAGGGAGCAATTCCTAACTTCACTTCTAAAATTGGCCCGTAAAATTCGACTGGATAAGCGAGGGTATTTACCCCACAGAAATAGGCGGCCACGAAACCAGCTAGGGCAATTCCGCCCAAAGAATAGGATAAAATGGCTTCTCCAGAGAAAATCAGCACATTTCTCGCCCATTTGAGCGGGGGAACGATAATATGCCAGATACCGCCCCCAATTAACATTAAACCGACGTAGATATGACCACCGACTAAATCTTCGAGATTGTCCACAGTAGCGAAGTGGGTTTGATAGCCATAGATAACCCAAGGATCGAGGGTTGGTTCACTAACGACTCGGACAGCACCGATAGTTGCGTCGTATAATCCCCCCCAGTACATAGCTTTGGCCACTAATAATAATGCAGCTATACCTAAAAAGAGCAGGTGATGACCGAGAATAACTCCTAATTGTCGGGGTTCACTCCAATCGAAATGGAATTTTTTCCCCGGACCAGAGGAATCTTTCAGGGTTTCTGGGACTCTTAACAGGTGAAATAAGGCTCCTGCTCCCAAAACTGCCGAAGAAATCAGATGAATTGAGCCAATCACGAAAAAGGGGTAGATATCGATGATTTGCCCCTTTTCTCCGACTCCAAAGCCTAAAGTGGCCAGGTGCGGCAGTAAAATTAAGCCCTGTTCTGCCATGGCTATATCGGGGCGATACTGGGAAATTTCAAATAAGGTGAAGGCTCCTGCCCAAAAAGCGATTAAAGCAGCTTGGGCAACGTGGGCAACGATAAATAAGCCTGATTTATCGGCAAAACGGGCATTTCCTGCCCACCAGTCGTACTCGATCTGAGGATTATCGTAGGTCTGCATGGTATCTTTTAACGAAAATAGAACCAAGCTTATTGATAATTATATGCAATAAGCTTTAAGTCTTAGTCTAGAATAATTCTCAATAAAGTCAAGTTAAGAATTGTTACAATTGCTCGACATCCTTTAATACATCAGTATTTTTAGACGGGCAAGCCTTTGAAAATCAAGGCTTTTCAGCATGAATCTTGGATCGCAGCTAGAGTAATCTCCTCAGACAATTGAGAATAATTATTAATTAGTCTTGAACGAGGACTAGAGGATAATTAGCTTGTCATCACTTAAACAAGCCTATAATTAGGCATTAAAGAGCATATTTAAGCTTATTTATGCTCTTTATTTCATTTTTAACCTGAAATCTCTTTTTTATTCGATAAAATACCCGCCGGTACCCCTCGCCTCCCTGTCGGTTGTGGTAAGCTGTACTGAATTTAAACTGCGTCAGAGTCTCTGAGCGCCCATTTATAGAGATTGCCGTCTCTGGAGGTTCCTTTCTCTCCCCTCCCCAGTTCTGAAAAGATACTTAATAGAGCCGTAGATTAATAACATTGCCGTTAAAGTCATGGCCATAATTAGGGGGAGGATTTTGGCTAACCAGAAAGCCACGAAGATTATGCCGATTCCGTCAGCGAGTAAGACGGGTAAACGTGGCACTATGCCATAGTCAATGATTTTTTCCGTGCTTGGCTGCAGTTGAATCTTGGCTAAACAATGAAACCAAATTTGACTGACTAAAACTATTAAAGCTCCCCATCCTATCCAGAGGGCAGCCAGATAAAAGCCCGATAATTCTAAAACAATTGTACTAACTGTTACCATAAAAAAGCGATCGAGGCGAGGATCGCTGGTTTTTTGCTGAAATTGGTCAATTTCTGCCATATCTACCGCTGCCATGCGTGCCTGTTCCATACACATCCCCAGGGTACCTAGGGCAAGAATAGCAGCGGATAGGTTTTCTGGTGAGAAGATTTGGGAGATTATGCCTAAACTAGCCGGAAAAAACAGTAAAAAAAGGATCGTTCGTCTCATCTATTCGAGGTTGGGTCGGATTAAGATAGGAAATGCTCTTGACTTGATCATTTCTGTAATGTCTTGTTTGCCTCCTTTTCAAAATGCTCTCCTTCTCACCCAAGCTTTAACCCATCGTTCCTATGTCAATGAACAGTCGGAATTGACGGAAAATAACGAGCGCCTAGAATTTTTGGGCGATGCGATTTTGGCTTTTTTGGTGGGCGAACTATTGTATCAAAAATATCCCGCCATGAACGAGGCCGAATTAACCCGTTTGCGGTCAAATTTGGTCAAAGAAGAACAATTAGCGCAATTAGGCATTGAAATCGGCCTGGGGGAGTTAATGCGTTTGGGTAAGGGAGCAATTAAAGATCAGGGGCGATCAAATCCTACCCTATTAGCAGACACTTTTGAAGCGATAATTGGGGCTTATTATCTAGATTCGGGGTTAAATGCGGTTAAAAACTATCTGCACCAACTTTTTATCCCTGTTGCCTCTCATTTAGTCTCTCAAAAATCGGAATCGCCATCTTTTATCGATGCTAAAAATCTCTTTCAACAGTGGGCGCTGGCTAATTTCGCCTCTAATCCAGAATATGCGATCATCGATGTTACAGGACCGCCCCACGCTAGGGAATTTACTGCCGAAGTGCGGGTTAATAATCTTCTCTACGGTACAGGTAAAGGTAAACGGAAACAGGATGCCACCAAAGCGGCTGCCGAAGATGCCTTAAAGCGCTGTCAATGGCAATAGTAAATAGGGCCAATCCTACTTACTTTAGAGGCCACCAATTAACTTTATCTCTGGTGGCACTGTACACTTCTTTTAAACCCTCGGCATCCAGTACCCGAATTAAATCCCCCGTCGATTCGGAGGCAATTAATCCCACGTTTTGCAATCCTTTTAATACCTGTTCGACGGTGCGTTGATTGAGTTGACAAGCGCGAGCAATCACATCGACGGATAAATCAAAAGTATAGATATTTTCGGCGCTCGGTTGACTGCCTAATTCTCTTTCTTGATAGATTAAAGCTCTCAGTAAAGTGGCTACAGCTTGGGGTGGATAGCTACTGCAATTAAGCAAATGATACTCGAATTTTTGCTGTAATTCAAATAAAAAACAGTACCGTTGACGAAAACTTTCGTTATCGTTGTAAATCCTTTCTAGTGCCGATAAGGGAATTTTCAGGACGTGGGTGGTTTTATAGGATTCCACCAAACAGGGAAAAGCGCGACTGGCTAAACCATAACTAAAGGGTAAACTCCTCATACCAAAACAGCCACCGGGGTAGCTAATGGCAATAATTCGGTCGAGGGGAGTGCTGCGGACAACGATTACACCCTCATCCAAAATCACATACAAAACATCTAGAAATTCATCGGGGAGAAAAGCCGTATAGACGGGACGATTGGAAAATAGCGTCTCTAACTTGAGATTGTCGGCATCGAGATACTGACTTAACCAAGCTTCCTCTAGTCCGCGAAAGAGAAAACTCTGGTTAATCAGTTGTTGTAGGAGGGTTGTTTTTTTGGCTTTGACGCTCTTGCCCATAGTCTCAAACCTAGATGTAGCACTGATTCCATCTTCTCACAGTTTCCCTTGTTATCGCCTTATTCCCAATTTGTTTTATAAATGTATTGAAATTTTGTTTCCCGTGCTGTAGGATTAAAGCAGACCTGAAAACAGATACAACCTCAGAGTAAATTTTAGGAGCGCCGCCGATGCAGTCATCCCAGTCTTGTTTATCCCTACTCGTGGCAACTGTCCTGACGGGAGGAATGCTGGTATCTTGCACCCCATCCCCCACCAATAGCGGCAATGACAGCCAAAAACCCGTGACTGTGACACTTGTTTCCTATGCTGTCACCCAAAGTGCCTACGAAAAAATCATTCCCAAATTTGTCGAGGAATGGCAACAAAAAACGGGGCAAAAGGTAACTTTTGAACAGAGTTATGGTGGTTCCGGTTCCCAAACTCGTGCCGTTATCGATGGTTTAGAAGCAGATGTGGTAGCGTTGGCTTTAGCTTTGGATACCAAGAAAATTGAGCAAGCGGGATTAATTCAACCCGGTTGGGAAAAAGAAGCACCGAATGACTCTATTGTTCATAAGTCTGTGGTGGCTTTTGTTCCTCGTGATGCCAATATTAAAATTAATAAATGGTCAGATTTAGCCAAGGATAATATTAAAGTTATTACCGCGAATCCCAAAACTTCTGGCGGAGCGCGCTGGAATTTTCTCGCTCTTTGGGGTTCGGTGACGCAAGCGGGAGGCAGTGAACAAGAGGCGGAAACTTTTGTCGAAAAAGTGTTTAAAAATGCGCCAGTTTTACCTAGAGATGCTCGCGAATCTAGTGATGTATTTTTTAAACAGGGCCAGGGAAATGTGCTAATTAATTACGAAAATGAGATGATTCTCGCTAATCAAAAAGGTGAGAAGTTAGCTTATACTGTTCCCACTGATTATAATATTTCTATTGATAATCCCGTGACGGTTGTTGATGCTAATGTGGATAAAAAAGGTACGAGAAAAGTGGCCGAAGCTTTTGTGCAGTTTTTATTTACCCCAGAGGCACAAAGAGAATTTGCTCAGGTGGGTTTTCGTCCCGTTGAACCGACGATAGTTCAAGAGTTTGAGAGTAAATTTCCTCAGATAAAAAATCTCTTTACTGTGCAGGATTTAGGCGGTTGGGATCAGGTACAAAAACAATTCTTTGATGATGGAGGCTTGTTCGATAAAATTTTGACTAAAGCCGGTAAATCTTAAGGAGAAAAACCATGGATAATCAACCTCAATGGCAAACTATTAATCATCCCCAAAGTGACTTACATCTCGATCAATCTGGACTCGATCGCCCCACTTCCCGAAGAATAAAAATTCGGATTCCTAAACAATATGTTAACGAGCCAATTATAGCACGTTTAGGGTCTTTTTCTGGTCTAAAAGTGAATATATTTTCCGCTTTGTTAGCTGCCAATAATAATCAAGATGGCTGGTTCGATCTACAACTACAAGGCAACTCCCAAGCGATAGAAAATGCCCTTTCCTATCTGGCAGATTTAGATGTAGAAGTTTGGTATGATTCAGCACAAGTTCTTGAAGAAGCGGACAATTGGTAATCTCTAGCAATAATGAACAATGGCTAACCCACAATTATCTTTATCTCCCAGTCAACCCCACAAAAAAGTTTCTATTCCTTGGGTAATTACCATTAGTTATCTAGTGGTTTTGTTGGTTTTACCAGCAGCGGCACTATTTGCTAAATCCCTAACTCTTGGTTTTGCCGAATTTTGGCGTGTTGCCACTTTGCCGATTTCTTTATCCGCTTACCAAGTCACTTTTTTTACTTCCTTAATCGCCGGATTAATTGACGGAGTTTTTGGCACTATTATCGCTTGGGTATTAGTGCGTTATCGATTCCCAGGTAAAAAAATTGTCGATGCTTGTGTGGATTTGCCCTTTGCTTTACCCACTTCTGTTGCTGGTTTAGTCCTCGCCACAGTTTACAGTGATAACGGTTGGCTCGGTCAATTTTTTGCCCCTTTTGGCATTAAGATATCTTTTACCATTTTAGGGGTTTTTGTGGCGATGTTATTTATCGCTTTACCCTTCATTGTCCGCACCCTACAGCCGGTTTTACAGGAAATGGAAAAAGAAGTAGAAGAGGCAGCTTTATCCCTCGGTGCTTCCTCTTGGCAAATCTTTTGGCGAGTGATTTTTCCCACAATACTACCGGCTATTTTAACAGGAGTTGCCCTCGGTTTTGCCAGAGCGATCGGTGAATATGGTTCTGTAGTTATTATCTCCTCTAATATCCCCTTTAAGGATTTAATTGCCCCAGTTTTAATCTTCCAAAGACTAGAGGAATATGATTACACAGGGGCGACAGTAATCGGCATGGTTTTATTACTGGTTTCTTTGTTGATGTTAGTAGTAATTAATTTCCTGCAACAATGGGGGCAAAAATACAGAGTTAAGTAAAGAGTAAAAAACATTAGAGTATAACTGGAGACAGATCAAAAATGCAGAATCCAAAAGCCTTAACCAAACAGAAAGAATGGGATTACAAACCCCTACTAATTATCATTGCCCTTGTTTATCTGGCACTGTTATTATTTATTCCAGCAGCGGCAGTATTTTACTATGCTTTTCGCAATGGATTCCAAGCTTTTTTAGAAGCGGCGGGAACTTCTGACTTTATCGAAGCGGTAAGATTAACAGTAATTATTGCCCTAATTACTGTACCCTTAAACACAATTTTTGGACTTTGTGCAGCCTGGGTAATTGCGCGCAATCAATTTCGTGGCAAAACGTTATTAATTAGTTTAATTGACTTACCTTTTGCCGTTTCTCCTGTGGTAGCGGGTTTAATGATTGTACTGCTCTATGGGCGCAATGGTTGGTTAGGTTCTTTTCTGGAATTTTTCGATATAAAAATACTTTTTGCTTTACCCGGAATGGTATTAGCAACTATATTTGTCACTATGCCTTTTGTCGCTAGAGAAGTTATCCCAGTCTTAGAAGAAATTGGTTTAGAACAAGAGGAAGCGGGGCGCACTTTGGGGGCAAATGATTGGCAGATTTTCTGGCGCGTCACTTTACCCAATATTCGTTGGGGATTGATGTACGGAGTGCTGTTAACTAATGCCCGGGCGATGGGAGAATTTGGGGCGGTTTCTGTGGTTTCTGGCAGTATTTTAGGGAGAACTGCTACCCTGCCAATTTTCGTAGAACAGGCTTATAAAAATTATCTCACTCCTGCCGCTTTTAGTGCGGCGGCTATTCTAGCTTTACTAGCGGGAGTTACTTTAATCATCAAAGAAATTCTCGAACGTAAAACCGCCCACAAAATTCACACTACCTAACTACAATTAACCTAAAAATATGAGCGGGCGTTGGGTTTCATGCTTCAACCCAACCTACGTTCTACAAAAAACCTAAAAATATGAGTATTACCATCCACCAAGTTTCTAAACGTTTCGGCAATTTCCAAGCTTTAGATAATATAAGTTTAACCATTCCTGAAGGTAAATTAGTCGCCCTCCTCGGACCATCGGGATCGGGAAAATCCACCTTATTACGTTCAATTGCGGGATTAGAAAGTCCCGACAGTGGCGCAATTATCATTAACGGACAAGATACCACCCATCTGGATCCTAGACGGAGAAATATCGGCTTTGTTTTTCAACATTATGCCCTATTTAAACATTTAAATGTCCGTCAAAATATTGCTTTTGGTCTAGAAATTCGCCAGCAAAAATCGCCAGTAATTAAGAAAAAAGTTGAGGAATTATTAGAATTAATTCAATTACAAGGATTAGGCGATCGCTATCCCGCCCAATTATCGGGAGGACAACGGCAGCGAGTAGCTTTAGCCCGCGCTTTAGCCATTCAACCGAATGTATTATTATTAGATGAACCCTTTGGAGCTTTAGATGCAAAAGTCAGAAAAGAATTAAGGGTATGGCTGAGAAATTTACATAAAGAAGTTCACGTTACCAGTGTTTTTGTTACCCACGATCAAGAGGAAGCAATGGAAGTAGCCGATACGATTGTCGTGATGAATCATGGTAAAATTGAACAGGTGGGTTCTCCCGCCGAAATTTACGATCATCCGGCCACACCTTTTGTGATGCAGTTTATTGGGGAAGTGAATATCTTACCCAGTTTAGCAGGATTAGGAAATGGACATCATCCGGGGGATAATTCCACCGTTTTTATCCGTCCCCACGACCTGGAAATTATGCCCAATCAAGATGGTTTGAATAGTTGGGCAGTGGTAAAAAGAGTTATTCATTTAGGCTGGGAAATACAAGTAGAATTAATGTTAGCCGATGGGGAAATGGTGGTGGCTTATCTCAATCGTGAGGAGTACAAGCAATTACAGTTACAACCAGAACAAACGGTACATTTAAAACCGAGAAAAGCGACCTTACTCACTGATTTTGATAATAAAAGTGAGAAAGTTATCGATTACTCAATTTAAAAAGTCTCGGTTTATTAAAGAGTTTTTCATAAAGATCAAATATAACCTAATTTGGTCTTTAAGCGCTTTTATTAGTTTCGGTAAGAAAATTATAAGCAGCTAGACGCAATTAATTACACATATCTAACCACCCCTCCCATGAGTGCCTTTTACCTCAGATACTTTCTCAGCTAATATCTTTATCAGACAATTGGGGGAAAATTCTTATCTCTATGACTTTCTGACCATTCCTCAAAAGCTTTTTATCCATGATTTAGCTATTTACCAGAAACCCGCTTTCTGTTCTCACAGGTTTTTTCGGAGAAAGCGGGTTTCTTAACAAAAAAATTTAGCTATTTACCAGACAATTTTTTTCAAGGCAGCGCAGATGGCAGCATCTTGGTAGTAACGTCGTCCTCCTTCTCCCCCCTTACAAGGAGTCAGCAGGGGACGGGAGACCTCCTTCGGCTTTTTTCGCTAAAGTGTTCCAATCAAAATTCGGTGTTGATATTGACTGATAACTGATAACTCAGATTAACTAACTATTTTTCGCCTCTAATTTGGTTAAACGACTTTTAAGTTCCTGATTTTCCTGTTTCATTTTTTCTAATTCCTCGCGAATTTCCTGAATTGCTTTCTCGGAACCTAATTTTTTCTGGACTTTTTGTACTGCTTCCTCCGCTACACGACGGACGCGACCATCGGGAGTTCGATCGCTCAAAGCTTGTAAAATGGCGATAGCTTTGGGATTTTCTATCTGTCCTAAAGCGTTACACAGTGCCACCTGCGTCAAGAAAAAAGTTTCCTTGGCAATAGTTTCTAAACGTTCCAAAATTACGGTTAATTTATCCGTGGTTTGTCCCGAAGAAATCGCTCCCAGGGCGCGGATAGCTCCTAATCTCAGGGGTTGAGGCGTGCCTAAAGCCGTGTAGGTCAAAATTGACTCCAAAGCCGCCGGCGAGGTTTTTAACTGGCTTAAACCCCCAATTGCGCCCGCTCTTACTACCTCATTCCACCCCTTTCTTAACTGTAAAATATGATTGAGCAGGTCAATAATTTCCCCTTCTTTATTTTGCAATTGTCCCACGGCCATGGAGCCTAATCCTCGCGCCGCGGCCGCTTCCACATAATAACTAGCGTCTCCGGCTTCTAGTAGGGATTTAAGCGCGTTATAACTATCTAAGGTTTTAATTTCACTTAATCCCTCGACCACTGCCCGACGTACTTGTGCTTTTTCATCGTTTAAACCTTTAATTAAAGCAGTAACTGCCTGATCTAAACCAAGAGTTGCTAACTGTTTGGCCACCTCCACACGCACACCCCAAAAAGGCTCATTTTCTAGGGATGTCCCTAAAGCTTTGATCGCTTCTAAACCGCCTTTTTTAGCAATGGCCGTCGCTGCATAGATACGGGAAATCGGATCGGGATCCTGTTGTAATTGCGCTTTTAATTCGGCTATGGGATACTCAAGAGTGACGGTTTTAAGGAAATTATTACCCCGATCGAACTTGACAAAATCTGGTTTTTGCGCTAGGGGAAAATAGAAACTTTGTTCTTTTTGGTGAATCCGGAGATTGTAGGTAAGATCCTCAGAGTTGAGATAGGCAAAAGCGACGGGAATTTTCAAGTCGAATAGTTCCTTTTCATCCTGAGTTTGGGTGACAGTTAATTGGGCTAAATTATTCTGATTATCCCAACTGTAGGCCACCTGATAATCGGGATGACCACCGCGATAAACGTACTGATCAAAGAGGAATAATAAATTGTACCCGGTCGCTTTTTCGATCGCCCGCAATAAGTCCACAGTTTCTACGGTTTTATGGGCATTATCCCGCACAAAAGTATGAATCGCTTTTCCGAATAAATCTTCCCCTAAAATAGAGCGGATCATGTGATAAACACAAGCAGCTTTTTCGTAGAGATGACAATCATAAAGTTCGATCGCTTCTCGATAAACATGAGTAACAATCGGACGACGATAGCGGGAAGTATCTTCTTCTAAATAACTTCTTGCTTCCCCTAATAAATAATAACTAGCAGCAGCTTTTCCGTATTCCGATTCTGTCCATAAAACCTCAGAATAGGAAGCCATTCCCTCTTTAATCCAAGCGTGAGACCAGTGTTTAATCACGACTAAATCACCGAACCATTGATGAGCTAATTCATGGGCAACTAAGCTTTCTGTCCAAGTATAATCGATGCTGGCTCTTTGATCAATTAAACAGCGATCGGTTAAAATTGTGGTGGAAGTATTTTCCATCCCACCAAAAATAAAATCATCTACGCAAACTTGCGCGTATTTAGGATAGGGATAGGGATAACCAAACTTTTGGCTAAAAAACTCGATCATGCGGGGAGTTTTACCCATACTTCTTTGTCCCTCTTCTTCCCGTCCTTTTTCCACATAATAAGTGACAGGAACACCATTCCATGAGTCGCATAATTCGGCAAAATCTCCCACCGCAAGAGTCATTAAATAGGTAGGATGAATTTGCTTTTGTGACCAGTGATAAATTCGGTCTTCACCAACGGTTTCCACCGAGATTAATTCCCCGTTAGAAATAGCCATATAGGGTTGGGGAATTTTAACCCGAATTTCGGAAGTGACTAATTGGCCAGGATAATCAAAACAGGGAAACCAAAAGCGAGAATCTTCCTCTTCTCCCTGGGTCCAAACTTGAATCGGTTTATCGGGATAGTATTCGTCGGGTCTGATAAAATATAATCCCCGTTGTGGTTGCTTAACCTGATAGTTAATCGTCAGGATAATCGGTTTATCGGTGGTGGGTTGTAGCAGATGAATGGTCAGAAGAGAACGATCATAGTCAAAGGGTTGACTGATACCTTCAATGAACACAGAATTAATATTTAGATCCACCGCATCCAGGATTAAACTGCTAATTCCCTGACGAATGGGAGTGAGATTAATCTGACAGCTACCCTGAAAACTTTGTTGGGGAATATCAATAATTAAATCGAGAAAAATATGATTAACTTGTCCGGGTCGATCGGGGTTATAATGGGGTTTAGCCCCCGGTAATTCAAAGGGTTGACGCTGATTATTTTCCGTGTCGATGGTGAGATGAGACATATTAGCCCTAACTTGCTGATTTTTGTCCGGTAAACTTAAATTAACACGATCGGTCGTCCCTTTCCCTGCTAATAATAACCCCCCCTATGAATCTCCCCTCCTTTCTCTGGTTATGGAAAATTGCCGCTTGGTCGATGGGATTTTCCCTCTTTGCCTATTTTTTACTAGCGGTTTCGGGGGTAAACATGGGTTATCGACGACTTGCGGGCCAATCTCGACCGAAATGGTTAAGACCCTTTCATCTGGTCAGCGGCCTGATCATGGTTGCTTTGGTCTTAATTCTGCTGGGAATCGGATTAGTGGGAACAATCGGTCATTATGGCAGTTTAGGTCACTCTTCCCACCTGATAGCAGGTTTATCGGTGGTTTTTCTGGTTTTTGTTTCCGCAATTAGCGGCCTGAACATTACAACTCGTCCACCTCTAGCGCGGTCTCTCCACATCGGCACTAATCTTTTATTGTTTCTGGGTTTTCTTTTTGTTACCCTAACAGGATGGGATGTAGTCCAAAAATATCTACAATAAAAATAGTCAGTGATCGAGTGGAGACTGTTCGATCGAGAAAAACTAGCTATCTCATCCCGAAAAATCGCTTTTTAGTGACAGAATACTCACCCCCAAATCATTATGCAAACCGTCGAATCACAAGCTATTAACACGATGTCAGTGCCAAAAAAAGGGCTACCGGTAACAATTATTACTGGGTTTCTTGGTAGTGGTAAGACTACCCTCCTCAATCATATTCTCAGCAATCAACAGGGATTAAAAACCGCTGTTCTTGTCAATGAATTCGGTGAAATCGGTATCGATAACGAACTGATTATCAGCAGTGATGACAGCATGGTAGAATTAAATAATGGCTGTATTTGCTGCACAATTAACGAGGATTTAATTCAAGCAGTTTATAAAGTTCTCGAACGTCCCGAAAAAATCGATTATTTAGTCGTAGAAACCACGGGATTAGCCGATCCTTTACCGGTAGCTTTAACCTTTTTAGGGACGGAATTACGGGAAATGACCCGTTTAGATTCCATTGTCACTATGGTGGATTGTGCTAATTTTAGTCTCGATTTATTCAACTCGCAAGCGGCCTTAAGTCAAATCACCTACGGTGATATTATTGTTCTCAATAAAACCGATCTAGTGGATGAAGGGGATGTGGATTCTTTAGAAATAAGAATCCGGGACATGAAGGAAGGAGCGAGAATTCTTCGTACTAGCAAAAGTCAGGTTCCTTTACCCTTAATTCTCAGCGTCGGACTATTTGAATCGGATAAATATTTCGACACAGAAGAAGAACACCACGACCATCATCACCACGACCACGATCACGACCATTGCGACCATGATCACGATCATCATCACCACGATCATGATCATGATCATCACGACCATTCCAATCATTTAGAGGTGGATGGATTTACTTCTATTTCCTTTGCTAGTGACCAACCTTTTTCGATTCGGAAGTTCCAATATTTCCTCGATAATCAGTTACCGGAAAGCGTTTTCCGCGCTAAGGGTATTCTCTGGTTTGATGAAAGTCCTAAACGTCATATTTTCCACCTCAGTGGTAAACGTTTTACTCTCGAAGATGACGAATGGAAAGGTACTCCGAAAAATCAGCTAGTTCTTATCGGTCAAAATCTCGATCATGAAACCCTAAAAGAACAGATTAACAATTGTCTCATTTTACCTGCTGTCAATCGCGGTAAAGGATTTGGGAAATAGATAACCATCTCTTGCGGGGGTGTTAGCCTAGGGTAACACACCCCCATCACCTAAATTCCCCACTTCCCCACTTCCCCACTTCCCCACTTCCCCCAATTATTTATTTTTATTCGGGTACTTTTCCCCCTAAAGATTCCACGATCGATCGAGTATTTTCTTTCAGCATTTTTACATAACTATCCCCTCCAGTACCCACTGCGCCGATCGAATCAGAATATAATTGTTGTGGTGCTAATTTCACCCCCGCTTCTTCAGCTACAGTGGTAATTAAAGCGGGATTAATAGTGGTCTCGGCAAAGATAGCAGGAACCTGGAGATTTTTAATAGCATCGGCTAAGTTTTTCACCGTTTGGGCGCTAGGTTGTTCTTCGGTACTAATGCCAATTAAAGTTCCCGCTATTTTTAAACCATAGGCATGAGCATAATACTGAAAAGCGTCATGAGTGGTGACTAATTGCCTTTGGGAAGGGGGGATAGTTTCAATAGCCGCAGTAATCCAGCGATCAAGATTTTCTAATTCTCTGATTAATTGGGCGGCATTTTGGGTAAAAACTTCCCTATCTTCGGGACTTAATTCAATCAATTGATCTCGGATTTTTTCCACCATGATTATACCATTTTTAGCCGAACCCCAAACGTGGGGATCGGGGACTTTCTGCCCCTCTTTTTCTAGTTGTAAAGGCTTGATTGCTTCTCCCACAGCCACTTTTTTAGCTTTAATTCCCGTAGAATTGATCATTTTAATTAACCCCGGTTCCAGATTATAACCGTTATAGAGAATTAAATCGGCTTTTTCTAAAGCCACACTATCGGCGGGAACTGGTTCATAAACGTGGGGATCATCCCCCGGTTTTAAAATGTCTTGATGGTCAATTTCTTCACCGCCCACTCGTGCGGTTAAATCGGCGATAATTGTGCTAGTAGATATTACCTTGGGTTTTTGGTTATCGGTGGTATTAACCGAAGCATTACAAGCAACCAATCCCAAAAATAAACAGGATAAAATTAGTTTTTTCATCGGAAAATAGAGATGAGAGGTTAGAGGTTAGAGATGAGGGGAAATGGCATTGATATCTATCTTGATTTTTTTCCTGACTAAAGACTCCTTTTACTATTAAAATAGAGAATAGAGAAGGTGTAAATTGAAGAGATATGGATAACCAAGCCCCGATTAAACTACCGAAAACCAGCGAATCCGACCACCTCAAGCGCATTCGTCACACCACCTCCCATGTTATGGCCATGGCGGTGCAGAAATTATTCCCGCAAGCCCAAGTTACTATCGGGCCTTGGACTGAAACCGGATTTTACTACGATTTTGATGTGCCGGAACCTTTTACCGATAAGGATCTCAAGGACATCAAAAAAGAGATGGTCAAAATTATCAATAAAAAACTGCCGGTGATTCGCGAGCAAGTTTCTCGGGAAGAGGCGGAAAAGCGCATTAAAGCGATTAATGAACCCTATAAGCTGGAAATTCTGGCGGGAATTCAAGAACCCATCACCCTTTATCATCTTGGTGACGCTTGGTGGGATTTGTGCGCCGGTCCGCACCTAGATAATACAAGTGAACTAGACCCAAAAGCGATCGAATTAGAGACGGTAGCGGGTGCTTATTGGCGCGGGGATGAGAATAAAGCCCAATTACAGCGCATTTACGGCACAGCCTGGGAAAATCCCCAACAATTAGCCGAATACAAGCGCCGTAAGCAAGAAGCACTGAAACGGGACCATCGGAAATTAGGCAAAGAATTAGGTTTATTTATTTTCTCTGATTCTGTCGGGCCGGGGTTGCCTTTATGGACACCGAAAGGAACTTTAATTCGTTCTTTGTTGGAAGATTTTCTGAAAAAAGAACAGTTAAAACGCGGTTATTTACCCGTAGTTACTCCCCATATTGCTCGCGTCGATTTGTTTAAAATTTCCGGTCACTGGCAAAAGTACAAAGAAGATATGTTTCCCATGATGGCAGACGATGAGGAATCTGCTAGTAAGGAAATAGGATTTGTCCTCAAACCGATGAACTGTCCTTTTCATATTCAAATCTATAAAAGTGATTTGAGATCCTATCGGGAATTGCCGATGCGTTTGGCAGAATTCGGGACAGTTTACCGTTACGAACAATCGGGAGAATTGGGAGGGTTAACTAGAGTTCGCGGTTTTACCGTCGATGATTCCCATTTGTTTGTCACTCCCGAACAATTGGACAAGGAATTTTTAAGCGTTGTTGATTTAATTTTGACGGTGTTTAAGAGTTTACAATTAAAGAATTTTAAGGCGCGATTGAGTTTTCGTGACCCTGAATCCGATAAGTATATCGGTTCAGATGAAGCTTGGGAAAAGGCAGAATCAGCGATTAGAAAAGCGGTGCAAACTTTGGGGATGGATTATTTTGAAGCCCCCGGAGAAGCGGCTTTTTACGGTCCAAAATTAGACTTTATTTTCCAAGATGCCCTCGAAAGAGAATGGCAGTTAGGAACGGTACAGGTAGATTATAATTTACCCGAACGTTTTGAACTAGAATATGTTGCCGAAGATGGTAATCGTAAACGTCCGGTGATGATTCATCGCGCACCTTTTGGTTCTTTGGAACGTTTAATCGGTATTTTAATCGAAGAATACGCAGGGGATTTTCCTCTTTGGTTAGCCCCTGTCCAGATACGATTATTACCGGTTAGTGATAGTCAATTGGATTACGCTAAAGAGGTGACAGCGAAAATGCAACTATTAGGAATTCGCGCCGAAACCGATACCAGTGGCGAACGTTTGGGGAAAATGATTCGCAATGCTGAAACGGAAAAAATTCCCGTGATGGCAGTGGTGGGGGCAAAAGAAATGGAAACTAATAGTTTAAGTATTCGCACCCGTGCCACGGGCGATTTAGGAGCAATTAGCGTCGAGGAAGTGGTGGCAAAATTAGAAACTGCCATCCAAAATCACGGTAATTTTTAAGCGTTTGCTCATCTAATTCTATGGGGCAGAAAATATTTCTGTCCCAGCATTTTTGATCAACCTAGGAGATTTTTCCTGATTATCCTTTAGGTATCATCATCTTTTTTAAAGGGATTTTCCCCAATGCCTAGGCCTTTTTTGCTCTGTTTTAAGTCTTTCCAGAGGGCTTTAATTTTTTGGTAGGCTTCTAGAGAACTGATTTTGCCCCCCGTTTCCAGATTACAAATAAAACTGACTTTTTGGGCAAATTCCTGTAAATTAGCGTTAAATAGCAAGTTTTCTGGCTTAAATTCCCCATAGTAGGGTGCGCGAGGATAGAGAAAATCCTCCTTGCGGCGATCGGGGAGATTCGGGTTATCATCGTTAGGAGGATTCTGATTCATAGGGCGACGGCGGGTAATTTTGCGGAATTTCTTTAGATTTTTCGGTAATGGTAATGGGAGATAATATCAATTGTTGGCTATGATTGAGGATTCAAGTAAAAACTTGGCGGATTTGCCAAAAGTTGACCCCTGGTATCGTGACACTTTTTGGTTATAGGTTAAGGTTCGGTCGCCAAATGTTGGCATTTATCTTTAAGCAGCAATTATACATTATTTTTTCTCAACAATTATCTACCTGATGATATAAATTTTTTGTCTAGGTTGATCGCCCAAATTTGCCGCTCCCACTATCTGATTAACCATCGATTTTATTCTATCAATGCCGAGGATGATAACTATGGAAAAACTCTATGAAGGCAAGGCTAAAATTCTCTATCAAACCGATGATCCCGATATTCTCCTCACTTATTACAAAGACGATGCCACCGCTTTTAATGCCCAAAAACGCGGGCAAATTGTCGGCAAAGGGGAAATTAACTGTACTGTCTCCACTGCCCTATTTCAATGGTTAGAATCCCTAGGAATACCTACCCATTATATCGATCGCCCTAGTTCTAGGGAAATGCGCGTCAAGGCGATTAAAATTATTCCTTTGGAGGTAGTAGTCAGAAATATCGCCGCCGGGAGTTTGTGCAAGCAAACGGGATTAAAGGAGGGGAAAGTATTACCTTTTCCTCTTGTCGAATTTTACCTCAAGGATGATGCTTTAGGCGATCCTTTGTTAACAACCGATCGCATAAAAGTAATTGATATTGCCAGCGAGGAGCAAGTCAATCAGTTACGAGATTTGGCCCTGAAAATCAATCAATATCTACAAGAATTTTTTGATAAGTGCCAGATTATTCTCGTAGATTTTAAGTTAGAATTTGGAGTTGATAAAACCGGCAAAATTTATCTAGGTGATGAAATTAGCCCCGATACCTGTCGTCTCTGGGATAAAACCCAAGAGGATGCTCAAGCGCGTATTCTCGATAAGGATCGTTTTCGTCGCGATTTAGGAGATGTGGAAACTGCCTATCAACAAGTACAAACAAGAGTTTTACAACAGATAGAGAGTTTATAACTTTAGGGTGTGTTAGCGAGCGCGTAACGCACCTTAATTGAGATTAGCAATTTAATAATTTATGTCGAGAAGAATTATCGGGTTAACAGGGGGAATAGCTTGTGGTAAATCCACGGTTTCTAATTATTTAGAAAATATCTACAAAATTCCCGTCCTTGATGCGGATATATATGCCCGGGAAGCAGTGGAAAAAGGTTCGGCAATTTTAGAGACAATTTTTCAGCGTTATGGCAGAAAAGTTAAAACTGAGGATAATTCCCTTAATCGTCAACAGTTAGGAGAGATTATTTTTAATAATCCCGAGGAAAAAATCTGGTTAGAAAGTCAGATTCATCCCTACGTTAGGGACTGTTTTAAGCGGCATTTAGAGCAGTTAGAAGCCCCGATAGTTGTTTGTTCTATTCCTTTATTATTGGAAGCCAAATTAACCCATTTAGTCACAGAGATTTGGGTGGTTTCATGCAGTTTCGAGCAACAAATTCAACGCTTAACGACTAGAAATAACTTAACTAGAGAACAAGCGATCGCTCGGATTAATAATCAAATGCCTTTAGCCGAAAAAATTGCCTTAGCTGATATTGTTTTGGACAATTCCGGGGATTTAGAAGCTTTATATACCCAGATCGATCGAGCTATACAATAGGGATTAAGCTTAAAACAACCAGGCAAATTTTCCCACCCCGAATTTTACATAGAGAATGATTGCCAAAACCAATAAAAATAGAAAGCCAATAATTAATAAATAGTCTTTATTGGTTAAGATTGATTCCTGTAAAAATGTGCGATCGGGATCACCAGAGAAAGCTTTAGCTTGTAAAACTACCTCTAATTTTTGCGATTTAGCCATAGCATTTAAAATTAAAGGTACAGCGATGGAAGCATAAATTTTTCCTTTTTGCAACCAACCCATTTTTTCTATTGCTAATCCTCGTAATCTCTGAGCAGAAATAATCGATCGAGATTCTTCTACTAGGAGAGGAAATAAACGCAGGGTAGAGGAAAAAATAAAGACTATTTTGTAAGGAATTCTGGCTTTAGTTAAACTCACCATCATCTGATTTATATCGGTGGTAAAAATAGCGAGGGGAATAATTAAAACCATGGTGAGAGTTTTAAAGATCACATTTAAACCGTAGAGGGTTCCCTCCACAGTCATTTTAGTAGAACCGACAGTTAATAGGGGAGTTAATTCAGTTTTTCCCGTTAAAGCTTTTACCTGTTCCACATTAAAAAATCCCATGGTAATTAATAAGAATAGATAAAAAGGAGCCATGAATTTTAAAATAGTGAGGAGATAAGACCATTTTACCCCCGCCCAGAGACAAGCTAAAGCGACAATAAGAGTTAGCAAACCGCCAGCGAGGGGACTTTCCCAAGTAAAAGCGATGAGAGTAACCACGATCATCATGGTTAATTTTGTCCGAAAATCTAGGCGAGTAAAAGGAGAATCTCGATCGACGGTTTGCCAGTTAAATGATTGCATAATCAGGAAAAAAGTTAATAAGGGAATGAGTTAATTACCCATCCCCATTAATTGACTAGGAAGGGTTAGCAACTCTCTTCATTTGCTCTTGAATTTCGGGGTTATAAATCTGGAGATAATTCCAATAATTACCAAACACCGATTCTATATAGCCCTTAGTTTCTCTAAAGGGAATATTCTCGACAAATTCATCGGGATCGCTAAAATCAAAACGCTGTCTCCATTTGGAAACTGCTCCAGGTCCAGCGTTATAACTAGCCACAGCAAAAAGTGAATTTCCGGCAAATTTACCGTGGGTATAATCGAGATACCATGTCCCCATCATAATGTTATCTTCGGGATTAGTTAAAGAATAACTTTTATTGCCAGTATTACCTGCGATATATTTCCCCGTATCGGGCATAATTTGCATTAATCCCACTGCCCCCACGGGAGAACGAATTTCTTTTTCAAAGCGGGATTCTTGCCGAATTAAAGCCGTCACTAGCAGGGGATTTAATTGTCTATCTTTTGACCATTGTAGGATGGTATCGTAGTAGGGGAAAGGGAATAAAGCGTGCCAGTATTTATCATTTTGTCGCAGGACTTTCCATGCTTCTCTTTCCTCCGGGGTATCTCTTTCTCGCAAGCGCCAAATCAGATTAATTCCTTCTAAATTTTGATTGCGAGAGAGTTTATATAAACCGAGGTTAAATTGTTCGTCAACGGTTAAATTCCAAGGATCGACAATCTCTGCTTGCCAGAGATTCCAAGCGTCCGTATCTTCACCAATTCGATATAATTCCTTGAAAGCTTCCGAACCGGCGGGAGTATCGTTACGGGTGGCGGGTTTGACGGTGGTAGGATTATAGGAGCGGACAGTGGTAAAATCCCCCACGTCCCAACCTAATAAAACCGCCGAGCGCCAAGCATAATAGGAATGGGGATGACGAGAAATAGTGTAGGTAAAAGCTTGTTTTGCTTCTTGGTTTTTGCCCAGTTTTTGCGCCCATTTTCCCACCCAAAAGGCCGCTTTCGGGGCAATTTGACTATCGGGATTATTAACCGCAATTGGCTGCGCCCACTGCCACGCCTTGGCGTAATCACCGGATTTAGCGGCTCTTTGGGCCATTAACCAGCGATAATCGGCGGCTTCGTCGGATTTTGGGTATTTATTTAATAAAGTCTGCCATGTTTGACTAGCGGCCTGGGCATTAGTTGAGTTGAGTAATTTGGCTTTCGCTTCCAAAGCTTCCGGGGCGCGATCGGGAAATTGCTTGACAATGCGATCGAGATATGCTATGGCATCGCGGTTAGGAGAAATTTGGGCGAGTCGCAGTAATCCCAAACCGGTTTCTGGGGCCTGGAGATAGGTTTTAATTAATTTTTGGTAAGCGGTGCGAGCTTCTGGCAGTTTTTTGGCAATTTGTAGCCCGCGGGCGTAACGATAGGCTTGTTCGGGGCTAGGAGTGGCTTTAGCGTAGGCTTTATAGGCTTTTTCGTACAATCCCGACTGCCAATAACCCGCCCCAATCATTGCCCAATCCGCCGGAGTTAACTGATTGGCGTAGTCTTTCACCAAACGATCGCGGGCCTGATTGAGGGTAGGATCAAAAGGATTAGCCTTGGCTAACTGCAACCATAAGGGAAATTGATCGGGATTTTCTTGAAGACGTTGGCGAATTAAAGCCAAAGTACGCGGGTGTCGGGGGTATTCCTTGAGCAATTTTTCATGATAACTGGGGTCGTATTTGCCCAAAGAGTAGTAAGCTTCCGCCACTACGGGCGATTGGGGATAGGTTTCCAGTAATTTTTGCCAAATTTCTCGCGCTTTTTCACTATCATTGGTTAATTCGTGGGCGCGTCCCTGTTTGAGGAGAATCTGGGGAGCGAGGACAGGATATTGTTTTTCTAAGCCTTCTAATTGTTTTAAAGCCGGACCCCCTTCATATTTTCTCAATAAATCCATAGCCAAGAGATAGCGGGCGCGACTACGATCTAAAGAGGGCGCATTGGCATCAGCAACATCTTTTAACTTGACATCTCGCTCGGTTTGTGGTAAGGAAGCGCTATCAACCACGGCAGAGGGTTGGTTAGGATCTTGGCTAGGAACCGAAGCACTATTGCGATCGAGCCAAGCAAGAATTTTCGGGTGAAAGAGAAAGAGACTGGTGAGAGTAAAAAGCGCAACCCCAGAACCTAGTCCAAGAATGAGCGGGGTGTGAGGGGGGAATTTCTTAAACATTACCTTAATTCAAGACAGCAACTCAACATACATTATCAGTGATCGTGGTGACAGGTTGTTTGTTTCAATCAGGTTGGGGGTTGTTCAGTTATCAGTAAGCAGTTATCAGTAATCAGTGAACTGAAAACTCCCATCTGATCACTGGTAACTGATCACTGATCCCTGAGATATGGTACGCTAAACAGGATTTAAGTATTATTAATGATTGCTATGAAACAGCGCGGCGTGACGGTTTGGTTAACGGGATTGAGCGGTGCGGGGAAAAGCACGATTACCGAGGCATTACAGGCAAAATTAATCGCTGAAGGTTATTCAATTGAGGTTCTCGATGGCGATATAGTGCGGACGAACCTCACCAAAGGTTTAGGATTTAGTAAAGAGGATCGCGATGAAAATATCCGTCGCATTGGTTTTGTGTCTAATTTGCTCACCCGTCACGGTGTAATTGTCCTAGTTTCAGCTATTTCTCCCTATCGTGAGATTCGCGAGGAGGTACGGGGAAAAATCGGCAATTTTGTCGAAGTTTTCGTGAATGCTCCCTTAAATGTCTGTGAGGAGCGCGATGTGAAAGGATTATATAAAAGAGCGCGTGCTGGCGAAATCAAGTCTTTTACGGGAATTGATGATCCCTATGAACCACCTTTTAACCCAGAAGTAGAATGTCGGACTGATTTAGAGACTTTAGAGGAAAGTGTCGCCAAAGTCTGGGACAAATTGACGGAATTAGGCTACATTCATCAAGCTGTGGCGGTTTAATCGCCAAATAACTTTGTATTATTGGAAAACATCGTAGGGACGTGGACTAAAAACGTCTCTACATCCCGATTAACCCCTTAAGGCGCTAAATTATTTTGAAATATCGCTCTAGTTATTGGAACCTCATTCCCTATCTCCGTCCCCAAACCCAAACAATTATTTTGGCGTTCATCTGTACGATCGGATTTACGGTATTTTGGCCGATTTTAGCTTGGTTAGCTGGACAAATGGCCAGATATATCGGTGAGGGAAATGTGCCAGCATTGGCGACACTTTCGGGGGTGGGAGCAGTGGTTTTTTTACTGCGGGGAATGTCTCAGTATGGGCAAGATTCCCTGATGGCAAAAGCTTCTTTAAAAATTGCCCTAGAATTAAGAAAAAAAGTTTATGCACACCTGCAAACCCTCGGCTTAAATTACTTTGAAACGGCAAAAACTGGTGATTTATCCTATCGTTTAACGGAAGATATTGATCGCATTGGCGAAGTAATTAACAAATTTTTCCATGATTTTATTCCCTCTGCCTTACAGTTAATTGTCGTCTTTGCCTATATGTTTATTGTCAACTGGCAATTGACGATCGCTGTCATTATTATCGCTCCTTTGTTAGGGGTTTTGGTGGGATTTTTTGGTGAAAAATTATTACAATATGCTCGTCGCGCTCAAGCGAAAATATCTAACCTTTCTTCGTTATTAACCGAAGTTTTTGGCGGTATTCGTGTGGTGCAAGCTTTCGCAGCTGAAGATTATCAAACCGAGCTTTTTGCTCAAGAAGCGGAGGAAAATCGCCGCGCTCAATACCTATCGGAATCCACCAAAGCTTTACAATACGTCGTGGTGGGATTCTTACAAGCTCTCGGTGTCATCTTTTTATTCTTTCTCGCTGGTTGGCAAATTTCCCAAAAGAATTTAACTGGAATTGACTTTGTTAGTTATGTGGCAGCGGTGGCAATGTTAATCGATCCCATCGCCCATATTACCAGTAATTATAATCAATTTAAACAGGGTCAAGCCTCCATGGATCGGATTTTTGAATTGTTAGCTATTTTGCCAACAATTACCGAAAAACCGAAGGCGATCAATTTACCCCCCCATAGCAAAGAAGTTGAATATTGTCAAGTAAATTTTTATTACAATGAGGACAGACAGGTTTTAAAAAATATTAATTTTACTGCACACGCTGGGGAAATGATTGCTTTAGTGGGAGCATCGGGAGCGGGAAAAACCACTTTAGTTAATCTTTTGTTGCGTTTTTATGACCCCACTTCCGGCAAGATTTTAATCGATGGGGTGGATATTCGTGATGTGACTTTAAAAAGTCTCCGGCGACAAATTGGCGTAGTTTTACAGGAAAATATTCTCTTTTCTGGTACTATAGCTCAAAATATCGCTTTTGGCCAGGGAGATTTTAATCTACAAGAGGTGGAAAAAGCGGCAAAGATTGCCAACGCTCATCAATTTATTAGTGAACTTTCCCAGGGTTACTATACCTATGTGGGAGAAAGGGGTGTTAATTTATCGGGTGGACAAAGACAAAGAATCGCCATCGCGCGAGCAGTTTTATCTAATCCGAGAATTTTAATTTTAGATGAAGCAACTTCAGCGCTCGATTCGGAATCGGAAGCTTTAGTGCAGGAAGCTTTAGAAAGAATTATGACGGAGCGCACAGTATTTGTTATTGCTCACCGATTAGCAACTGTCAGAAAAGCTAACCGTATTTTAGTCTTAGAAAAGGGTGAAATTATCGAGGTGGGTAATCACGAAGAGTTATTAAATCTTAATGGTCGTTACGCTCAATTTCATGCTAGACAATTTCAAGATTAATCCATTTGGCCTTAGGGAATAGGGGTGTATCTCTAGAATTGGGCCTTATTTCTGATTTTATCACTCAATCCAAGCTTTTGGGGGGTTCTACCCCCCAAACCCCCCGTCGGGGGACGAAGCGCCTCCCCCGAACCCCGGAGCGCATTAGTTTTTCGGTGGGATGCTTACACGCAGTTGTTCATATATTTGTACTAATTTAAGAATCACCGATATAGCAGTTATCTTAATGGTGAGGTAGGAAGTTTTCGTTTTGGGGAGTCGGTCGCGGAATTAGGTTAGACTTCATCTTTAGGGAAAGCGCTGTAAGACATATTTTTCCGTTCCCTGTTCCTGGTTCTCTCTTTCTAGACTGTAAATTTAATTTGGGTTTGCTGAATAAATCTAAAAACCTTATCCAACAAGGTTTTTAGACTTTTTTTCCCTCAAAAAGTGCCGACCCTTGGAGTGATTGGGGGGAAAATTCAGGGACTTTTTCCCTGAAAAACCCCCACCGAAAAACTTTTTCAGCAGACCCTAATTTTGTCCAACTACTTAGGTTTTTTTTCGGGGAATTCCTCGCAAGGCTAAAACATCATCAAGGGTGGAACAATAGTTTTTTAAACCAAAATCAGCAGGAGTATAGGTTTTAATGTGGGTGAAGTGGCGATAATTCATGGCAAAACGGTCCCATGCTTCCATCTGCAAGTTAAAAACTTTGATAAAAAAGTTAGCAATGGTTAAAGATAAAGGAATGCGAAAATAGATTTTTTTGTTTAAATAAGCGCAGATTTCCTCCACTGCTTGGTTAGCTGTTGTGCGTTGATTGCCTAGAACAATTTTGCTTTCTGGTGCGGGATTTTCGATTAAATAATTCACCACTTGAGCTATATCTTGAGCATGGATAAAATGAAAACTGCCATCAGCTTGAAACCAACGCACTAAACCGATATATTTCAACACATCCGGTAAACCCCCATAGATATGAGAATAGGGTTTATTTTCGTCACCACCTAAGACAAAAGTGGGGTATAAAGTGATAATTTTATCGGCGATTTCTAGCTCAGAAAATTTACTATAACAAATATATTTAGTGCGGATATAATTAGTTCCTATCTCCCCAGCTTCCGGTAAAGGTTGATTATTTTGATTGAGAATGCTGGCAGTGGAAAAGTAGAGGACTTTCTCGCAGATTTGAGCATCTAAATAACTCATTAATTCTAGGGTTTTTACCACATTAATCTGATAACTTTCCTCCTCTCCTCCCCAACTGGTAGCGATTAAAACCGCTATATTCATTGTTTTTAAAAGCTCGGCATATACCCCAATATTTTGCATATCGCCTAAAAGTATATGAACATTTGATCGCCCTTGGTAAGTAAATTTTAACTTCTCTGGATTACGCACTAAAAAATATAATTCATATTCGGGATTTTCCAGTAAAATTTCAGCGATATAATGTCCAATACAGCCACTCACACCCGTTAGAAATATTTTTTTCATTATTTTAATTGATCCAGCAGAATTTAGGGGACAGTGTGAAAGTAAAAAGTAAAAAGTCAAAAAGGGTGTTGTGTGTTGGGGTTTTGGGGTTTTAGGGTTTTAGGGTTTTGGGGTTTTAAGTAGTCGTGCAAAATAAATTTCTTAGTGAAGAAAGGCAAAAGGCAAGAGACAAGAGGCAAGGAGGGGGTTAGATATGTGTAATTAATTTTGCTTAGGTACTTAGGGTTTTAGGGTTTTAGGGTTTTAGCGTTTTAGGGTTTTAGTTGAATTCCCCCATTTCCCCATTTCCCCATTTCCCCATTTCCCCATTCCCCCATTCCCCCATCCCCTGTTCCCTGAGTAACTTTATTGATAACTAAATCCTTTAGCGGTTTCAAAGAAGAAACGCACGTTATCTTCAGGAGTTCCCACCAAAACACCATGACCTAAATTAAGAATATGACCTTGATTACCCGCTTTACGAATAGTATCAATAATCCGCTCGCGAATAAAGGACTGGGAACCGAATAAAACCCCCGGATCGATATTACCTTGAACCATCATCGCTTTACCTAAACGCTGTCTCGCTTCCGCCATATCCACGGTCCAATCGACGCTAATAATATCAACCCCCGATTTAGCCATTCTTTCCAAAACGCCGGCGCTGCCACTAATGTAGAGAATTAACGGTGTATCGGGATGGGTTTCTTTCACCAAACGAACTACTTTTTGTTGATAGGGTAAGGCAAAAACATCGTAATCTTGGGGAGTTAATTGACCCGCCCAAGAGTCGAACATTTGTACCACTTGCGCCCCACAATCGATTTGATAACGGACATAGGTGGCAATCATATCCGCTAATTTATCTAAAAATTGGTGCAGTACCGAGGGTTCCGAAAAAGCCATCCCTTTAATCACAGAATAGCTTTTAGAACCTTTCCCTTCCACTGCATAGGCTGCTAAAGTCCAAGGCGCTCCGACAAAACCGAGGACAGTGGATTTATTTCCCACCTCTTGACGCAGGGTTTTTAAAATCGTTTTGATAAAAGGTAAAGACTGATCGGGATCGAGGGGATTAAGTTGGTCCACCTGCGCTTGAGTACGAATGGGAGAATCGATAATCGGTCCCTTACTTTCGATAATATCAAAAGGAATACCGATTCCCGCTAGGGGAGTGAGGATATCGGAGAACATGATCACCCCATCCGGTTGAAAAGCGCGCCAGGGTTGCAGGGAGATTTCGATCGCCAGTTCCGCATTTTCCGATCTTTCCCGAAAACTGGGGTATTTATCCCGCAATTCTCGATAAATCTGCATATAACGTCCTGCTTGTCTCATCATCCACACGGGAGGACGGGGTAAGATTTCTCCTTTGGCAGCGCGTAATAAATAAGGTATTTCAGGGGAGTCAGTCATATCACGATGATTATTCTATTGCCTTTTCTACGGTATCATCCCCCGTACAGCTAATTTTTCTAGTTTTGCCTTAAGAATTGTTAACTAAAGTTATCCCCCTTTGCATTGAAACTGGGTACTGGAAATTGTAGTACAATATTTTGGGTTGAGACAGGTATGGACGCAAAACCAGGGGAGAATATATCCAATTTTTGTACATAGCTCAAGATTCTCTCAAAGAGTTGGAGACTCATTGGTTAATCTCTCAAAGAGTTGAACTAGCTTCCCCGCAGAGCGTCAATCCTATTCTTAATCAATGTGAATCAGTGGGCCGACTCCTGCTAACTTTGATTCGTGCTCTTGAAATTGACACTCCCGTCGCGCTCATGCGAGGGATTCTTGGTTCACTGACTCAAGTTGTCTTGACAGGTATTGCTACCAACCAAAATAGAGCTTAAATCTCCCCAAGCGTTTAGGTCTGATGACCAACTTCCGATATGCCCTATCGTAGCTTTTTTGAGTATATTTAATGCCGCCATTTTGTCTCTATCTTCTACATATCCGCAAGAACAAACATGGGTTCTAACCGATAGAGACTTTTTAATTAACTTGCCACAATT
>SFBL01000066.1 GCA_007095785.1 Microcystis aeruginosa Ma_SC_T_19800800_S464
TCAAAAAGCTGTAGAATTAATTAATCATCGTCCTCGAAAATGTCTTGACTATCGAACCCCTTTTGAGGTATTCTATGAATTATCATCAGACATTGATGCACTTCATTTTTGAATTGGCGCACAGAAATCGGATTTTACTGCCTAAACCCATCATGTTTATCGCCACCCAACTGAGCATTACTAGATTTTCTATCAAGTTTTTTTAAAAGTCTCTACTCTTTCTTCTGACTGTTCTAAACTTTTGGGTCTCGCTACTTTAGGATTAGCTTTTAGCCGATAATATACTAATTCGTGTACGGTTTTGTACTTGGCTTCTATTCCTAATTTTTCCTCTAACCATTCACAAATCTCGACCTGAATATCAAATCCTTCCGCTTCTTTTAATCTTTTTTCTAAGGCTTTTTCTGCCCAATGAGGAACTTTTCTTGCTCTTCCTGTACTGACTTTTTTAGACAATAATTTTTCGAGTTCCCCTTGACGATATTTTCCTAACCAATCTTGTACGGTGACTCTATTTCTTCCTAGCATTTCCGCAGCTTCTGTCACCGTTTTTGCCTTTTTTGTCTTTAATAAGTACAATACTTGTATTCTTTATTTTCCTGAACCAGTTTTTTCTTGTCTAAGCAGTTCCTTGAGTTCCGCTTCACTTTCAGATATTTCTATCTTAGAAACTCCTGCCATATTTGTCCTTTAACTCTACTCATCTGATATTCTACACTATCTGTCGTCGGATTTTGGAGAATTGGTATAAGTTTTTTCTCTTTTTGTTAAGAAAGATCTGACTAATGGATAGGTTAAGGGGGGCAGGGGGGATCAAAGACAAAATCTATCTTCAATTTAATTGAAACCACTTACCTAGTATGCTCATTTTATGACCTCAACTGAATCAGGGTCAAAATCTTTGGCCCCACTTCCCACTTCCCAGACCAAGGGCTAGAGGAACGGGATTAATCCCCCAAAATGCTGGCTTGCTGCCTACAATTTCAGGTGATTAAGGGCTAAATTCCGTTGTTGGAGAGCGAATTGATGACTAGGCTGTAGTCGTAGGGTTTGGTTAAAGGAAACCACTGCTTCCGAGAAACATTTTAACTTGTAGAGACAACAACCCCGTTGATACCATGCCTCAGCGTCTTGGGGTTGTAACTGTAAAGCCTTATTATAAGCGGCGACTGCTTCACTGAGTCGTTCTAATTCCCGTAAAGCTTCACCTTTGCTAAACCAGACATTAGCATCGGATTTAATGGCCAGGGCTTGATTATAAGCCGCTATACCTTCCGCGTAATGTTGCATCCGACATAAAATCATGCCCTTGTAATGCCATGCTTCCAGATAATCTGGCTGCAGTTGAATTGCCTTATCCCAAGATGCGATCGCATCACTGATTTGTCGTAAATTAGCTAAAGCGATGCCGCGATAAAACCAAGCCCGAGCATTATTAGTCTCTAATTGAATTACCTGATTAAAAGACCCTAAAGCTTCGGGAAAACGCCCCAATCGTTGCAAGGCCAGACCGCGATTATACCAAGCATTGACAAAATTGGGCTTTTTCCGCAGGGACTGCTGATACAATTGAACCGCTTCGCGATTCTCCCCCAAATCGAGGTGGGCATTACCGCGATAAAACCAATCCTCTGCTGAAATTTCCCGCACTAAAGCTTGTTGTTGACGCAATTGCCTTAAATCTTTTATGGCATCTAAAACTTCTACTGCCGAGGGAAAGCGTTGACGCCAGTCATAACGGGTCATTTTATCGATAATAACTGCTAGATCATCTCTAACATCGGCATGATCGCGCCAAGCGATTTCTCCGGTTTCGGCATCTTCGGGAAATTGCGTCGGTTTGAGACCAGTCAAGGCTTGAATAGCGATGATTCCCACGGCATAGACATCGCTAGACAATCGAGGTTTATTTTGCGCCTGTTCACTAGGCATATAACCGGGGGTGCCAATCCCAATGGAAACACTGGTCTGTTTTGCTTTTAGCCATTGAGTCCCCACTTGTTTGACTCCGCCAAAGTCGATTAAAACTAGCTGGCCCTCTTGGCGACGGATAATATTATGGGGTTTGATATCTCGGTGAATAATGTTATTTTGGTGGACAAAAGCGAGAACTTCCAAGATATCTTTTAATAACTGAATTACCTGACTCTCTTCTAAACGCTTACCCCTAGAGATTTCCTGACTAAGATCGTGACCATCGATAAATTCTTGAACGATATAAAAAGACTTATTTTCCTGAAAACTGGCGAAAAATTGCGGTATTTGAGGATGATGGCCAAGTTTTTCTAAAGCTCTGGCCTCACTCTCAAATAATCCTATAGTAACTTCGTTAACCACTTGGGGGATTAACTGTTTGACCACACATTGAGGACGGCCAGGGCGATAGTTATCTTGGGCTAAAAAGGTTTGACCGAAAGCCCCTTGACTTAGAGGTTTAATAACTTGGTAACGTCCCCCGATAATTAGTTTCATGGTAGCGATAGCATTATCTTTACCCTAGAGCAGGTTGATGGGACGGTTAACAGCCAAAGGGGTTAACTTGACCAAGCCCATCTTGCCAGTTAATTGATATATTACATCAATTGTCGTCAGAAGCGGGTAACGCGACTCGAACGCGCGACATTCACCTTGGGAAGGTGACGTTCTACCACTGAACTATACCCGCAAAAGTCTTCCTAATCATAGCATTGACCCCCCAGCCAGAGCAACTGCCCTAGGCTATTTTCCATCACCGCGCTGGTTTGTCCAGAAACGCTAAACTGTAAAGCTTCCCGATAGACTCGCCCCGCCGGATGATCAATAATATTCGCCGCCCCACCGGAGGCAATCACTGCCCCTTGAGCGCATTGTAGAGCCAAATTAATCGCCCGACCGCGCCAGTGCAATTTGTCGGCAAAACTGGCCTGGTGGGAATTTAACATTTTTTCTTGACAGGACAGTAGGGCCTTTTCTAGCTGTTGATGGGCATTTTTTAGGCTTTCTAGCCCTTTTTGTCGATAAACCCCAAAAATAACATCTAAGCCCGCCCAAGCACAGCCAAGGGCATGAAAACCATGATGGAGAACATTTTTTTGATCGCTGGCCTCGATCGCCGCCGCCGGTTGTAAACTAACAATAAAATCCCTTGACAAAAAGTAGTCTTGTATGGTAAAGCTCACCGTATTAGTCCCACTCATCGATAATAATTTCATCGGGGGACTGCATTGCAGACCGGGGAGAGCCTGCAGCGGTAAAAGACCGTACAGAGATCGCCCGTCTGGGAGGGTCGCCCCGATGATAAAATCTTCAAAAAAGCCCCATCCCGTCACCCAGGGGACCTGTCCACAGAGTTGATAGCCGCCGGTCACGGGAAACGCTTTCATCATTGGTTCCCCCGGACGACGTAGTTGCGAAAACCCCACCCCCACTAGCTTTTGGCCCCGGGCCATTTTGGGTAGATAAACTTTTTTCAGGTCTTGGTTACTGCTGGTGGCTAATTGATTAGCGGCGCTTTGGTGTTGGGTTTGCAGAAAAGTTAAAGCGCCGGAATAACGAGCGCTGAGGATTTGGAATTGTCGATAGGTGCGTTCGTCCCATCCTGCACCTCCCCATTCTCCCGGAACACGCAAAGCTAACAGAGAGCGATCGCCCATACCCTGTAAAGCTAATTGTAGGGCGCTAGGGTCGCGATCGATCCGGGCCGCTTGCGGGGCGATAATATTCTGAAAATAATCCCTAGCAATCTCCAGTAAACCCTCGCTCATAGCTGACTAGCACAGTAAACCGCTCCCATCAGTCCCACTTGAGCATTAAGGACGATATGAACGGGAATATTGCTTAATAGCTCCCTCATCCGACCTTTAGCCCGAAAAGCCTTCATAAAGCTCCCCTCAGTCATTAGGGGAAGATTTTTGGCCGCAATCCCTCCCGCTATGTATAATCCTCCGTAGGGAAGCAACTTGAGGGCTAAATTGCCCGCTTCCGCACCGTAGGCCTCGACAAAGATTTTCATGGTTTGATAACAAAGATAATCCGAGTCATCTTGGGCAAAAGTGGCGATTTTAGCCGCTAAATCGACGGTTTTTTGCGGTTTACCCATTTCTTCTAACCAAGTGCGGTAAATTTCCGCCATGGCCGGTGATGACTGACTATAGTTATTATCGTGGAGAAATCGATAGATAGAAGTGATTCCTTGCCCAGAAACCACTCGCTCCACCGAAATGCGCTCGATATTATAGAGTTCCAAGAGATAATTTAATAGTTGATATTCTAAACTCGATCGAGGGGCAAAATCGGCGTGGGAACCCTCACTACCAAACACCCGATATTTACCCCTCGACACAGGAATCAAAAAACCCTCTCCTAACCCCGTTCCCGCACCAATAACCGCAATCGGGGCCTCTGGTACTACCGGGGCCGACTGTAGATTGTGCAGCTCCTCTGGGGCTAATCCTAGCACCCCATAACCGATCGCAGCAAAATCATTAATTAATTTTACTCGCTCAATCTGCAGCTCCTGGCTTAGGCGATCGCCAGTTAGGAACCAACTTAAATTAGTCAATTCGGAACTGTTGTTAACCACTGGACCTGCAATACCGAAACAAGCTTTTTCTACTAGGGGAATAGTGGTTTGTCGGGCCAAAAACTGCTGGACGAGCGGCACCAGATCGGGGTATTCTTTACTAGGATAAATTTCTTGATCAAGAGTGGTTAGCAGGGGTTGGGGACTATCCGGTGAGTTTTGGCAATCCACTAAACGCAGGATTGTTTTGGTTCCCCCGATATCTCCCCCTAAAAGAATCGTCATGCTGGTTGTCCCTCAGTTTGTCCCCATAATTATAGTTTTTTACCGCTTCCCCCAAGCAAATTTAAGGGCAGCCGATTCTATACTATAGTGAAAGATGATAATGCCTAAGCCCTAATTAAGGATTGATTAATCGTCGCTCCGGGGTTGGAATGGGGATTTGCTAGAGGACAGAAAGAGGGAGAAATTAGCTTGGGTGTAGAACTTCGCAGTTACGTTTATCTTGACAATTTACAGCTTCAACACGCTGCTTACATCGGTACAGTCGCCCAAGGATTTTTACCCTTACCCGGGGATTCTTCCCTCTGGATTGAAATTTCCCCCGGTATCGAGATTAATCGCATCACCGATATTGCCCTCAAATCCGCTGTGGTTCGTCCGGGGGTTCTATTCGTAGAACGACTCTATGGACTCCTAGAACTCCATTCTAGCAGTCAGGGAGAGGTGAGGGCGGCCGGTCAGGCAATTTTGCAGTATTTAGGCGTTAGTCAGCGCGATTGTCTGAAACCGCAAATTGTCTCTAGCCAAATTATTCGCAACATTGACGCTTACCAAGCCCAATTAATTAACCGTAGTTCTCGGGGTATGATGTTAATGGCAGGACAGACTTTATACGTTTTAGAAGTGCAACCGGCCGCCTACGCTTCCCTCGCTGCTAATCAGGCCGAAAAAGCCGCTTTAATTAATATCCTACACGTTACTTCCGTGGGCAGTTTTGGCCGCTTATATTTAGGGGGAGAAGAACGAGATATTATCGCTGGTTCTAGGGCGGCAGTTTCAGCTTTAGAAAATATTCAAGGTCGAGCTTTTCCCGGTAGCGACAAAAAAGAATAAGCTAACGAAGGACGGAGGCAAGAGGTGGTTAGATATGTCTAATTAATTGTGTCTAGCTACTTACTAAATCCTGTTTAAAAGGTATAGGATAGTGGGGAGTGGGAAGAAGGAAGAGGAAGTTTGAGCATTTGTACTAAATAGCTGACAAAAGGATTTCGCCCTATTGGGGAGATTCAAAAATTAGTTCGCTATTATTCAGTTTTTCAACGACTAAATGGCGATAGAGTGTCACTTGCCGGAGGATTTGGTCGGGATTATTTTTCTTATTAGAAAACATGATTGTTTTAATCGATTCAAATTCTATTCTTGTGATCACACCATCTTGAATCGCTCGTTCAATTTTAACTCGTAAATATTCTAATTCTTGGCTTTCCTCTGGGGTAATTTCTAGACTGTTAGGACGTTCTATTTTCATGATCGATTGTTCTTACCTGCTAACTGATAACTAGATAATCACGGCTATTTTTTTCACACTTTCACAATCGGTGGAGAGAGAGTTTCCGTCTGGTTAGAAACGGCGAGATTATTATTATTTTGGCCGTTATTTTGCGGCAATTGTCCCGAGGCTAAATTCTGCCCCTCTCCCGTAATCAAACGAGCGCCACGACCGCGGGTAAAATAATTCCAACCCCATTGCACCATCACCACTAATTTATTATCAAATTCGATCAGATAGTAAATATGGGCCCAAACCCAGACTAACCAAGCGATAAACCCAGAAAACTTAACAAATCCCAAATCAACCACGGCCGCATTTTGGCCGATAACCGCCAGACTACCTCGGTCTATATAATGAAAAGGTGGAATAGTTTGCCCTTTTAGGCGAGAAATTAATAAATTGGCCAGATATTCGCCCTCCTGCATGGCCACGGGAGCAACTCCGGGTAAAGGTTTATCTCCCTGATGGGCAAAATTAGCCAGATCCCCGATCACAAAAATATTGCCATAACCGGCGATACTTAAATCAGGTTCGACGATTACCCGGCCGACGCGATCGAGATTTACCCCGGTTCTTTCGGCCAAAATTCGCCCCATTCTCGATGCTTTTACCCCCGCTGCCCATAAAATTGTCTCGGCAGCGATTTCTGTCGTCTTTTCTCCCTGACGGACGCTGACACAACCTTCCACAATATTGGTAACGATGCTGTTGGTTTGCACTGTCACCCCTAATTTTGTGAGAGAAGCGGCAGCTTTAGTTGATAAATCAGGCGAATATGGAGGTAATACCCGATCGTTCCCTTCTAAGAGCAAAATTTTCGCTTCTGTGGGGTTAATCTGGTGAAAATCAGATCTAAGCGCACCGTGGGCAATTTCAGCGATCGCTCCTGCTAATTCAACCCCCGTCGGTCCGCCACCGACAATAACAAAAGTTAATAAAGCTTGCCGTTTTTCGGCATCAATTTCTTTCTCGGCCTTCTCGAAAGCAAGATAGATGCGACGACGCATTTCTACTGCATCTTCAATGGTTTTTAACCCTGGAGCGTAGGGCTGCCATTGATCATTGCCAAAATAGTGATGACTGACTCCCGTGGCAATAACTAATTGATCGTAGGCGATCGGTGGGTGATCTTCCAAGATCACTTCTCCCTTGACCGGATCTATATCTATGGCATGATCGAGGAGAATATCTGTATTGTCATGACCCCGTAGGATTAAGCGCAAAGGTGAGGAGATATCGGCCGGAGACAGCGCCCCAGTAGCAACTTGATAGAGGAGGGGCTGAAAAAGATGGAAATTTCGCTTATCGATGAGGGTAACATGAACGGGGGCGTTTTTTAGGGCTTTGGCCGTGTATAAACCCGCAAATCCGCCGCCGATGATAACAACTCTTGGCTGTTTTTCAGTCATTGCTTAACAATAATTCATAAATTTTTCCCTAGTGTAGTCCGGATTGTCACAATTTAGCGGTGACAAGCGTTACCGAAAATAGCAGTCTTTACCCTAGAAAAAAATATAGATACTGGCTTTTTTGACCAACCAAGAGGGCAAAACTAAGGAAGTACAGGAAATCTCCCCATAATTTGGCCTATATATGCTCGAAAAACTTGAAAAGACCGCTACGCCGTTTTACCTAAGTTTATGACCTGGGTTAACCAGGTGGGAACTTATATTCCGCGTTTCTGTTTCCGAGTACAAGCTCGGTTTACTACCACACGGATTGGTTACTTGCTCCCTTATCACAATCAAGCATAGATCAAAAAACTTGAAAGGCAGTCACCAACGTAGAAGCCTGATTTGGTTTTATCGTAGCATTTTTTTTTCTCAGAGGCAAGAGGGGCGATTCAGTGATCAGTGATCAGTGATCAGTGATCAGTTATCAGTGATCAGATTTGAGTTTTCAGTTTAGGGACTTGCGTGGGAATAATATCCCAGCCAGAAAATCGCTCTGTAGAAGAATAAGACCAGCCCTAAATGGTACATTATCAAAGCGCAAATCTCTTACTGTTTACCGATCACAGCCAAAAAGCCTGCCAACACCCAGCAATTCCCAATGCAAACGGTAGCACAGAATACAGAACCCGTCTTACTCTTGCCTTTCAAAATGGAGTGAAGGGTTTGAACAGTGGGTTTCGGGGGAATGGAAGT
>SFBL01000067.1 GCA_007095785.1 Microcystis aeruginosa Ma_SC_T_19800800_S464
GGAGTCACTGTGTCCCTTACAGGGTAGGTCTTTCACCTACATCCTTTTTGTCAGTTATGCTGTTTTATCGGCACTCTAGGCTATTTATTTCCCTAGAAACGAATCGCACCGTTACATTTAATTAACGCACCCTACGCGATCGGCGATCTGCTATGCAGTGCCTTCGGCATCGCACTGGGGTGTTGAGTCCGTCGGCTGCAAACCCTGGTTAGACAACTGATAGCCGTTTGACTTTGATATTGCCAATTGTCTGCTCTGCTTGCCATAGATCGTATTGCATTTGCTGATTGAGCCAACTTTCAGGAGATGTATCGAAAGCTTTCCCTAAGCGAATTGCCATTTCGGGGCTAATACCTGCCCTACCATTTAAGATGGCAGATAGGGTTTTTCGACTTACACCCAATGCTTCAGCAGCCTCAGTCACAGTCAGATTCAAAGGTTCGAGACAAAGTTCTTTAAGAACTTCACCAGGATGTGGTGGATTATGCATTTTCATCAGTGGTAGTCCTCAAGATCGACATCACAAGCATCAACACCGTCAAAGGTGAAAGTGATCCGCCAGTTTCCAGATACTCTCACCGTCCAGGTTCCTTTACGTTGCCCTGCCAGTTCATGAAGTACCAATCCGGGCAAGTTCATGTCTTGCGGTGAAGTTGCAGCACTGAGACGAGCCAGAATCAGCCGAATTCGTTTGGCATGATTTGCTTGAATGCCTCGGGTGGTTCCCGACTCAAAGAACTGCTCTAGTCCTCGATGCTTGAAACTGAGTATCATCGATTAAGTGTAACCCATAACGTTACTGGTTACAACCCAACGATAAAAAAATAACGCCTACTATTTTTAATATATCTCGTGGGTGGTGCGTTACGACGGATTGCTAGTCCTAAGTAAGAGCAGAGATTGTCGCCGTCTAACGCACCCTACTGGACTATTGATTATACGGAAATTTTGCGTATATTACGCCCAAAAGCGTGTTATCCAGATTAGCCTACTGCTAGTGGAGCGGTAGGAGCCACATTAGGGAACGCACCCTACAGCGATGGCTACCACACTAATTATATACTAGACGGATTTTTTCCATACAACACCCCAAATACGGATTTTCTGGCTCTTGGTTACTTGTTATGGTTCGATAGGGTGGCATAAATCGACTAAATCCTTATCTGGCAAGAGATTTAATTGATTAGTTCGCTCTAGATCAAAAACAATTGACAAAAATCGCCAAACTTTTCTCTCTATAAGGGTTCCGTCCCTTATAACCCCCGTACATTGCATAACACAAACCAAAGAACCCATTTTCGTTGCCGTGCCTAGAATTTTATTGTCTAGTACAGCATCGCTACTATAGCACGATCGATTTAACTTGACTAGGAATGGATAAAGGCAAATAATCAATTAATCGATCGAGATCAAGACTCAATGTCTGATAACTTGTTATTGGTGGGGTAGGGAATCACCTAAGTCACCCTGTTGAATTATTAATTGTCATTAAAAATGTTTAAGCGATCGCTTTTCTTGCCCCTGTTAATTTTATCCCTTAGTTGTACGCTGCTTTTTAGTGCTTGTCGCCAACAAACAGCTAATAATCCTCCGGCAACGGACAATAATAACACAGAAACTTTAAAACTTTTATATTGGCAAGCACCGACGATTTTAAATCCCCATCTCTCCACGGGATTTAAAGACTCAGAAGCGAGTCGCATTACCTTAGAACCTTTGGCTAGTTTCAATGAAAAAGGGGAATTAGTTCCTTTTTTAGCGGCGGAAATTCCTACTATTGAAAATGGGGGAGTTGCCCGGGATGGTAAATCGGTGACATGGAAGCTAAAAAAAGATATTAAATGGTCAGATGGTACTCCTTTTACTGCCAAAGATGTCATCACTACCTATAATTTTATTACCAATCCGAAAACTGGTTCTACTAGCGCTGGCAATTATGAAATAGTTAAAAGTGTGGAAGCGATCGATCCCCATACAGTTAAAATAACTTTTAAGCAAGTTAATCCCGCTTGGTCATTAGTTTTTGTGGGGACAGAAGGGATGATTTTACCCGCCCATCTCTATGAAAAATATAGCAATGAAACGGCACGTCAAGCCCCTGCTAATTTATTACCGGTGGGAACTGGCCCCTATAAAGTGGTAGAATTTAAACCGGGAGATACGGCGGTTTATGAACCAAATTCTTTCTTTCGAGAAGCGGATAAATTGGGTTTTCAAAGAATAGAATTAAAAGGAGGAGGTGATGCAACTTCTGCGGCAAGAGCGGTTTTACAGACACAGGAGGCGGATTATGCCTATAATTTGCAAGTAGAGGCTAAGGTTTTAAGTGATTTAGAAAAAGCGGGTCGGGGTCAGTTAATATCTAGTTTCGGTTCTTTGATTGAACGAGTTTTATTTAATTTGAGCGATCCTAATCAAGCTACTCCTGAAGGTGAGAGGTCTAGTATTAAGTTTCCCCATCCTTTTTTGAGTGATGTAAAAGTAAGAGAAGCTTTATCTTTAGCCGTTGATAGAGATACTATTGCCACGCAACTTTATGGTATTACTGGGAAAACAACTCCTAATTTTATTGTGATGCCATCAGAATATAATTCGCCCAATACTAGCTATGAATTTAATCTAGAAAAGGCTAAGAAATTACTAGATGATGCGGGATGGAAAGATAGTAATGGTGATGGCACTAGGGATAAAAATGGGGTAGAAATGAAATTAGTTTTTCAAACCACTGTCAATCCTCTCCGTCAGAAAACCCAAGAAATTATCAAACAAAGTTTACAAGCGATCGGGGTAGAAGTAGAATTAAAAACTGTTGATGCCAGTATTTTCTTTTCTAGCGATCCTGCTAACGATGACACGGTAGAAAAGTTTTATGCTGACCTACAAATGTACACTACAGGTAATAATAGTCCCGATCCGAAAGCCTATTTTAAAACCTTTACCTGTAGCGAAATTCCCCAAAAAGCTGATGGTTGGGCCGGGGATAATTATGCTCGTTATTGTAATCCTGAATACGATAAATTATGGCAAGCTTTTAGTCAAGAATTAAACCCAGAAAAACGGAGAGAAATAGCGATTAAAATGAATGATATGTTAATTAATGATTTTGTGATTATTCCCCTAGTTCATCGTGCCGATGTGGTGGCAATTAGCAAGAGTTTGTCGGGGTTTGAATTAACTCCCTGGGATAGAAATACTTGGAACATCAAGGACTGGAAGCGTAGTAAATAAATGCTCAAATATTTTCTGAGAAGATTATTATTTTCGATTCCCACTCTTTTAGCTATTAGTATGGTGGTTTTTGGCATTTTGGCCCTAGCGCCGGGGGATCCGATGGGAGAATTTGCCGCTAATCCCGCTATCACGGAAGCGGTGCGAGAAAATATTCGCAAAAGTCTCGGATTAGATCAACCCCTTCCTGTGCGTTATGTCAAGTGGTTGTTAGCATTTCTTCAAGGAGATATGGGCTATTCTTTCACCAGTCGCAGCCCAGTTTTTACCCTAATTTGGCAGCGTTTACCCACAACCCTCTGGATTGTCGGTATTGCCTATGTTTTTGGGGTTTTAATTGCTTTTCCTTTGGGCGTAATTTCAGCAGTCAAGCGCTATTCTTGGTTAGACAAAATCATCTCTACTTTTTCCCTGCTTGGCTTTTCTTTACCCACCTTTGTGACGGGATTATTATTAATTATTATCTTTAGTGTGCAGTTAAACTGGCTACCATCTTTTTATAACAGTACCCTAGAAATCAGTGATTTTAATAGTTTGATCGAGCAGGTTAAACAGTCAATTATGCCTGTAACTGTATTAAGCTTATATCAAGGGGCGATGTTGATGCGTTTCGTGCGTTCTTCCGTAACTGAAGAAATTCACCAAGAGTACGTTAAAACTGCCTTAGCCAAGGGACTAACTAATTTTTCTGTCCTAACTAAGCATATAGTTCGCAATGCTTTAATTCCCGTTGTCACCCTGATTGCTCTTGATATTCCCTCAATTTTTACTGGAGCTTTAGTCACAGAACAAGTGTTTCGTGTGCCGGGGATCGGTGCTTTATTAATCGATTCTATTTCCCGCAGTGATACCCCCGTAGTGATGGCGATTACCTTTATCTATGGGATTTTAATTGTTATCTTTAACTTAATTGCCGATTTAACCTATAGTTGGCTCGATCCGCGAGTCAGATATTAACTATGAACATCATGCGATCCTTACACACGGGGATTTTAGTCACGGAGCTAGAAAAAGCTGTTAACTTTTACGAAAATGTTCTAGGATTGACTAGAATTGATCGCCCTTTTCAATACGATGGGGTTTGGTATCAAGTGGGAGATTATCAAATTCATTTAATTGTCGATAGCAATTACCAAAACTGCCGTCCCAATCCCGAAAAGTGGGGACGCAATCCTCATATTGCCTTCGCTATTGATGACGTGACAGCCATGGGTAACTATCTAGAAAGTCAAGGTTATACAATTCAAATGAGTGCCTCGGGTAGAAAGGCATTATTTGTCAGTGATCCCGATGGTAATATCCTAGAAATGAGCCAAATTTAGCCTGAAAAATTCCCCAATATGTTAGACCAATTACAGACTCAACTTTATCACCTTGAACAATACGCCGATCGCTTAGTAACTTCCCAACTAACTCACCTTAGTTTTGTCAGTATTGCCGTGATTTTTCTAGCGGGTTTACTCACCAGTCTTACCCCCTGTATGCTGTCGATGTTGCCGATTACCGTCGCTTATATCGGGGGTTACGAAAATAAAGGTCGTTTAGCGGCTTTTTGGCAGTCCACATGGTTTTCCCTAGGATTAGCCACCACCTTAGCGGGATTGGGACTAATTGCCGCTACTTTAGGGAAAGTCTATGGACAGGTGGGGATCGGTTTGCCAATTATCGTCAGTGCGATCGCTATTTTGATGGGGTTAAACCTCTTGGAATTATTACCCCTGCGCTTCCCCTCCCTTGGCGCTACCGATTGGATTACCGGCGATTTTCCCCCGATTTTGCGGTCCTATCTTCTCGGTTTAACATTTGGTTTAATCGCTTCTCCTTGCAGTACACCTGTTCTAGCAACGTTATTGGCATGGGTGGCAAATACGGGAGATTTAAGCTTAGGAGGGGGATTATTGTTATCCTACACTGCCGGCTATGTTTTACCCCTAATTATCGTCGGTTCTTTTACTGCCTCGCTGAAAAGCTTTCTTTCCCTACGTCAATGGTCCGGGTGGATTAATCCCGTCAGTGGGGTTTTATTAATCGGTTTTGGAGTTTTTTCTTTATTATCCCGTCTGCTGTGATGGTGGAGAGTTATGATAGATAATTGGCGAGAATTGCAAAACTTTTAACTATGACTATATCGGAAACTTCCTCAAATTTAAAGAATACACCGCTCCGATGGGGACGTAAATTTATCCAGACTATTGCCGATCTGCGATTGGCAATTATTCTTTTACTTTTAATCGCTATTTTTAGCATTTCTGGGACGGTAATCGAACAGGGACAATCCCTATCTTTTTACCAAGCTAATTATCCTGAGAAACCCGCTTTATTTGGCTTTCTGACTTGGAAAGTTTTATTACTATTGGGATTAAATCATGTTTATAGCACTTGGTGGTATCTATCATTATTAATTCTCTTCGGTTCCAGTTTAACCGCTTGTACCTTCCGACGACAATTACCCGCTTTAAAAGCGGCCAGAAAATGGCAATTTTATCAACAATCTCGCCAATTTCAAAAACTGGCTTTAAGTGCTGAATTAGAAACTGGTTCCTTAGAATCTCTCACCCCTCTATTAGAAAAAAAAGGCTACAAAGTTTTTCTAGAAAATAACAGTCTCTATGCTCGTAAAGGTCTGATTGGTAAAATCGGTCCGATTATCGTTCATGCAGCCATGTTAATTATTTTAGCAGGAGCGATCTGGGGAGCGTTAACGGGGTTTTTCGCTCAAGAAATGGTAGCTAGTGGCGATAGTTTTCAGGTTAAAAATATTATTGAAGCTGGACCCTTATCTAAAAATTCTCTCCCTAAGGATTGGGGGATTAAAGTTAATCGTTTTTGGATTGATTATAGTCCTAAAGGTGACGTAGAACAATTTTATTCTGATTTGTCGGTGATCGATAATCAAGGACAGGAGATCGATCGCAAAACTATTCAAGTTAACCAACCTTTACACCATAAAGGGGTGACTTTTTATCAAACCAGTTGGGGGATTGCTGGGGTAAAAGTACAGGTGAATAATAGTCCAATCCTACAGCTACCGATGGCTAGTTTAGACACCAAAGGTAATGGACAAATCTGGGGAACTTGGATTCCGACTAAAACCGATCTTAGTGAGGGAGTTTCTCTTTTAACCAGAGATTTACAAGGTACGGTAATTGTCTATGATGCTAAGGGAGATTTAACCTCTGCTGTACGAGAAGGAATGACGATTCCTATCAATGGAGTTAATCTAAAAATAGTCGAATTAGTGGGCAGTACAGGGTTACAAATTAAGGCAGATCCGGGAGTACCTATCGTCTATTTAGGTTTTGCTTTATTGATGATGGGAGTGGTAATGAGTTACTTTTCCCATTCGCAAATTTGGGCTTTACAATCGGGCGATCGCTTTTATATTGGGGGTAAAACTAATCGCGCTCAAGTCAGTTTTGAACGGGAAATAATTGATACTATCGAAATGTTAAAGTTAAAGTAGAATCGACGTTAATCTGGTGTCGTTTCCCGATCAAAAGTTCTGTTTATCTATCTTTTGCCTTTTGCCTACCCTAACCAAGAACTTAATTTTGTTCAACCACTTATATGCCAGAATTGCCAGAAGTAGAAACGGTGCGTCGCGGGTTAAATCAATTCACCCAGGGCAAAAAAATTATCGGTGGGGAAGTATTATTACAGCGTACCCTAGCCTATCCTAATTGCGAGGCAACTTTTCTGCAAGGAATTGCTCAGACTACGATTACCAATTGGCAGCGCCGAGGCAAATATCTCCTCGCCAATTTAGATAATGGTAGCAGTATCGGGGTTCATCTGCGTATGACCGGACAATTGCTCTGGGTAAAAGATACCACTCCCCTGCCAATTCATACGCGCTTACGCTTCTTTTTTGCCAATCAGCAAGAATTGCGCTTCGTCGATACCCGCACTTTCGGGAAAATTTGGTGGATTGCCGCCGATAAAACCCCAGAAAGCGTGATTACTGGTCTCAAAAAACTGGGACTGGAACCCTTCGATCGCAATTTTACCCCCGATTATCTCTATAGTCACTGTCAAAAAAGTCGTCGTCCGATTAAAACTTTTCTTCTCGATCAAAATGTAGTCGCGGGAATTGGTAATATCTACGCGGATGAAGTTCTTTTTAAAAGTGGTATCCATCCCCAAACTGCCGCTAATCTCTTAAAAATTGAGCAAATAGACTTATTGACAAAAAACATTATTTCTGTGTTGGAAACAGCGATCGCTGAAGGCGGCACCAGTTTTAGCGATTTTCTCCACGTTACGGGAGTTAATGGCAATTATGGGGCGATGGCCTGGGTTTATGGACGTACTGGCGAAAATTGTCGCCTTTGCGGTGCAACTATTGCCAGAATTAAATTAAGTGGACGCTCCTCTCATTTTTGTCCCCAGTGTCAAGTCTCAAGGGGATAGGGCAGAAAGGAAAAAAAGCTGCTCACGGATTAGGGGCTGTGGCTTGAATTTTGTTGTTTTCGTCGGCTAGGGTCTGAATCTCCTGTCTATAGGCAAAAGGAGCGAGACTGAGAGCCTTTTGAAAGAGGGGTTGAGCCTCTTGATTTTTGCCCTGTTCCTTCAGTACGATCGCTGTGGACAAAATCGGTCGGAAATCGTTAACATCCATCTGTTGAGCTTGTTTATAGGCGTTTAAAGCTTCCGGATAATTTTGCTGCTCGAAATAGATTTTGCCTAAAAGTAACTGAACGGAAACGATATCGATTAAACTAGCAGGATTATTGGGATCGGCAGCAGCTTTTAAAGCGCGATCAAGCGTCTCTTTAACCAGACTAATCGCCTCGATAGAGCGGTTTTGGCTGAGAAATAAATTAGTTAATCCAGTCAAGGCTCGCAGCTCTTGGGGATGGGAGGCTAAAAGAGCGCGATAACTGCCTGTGGCTCCTGCATAATCCTCTATTTGCTGTTTCGCTTCTGCCAAAAGTAGTAGATAATCGGATTGTTGGGGGTTAAGTTGCGCTAATTTTTCTAAAGGTTCGATCGCTTGCCTTAAATCCCCCTGTTGTAGGCGAGTATCTAATAATCCCCGCAAAGCCGCCTGATTATCGGGTTCACGCTCTAAAACCATCTGATAACCCAGTGCTTGACTGGCCAATTTCTCTTGTTCCACTGCGGACAGATGACTCTGGCCCGAGGAGTGCTGACTCTGGAGAATAGAAGTCAATAGCGGCATGATCGAGAAGGACAACAAGGCAAATAACATCAGGACGAGACCGATGGACAGCCAACGACGGTTAGAGAGAGAGGCTTTCATAGACTGGGTGCAAGGGGACAGACAGGAAAATGTTATGGAAATCTGGAGATTTGATGAGGGGATCGATCAAATTCGCCGCTCTTTATCTCAAATGTCGGGGTGAAGACCCGAAGCGCTTAGTGCGACGGGATGAAACCAAGCGCCAATACAAAACAGCACTTCGACACATTTCGAGGGGCTTCAATGTCAAGGCTCAATAATACGAAGCACGGTTAAAAATAAGCGTCCAGTCTCCTGAAAAAATCTCGAATAACTTCTTCTTTTAAGGGTCTTGACCTACTTAGGCTAAATAGCTACTATATGAGTATAGCGGATAGGGTAATCAACCGCTTTAAAAACCCATGTAGTCTAATCACTACGCTATCTGCACCTTGACAATTAAAGATATGGGGTTCTACTCAATAGTTCTAGTTTCTCACCCGCTCGTGATGTAAAATCTTTACAGGAACTAGACAAAGCAGTATTTGAAGCTAACGTTTCAATTCAAGCAAATTTTGTACCCCCCTTGCCCCCCCAACCCCCCCCGATGTCGGGGGCAGGGGGGGGGAGGCAAGGGGGGACTATCGTAGGGCATACGAAAAGTAATGCTTGGGGAGAGAACCACCTCTGGGTTGGATAACGCAAGGTATCTAGTTTAAGTGGACTCGTTGAACCAAGAATCCCTCGCATGAGCGCGATGGGAGTGTCAATGAGTACAATGGGCAGACAGTCAAGACTCAAAAGGGTTTTGACAAGGTTGACAGTCAGAAGATCATGGTTCTTAATATATTAGATGCCAGTAGATTCGCCCTAGAGGGTTATTGTAACCCCCCAGATCGCGCTTTTGACTTGCTTGATTACTAATTTACTATGTGTCTCCGCCGCTAGGAGTGTGATATGAATCGTCCTGGGAATCGGTTTACCGAATCACCGAAAACCCCCCCGACTCCTGAAGTGGAACTTCAGGAAGTCCCCGTTAAATCCCCCCATACTGAGGCTGATTTAGCCGTAGAGTCAGCCACCCCCGCAGAAGTCAAACGTCAACAACCGATCCCCCCTCCCAGTCATCTGCGGCAGTATCGGGCGATCGGTCTCGTCTATGGCCATTATCAGCAATCGGAGGAACAATTAACTAAAGGCAATATTTTAACTGCCGATGGTACTCTGATCGATTCTGTGATTCTCGGTCGGGTGATCAGTTTGGTGAAAAATCATCTCGATCTGGAAAAACCCCATCTTTGGGTGGTTTATCCCCGCACCCGTCAGGAAAATGATGCCCTTCATGTTCAGATTGTCGGTGTTTGGGAGCCGGCAACCCTGAAAAAAGAGGATGATCAGGAGATAGAACCGCTCCTCGCTTCTACCCCGGGTTATTTTTCAATTCGAGGTGAAGTCATCTTTACTGAACGGGAAAATCAAGCGGTAGTGGTCAAAATCCGACAAATGCCCAAAACTGAAGCGGAGAAACCCAAGTTTTTTAAACTAAAATTGCGCGGCACTTTACCAGGTAAACCGATCAGTCGTTTTTGGGATTTTCAGGTACAACTGAAAGGAGATGCCTTAACTATTTTGGAAGGTTTAGACCTCGGTTTTGCCAGTAAGAAAAAACCCATGGGTAAGGGGGGTTTTAAAAAGCCTTTTGATAAAAATCGTTATCCCTCGGTCGATAGATATTCTCGACCAGAAGGGGAAGGAGAAAAGCGACCTTTTACCCCCGGACAATCTACCGTTCCTAGGCCTTCCCGACCGAAACCCGTATCGGAAAACTAATTTTTTTCTAAGGATGGGTTCTGCACCCATCCTTAGTCTAGGATTTGTTTTCAGGAGTTACTTGATACTTAGTATTGGGAATATAAGCACGAATGTTATAACTATAATCCGTTCCTAAAATCTCGGCGATAAAAACCGCTAACTGAGTGCCTAAAATCGCTTCATCGGCAGAACTAAAAGATTTATAATCTTCTATTAACCACTGTTGACCACCATTAACTAAAGTACATCTAAATGTACCGAGAGATTCGGCAATTTCTGTATGTTCTATATAGTTTCTCGTTTTTACTTCCCCCGCACTATCTGCCCTCAAACACAATTGATTAAGTTCTGCATAAAATTTGGCAGGAATTTTGTCTAAATCACCCCCTTTAGTCACCCAACGCATAAAAAGATGGAAAGACCAAGGCAGATTGAGGTAAACTAGATAAGATAAACCCAGAATAATTGTTAAATATAAGCAGGGGAGCAGCAATTGATTATATTTCTTTTTCCTGGAGCGATTTAAACGTTTAGCTAAATCTAGCTTTGATCTTTTCATGAATTTTAATTAGTTAAAAGTAATTCGTAAAAAGTAAGATGTATAAAAAAATTCTGCGTTTTGCTCCGATTATCCTCTCTTTAAGTTTATTTATTCTAGCGGTCTGGGCAATTAGTCAAGAATTTAAACACTACACTTTTGCCCAACTCTTGGCCAGTTTAAATCATATTACCACAAGTCGTAAGCTAGAAGCTATTTTTTGCATGGCCTTGGGTTATTTGTCGATGACGGGTTATGACCGCCTAGGTTTTTATTATATCAATCATCCCTTAGCTTTAGGCACTATTATCCGTACTGCTTTTATCAGTTATGCTTTTGGTAATACCATTGGTTTAACCTTATTTTCTGGGACAGCGATCCGTTATCGTTTCTATACTCCTGCGGGGGTGGGGGTGGTGGATATTGCCAAAGTTATCACTTTTACCCATTTAAGCTTTTGGTTGGGAATGTTAGGCATTGGTGGTGTAAGTTTCCTCCTCAATCCCCAACGGATTCCTCAACTTTTAAAATTACCTTTTTTAACTACTAAACCTTTAGGAATAATTTTTTTATTGCTGGTTACGGAATATTTTTTCTTGACTCTCACCTATAAAAAACCCCTAAGAATCGGCCAAGAAAATATCTATTTACCCTCTTGGAATCTTTCTCTAGCTTTGATTTTGGTGACTTTTATTGATTGGATATTAGCCGCTAGAGTTCTATATCTTCTTCTCCCAGGCAACTACAATACTTCTTTTTTAGAATTTTTCGGTCTCTATGTATTTGCCATGACAGCAGGGGTATTAAGTAACGTGCCGGGGGGAATAGGTGTTTTTGAGTTTATCATGCTGAGATTACGACCAGAATATGTATCTAATGCCGAGCTTTTAGGTTCCTTAATCGCCTATCGAGCTATTTATTATTTCCTGCCTTTAATTGTCGCTTTTGTCTGGTTATTGGGTTACGAGGCGCGCAGAAAATAAGGCCCGCAAATTAGCTGAAACGGACAAAAAAGTCCCCATGCCGTCATAGCTGGGGAGCATCAATCTAGTAGGCTAAAGTTTCTAAAGTTTCCCGTAGATAGGAACAAATGCGAGCATCAGCATCGTCTCTATTTTTACCTGATTCTAGTTGTTCTTGCTGCCAACGCCGAAACCCGGAACTAGCGGCGATGGCTTGTTTTAAATGCTCCCAAGTATGATGATCTTTGTGAAGTGGGGTATCGGAAAATGTGGTAGAGTTGCCCATCTTTACCTCTGGTGGTAGGGTTGCACCTTTTAACATAACTTAAAAATCGCTGAAAATTCTGATAACTGGGACACAATTAGGTAGAAAAAGGTGTTGCCTAGCTGGAAATCTGCGGGGATGCCAACACCTTTTTTGAGGAAATCTAGGGGATTTTTAGGAGATTTTGCTGGTTTCTGCCGCTTCTTCCGCCTCCACTGCCGCGTTTAAAGCTGCGGGGGGAATGGGGATAGGAAATACCGCCGGCAGGTTAGCGGTGGCATCTTCAGGAGGCTGCCCAGGGTGAAAACGACGGTAGGTTAAAACACCAGCTACGGTGATTGCTCCTGTAGCGGCGGCAACCCCTAAAATAAGTTTGTTAGCATCCACAGGGAGGGTGTTATTGCTGCCAAAAATGCTTTTACCTTTAGCGAAAGCACAAGCGGAGGCACTGCCAGCATCAAGAGTACCTAAAACAATGCCACTGACGAGGGTGGCACTAACGGCGATGGAGGTGAAAAAGGTTTTCTTCATAATTGCCTTGGGGATAGGTTGTCAATAGCGATTATCCTTGCATTATAGATATCTAAATCACAATTGTCTATTTTATTTCCGTTGGTGACATTGAAATAATTTTGTTTAAGGATAATGAATTATCAATATCGTGTCGGGGGTAGTCTTGCCTATAACCATCCTACCTATATCGAGAGAAATGCCGATCGAGAACTGTTAACCGCGTTGAAAAATGGTCAATTTTGCTACGTTTTCAACTGTCGTCAGATGGGCAAATCCAGTTTAAGGGTACGAGTGACTCATATCTTACAGCAATTGGGCATGGATTGCGCGTCCGTAGATATAACCGGCATTGGTAGTAATGATAATTTATCCCAATGGTATAACGGCGTGATTACCCGTTTGTTTTTAGGATTTAATCTGACGGGAAAAATTAATCTTAAATCCTGGTTGCGTGAGCGAGAGGATTTACCCCCCGTGCAGCGTTTGGGACAATTTATCGAGGAAGTTTTATTGGTTTATTGTCGGGGAGAGAAAATATATATTTTTATCGATGAGATCGATAAAATTCTTAGTTTACAGTTTTCTCTAGATGACTTTTTTTCCCTGATTCGTTATTGTTATAACCAAAGAGCGGAAAATGACCAGTATGAAAGAATTACTTTTGCTTTATTCGGTGTTGCTACCCCAGCAGATTTAATTCGCGAAAAGACCCAAACGTCTTTTAATATCGGCCAGGCGATCGAATTAACGGGATTTAATCTGGCAGAAATTGCTCCTTTAGCCGCAGGATTATCCAGTCAAAGTAATTATCAACCCGACTGCTTAGAAAAAGTTATTTTTTGGACGGGAGGACAGCCATTTTTAACCCAGAAAATCTGTCAGCTATTGCGGGAAAATAATTTAGATATTGAGACGCTGATCAAAGAGAGAATTATTAATAATTGGGAATCTCAAGATGAACCGGTTCATCTGCGAACTATTGCCGATCGCTTGTTAAGAAATCAAGATAAAGCGGGTCGTTTGTTAGGTATCTATCAACAAATTTTAGAAAAGGGATCAATTCCCTACGATGATAGTCCAGAACAAGGGGAATTAAGGTTATCAGGATTACTGGTAAAAAAGGGTAATCAGTTAGTAGTTTATAATCCTATTTATCGAGAAATATTTAATCTCAATTGGGTGGAAAAACAATTAGAGCAATTGCGTCCCTACTCAGAAGCGATCGCCGCTTGGCAACAGTCTAATTATACCGATGAATCGCGGCTTTTACGCGGAAAAGCTTTAAATAATGCCCTCGATTGGTCCCAGGGTAAAAGCTTAAGTAATCTTGATTATCAGTTTTTAACTGCTAGTCAAAATCTCGATAAAAGAGAGGCAGAAATTAGCTTAGAAACTCAGAGACAAGCTAATAAAATTCTAGCAATTGCTCACCAAAAAGCTACGAAAAGAATTCAAATTGGCTCGGTAATTTTAATTGCTTCTCTTTTGGGTTCTTTCTTAGCTTTTATTCAGGTAAAACAAGCATGGCAGCAAGTAGAAACCGCTCAACTAGGTATTCAATTACAGCGCAAGGGTGATAGTTATTGGCAACAATTTCAATTTGAACAACTAGAATCTTTAATTGCGGCCATGCAAGCAGTAAATAGTTTAAAAAATATCGTTACTGATGGGCAACCCTTGAGTAAATATCCTGCTACCAGTCCAATTATTACCCTACAACAAATTTTAGATCGTATTCAAGAAAAAAACCAACTGCAAGGACATCAGGGAACTATTTATAGTGTTAGTATTAGTCCTGATCGTCAAAAAATTGCCACTGCTTCTCAAGATGGAACGGTAAAAATTTGGAATCAAAAAGGTGAGAATATTCAAACTTTGACAGGTCATCAAGGTGCAGTTTATAGTGTTAGTTTTAGTCCCGATGGTCAAAAAATCGCTACTGCTTCCGAAGATAAAACCGCCAAAATTTGGAACTTGCAAGGGCAAAATTTAGTCACCTATCCTGACCATCAAGAATCAGTTTATAGTGTTAGTTTTAGTCACGATGGTCAAAAAATTGTAACTACTTCCAGGGATAAAACCGCTAGATTATGGAATTTATCAGGTGAAACTTTACAGGTATTTAAGGGACATAAAAGATCGATAGATGCAGCTAGTTTTAGTCCCGATGGTCAAAAAATTGCCACCGCTTCCCGGGACGGTACGATTAAAATCTGGGATTTATCAGGTAAAATTATCTTGAGTTTAGGTCAAGATAATATTGGGGCTTTTTATAGTGTTAATTTTAGTCCCGACGGTCAAAAAATTGCCGGGGCAGCCGCAGATAAAACTGCTAAAATCTGGGATTTACAGGGAAATTTAAGAGCTACTTTCCAGGGACATCAAGATTTTGTCAACAGTGTTAATTTTAGTCCTGATGGCCAGTTTTTAATTACTGCATCTAGTGACGGTAGTGCTAAAATTTGGGGACTGCAAGGAGAAGAAATAACTACTCTGAGAGGACATCAAGAATCAGTTTTTACTGCTGTATTTAGTCAAGATGGAAAAGAGGTGGTAACTGGATCGAGTGATGAAACGGCTAAAATTTGGCAACTGAACAATTTAAATCAAACTAGGGCCGATAATACCAGTGTTAGCATTAATTTACTGGGCAATATTATCGCTATTGCTAATAAAGATGGTCAGATTACTTTACTCGATTCACAAGGTAAAAAAATTAGAGAATTTGCCACAAAAATGCGCTCAATCTATAGTATAGCTTTTCATCCCGATAGTAATCAGATAGGGATTACAGGAAGAAATGGAAAAGTCCAAATCTGGAGTCAAAAAGGAACAATGCTTCAAGAATTTACCGCTAGTCAAGTACCGATTTATAGTCTTGCTTTTAATGGAGAGGGAACAGCAATAATCACGGGAACAAGCGATGGAAAAGTTCGATACTGGCACTTAAATAATCATCGGACTCAATTAGTTAATTCTTGGACAGCTGATGATAGTATTATCTATGATTTGGTGTTTTCTCCCGATGACCAAAAAATTGCTACCGCTACTCGGGGAAAGATTAAAATTTGGGATTTGCAGGGCAATCTTTTAAAGGAGATTAAAACCGATTCTTTTCCCGTTTATGGAGTTAGTTTTAGTCCCGATGGTGAAAAAATCGCTGCTATTTCAAGGGATGGTACAGCTAGACGCTGGGACATGGACGGAAATTTGCGCTCCGAGTTTAAAATAGAAGAAGATATCGTCTATGGGATCACTTTTAGTCCTGATGGTCAAGAGATTGTGATTATTGCTAGGGATGGTCAAAAGCATCGATGGCCCTTAGAAACAGAATATAATTATTTACAAAAATTGCTCGATCGAGGTTGTCTTTGGTTAGAAGATTATCTCAGGACTCGTCCCGAAAAACGAGAAGCTCTATCCCTGTGTACTAGGAAAATAAAACCATTCACCTTTTAAACTTGGTTGGATTGGGTGGGGGGTGAAGGTTAAATTAATTAGTTAATTTCTTGAGTAATTATTGCCTAACCCACCCGCTAAATAATCTTAAATTTTAATCCGATAGGGGGGGATTTTCTTCCCTTTTTGATCGAGTTTCTGGGAGATTATCTTCTCCGATAATTTCCCCTTGGGGCAAATCTTCCCCGGTAACTTCAATAATCACCGTTTCGCTAACAGCAATAGTTTCGACTTCAACAGTTGTGACAGGTTCAGTCGGGGCAATTTCTGGGGTATTTTCGGCAGGGTTGATCTCTTCCGTTGCCAAATCAAAATCAAAATCATCGAAAGTTTCCCCATCATCAATAATTTCTGCGGCTTTTTCCTCAATTTCTGTCACTGATTCTGTAATAATTTCCCCAATAGCTGCGGTTTTTTCGGCAACGGGGGCAACCGTTTCTTGAGCTTTTTCCCCAATTTCTGTCACTGATTCTGTAATAATTTCCCCGATAGCTGCCGCTGTTTCGGCAACGGGGGCAACCGTTTCCTTAACCGTTTCTTTGACTTTTGCCGCTACTTTCTCAGGTTTAGCTTTAGTTTTGGGGGATTGAGAGGGAGTAACTTTCCCTAGACGATTGCCTAACCAACCGACAATAGTAAATAATTTAACTGGTTTGTCGGGATAAAAAAGTGCTTGTCTGAGTTTGAGAGTTTGCCAAGCGAAAGCAATAAATAATATGGTCGCGGCAGCTTGTCCGAGGAGGATAGCGCCTGTAATCCTTCCCGCGCACAACCAGAGGACAAGGGCATAGAATAATCCTACCGCACTCCAGAGAAAATCATCTTGACGGTGGCGATCGGGAGCGATAAAAGCGGTGGTGAGGAGGTACAGACTACTTAATCCCACCACGACCGCTAGGATATAGGGCAACATTTGCGATTCTCCTTTGACATTTCCTTTTTTATTGTGCGTTATTTGGGGTCGATCGAGTCTATTTTTTGATTAATTTGGGAAATTATCGAGTCAGATCGTCTTTACCTCTGTTGATGAATAGCCATAGTTAATATTAGGAAATTCTGGGTTTATCCTCTGCTGCTTGTGCTGGTGAGATTAAACAAGCTTTCGGATCAAATGATTAAGTTTTGGTCTTTAACAAGCAAAGAGAAATTAGGAACCCTTGATGAACACACAGATAAAGTATTATCTTTAGCAATTAGGATAAAAATCTGGCAAAATACAGCGTTTCTCCGATAGATGAGTTGCGTTTTTGCGAATGAAATCCTTACTTCAGCAAGGTTTAATTTATACTTCACCTTGACGAGCAACGCTGTAAGTAGGATAAAATAGTAAAAATTAAGACAATTATTCCGAGGATTATGCCTAATTTATTTAATCCTAACTAAGGTTTTTTAATTAAACTCAATCCCGCAGCAATTAAGCCTAAACCCAATAATCCCCAAGTGCTACTAGGTTCGGGAACTCCTAATGCTTTTAGTGCCAATTGACTGATTAATTGATGACTGCGGGTGGTGGGATGAATACTATCCCAAAAAAGGTACTGATTCGGATTAGGACAAACTTCGATAGGTTGCACGGGAATTCCGTCTTGAATGGTGCTTAAACAAGCTTTATCAATATTAGTAAACCCATACTCACTGGGACGATTGCGAGCATCGGCAAACAGGGAAAAAATGTCAAGAGAAGTAATTTTAATACTGGGGATATTTTGAGATAAACCACTCAGAGTGAAGGCTAGTAAGCCATTATGAGATTGGGTGATTAGACTAAGATTGCTAGAGTTAGGAGTTGATAGGGTGGCGGGTGATTGCCCTAAATCTGGTAAATTGGGAATGAGAAAATTTCTAGCACCAGCATTGTAAAGATCAATAATATAATCGCCGATATTGTCAACGGAATCACTCACATTAATTGGCTGATTACCAAGATAATCATTCGCACCACCAAAGACAATATATAAAGCATCAGAATCTACGACTGGATTTGTCAACAAGAAACCGCCTACTTGTTGTTCAATGCCGGGCAAGAGGGGGTTCACCGTGTTAGCATTGCCAGTAGTGGCCCCGGCGATAGCAAAATTTGTCTGTAGAGTGGGGGTGATTCCTAGGGCTGTTTGCAGATATTCTACCCAAACTATACCATTAGAAAATCTTTGGTCGTAGGGAGGCTCGGGGATGATTCCTCCAGAGGCAATAAACAATCGCCCAGCATCGGAGAGACTATCCCCAAAAACAAATGCCTGGCTAAAGGCATTGGCGGCGGTGGGGACGCAAAAGGAAAGAATGACAAAACTGGTGACAGACAGAGATTTTTTCAGGTGGTTATTGAACATAAAATAGAGGGGATTCTCCCCTAGATCAATTAGCATCTTCTGCACAAGTTAACAGATTTTAGCTCAAAAAGCTTTTTTTGTAAGATATTTTAATAAATCCGCTCAAGGGTTTTTAAAGTTAAGAATTTAACTTTTGCTATGATTTACTTAAACCCGACAGCTAGTTGATAGCAGTTATCTTAATTATGAGGTGCGAAGTCTCCAGTTTTAGGAACGGCCAGAACGCAGGAACAGTAGCTGGTGGTCTAGAGATGATGCCAAATCCCGTCATACTTGTCATACTTCCTCTTGATGAGCAAGGTTGTCTTAAATTATCAAAATCGAAACTTATGCCGACAATATTTTATTGGGGAGAAGATGAATTTGCTATTAACCAAGCGGTGAAAAATCTGCAAACAAAACTTCTCGATCCCAATTGGATACAGTTTAATTATGATAAAATTAATGGTGATCGCAATGAAGCAATTATCGAGGCCCTCAATCAAGCGATGACTCCAGTTTTCGGCATGGGAAATCGTTTAGTTTGGTTAGCCGATACGGTTATTTGTCAACAATGTTCCGAGGATATTTTCCAGGAATTACAGCGCACTTTGCCCAATTTACCCGAAAATTCCTATCTGTTATTAACCAGTGCCAAAAAACCCGACTCCCGCTTAAAATCGAGTAAGTTTATCCAAAATCAGGCAGAGGTTAAAGAATTTGAACTAATTCCGCCTTGGAAAGTCGAGGAAATTGCCCAAAGAGTTAGGGAAATTGCCAAAGAAGTGGGAGTAAAATTAACCCCCGATGCGATCGAACTCTTAGCTGAATCAGTGGGAAATAACAGCCGCTTGCTGTGGATGGAGTTAGAAAAACTGCGTTTATTTAAAAATAATTCGGCGGGAACTATTGACAAAAAGGACATTTTAAGCTTAGTCAATGCCAGCAATCAAAGCAGCTTACAGTTAGCCAGTGCGATTTTAAAACGGGAGACAGGCAAGGCCCTCGAATTAGTCAATGAATTATTAAATCGTAACGAGAACCCTCTAGGTATCACTGCCACCCTAGTGGGTCAATTTCGCACTTGGGCAATAGTAAAATTAAAAATTGAAGAAGGAGAAAAAGACGAGAAAAATATCGCCGCCGCCGCCGAAATTGCCAATCCCAAGCGACTGTATTTCATTCGCAAAGAGATACAATCCTTTTCTTCTAAGCAACTTCTGGCCACCTTGCCCATACTTCTCGAATTAGAATATCGTCTCAAGCGGGGTGCAGAACCTTTGGCAACTTTGCAAACCAAAATTATTGAACTTTGTTGTTTATTGGTGACTTAATACTCTTTCTCGCCTTTCAGAAATCCTCTAGAATAAGATTCTATAGACTTCAAACTTCTCAATAACCACAATGACCGATGATGCCATCCCTAGTCTAAATTTAGCGATCTCTAGTTTAGCCACGAGTAATCATTTCGCCCGTTGGGTGACGAAAGCACCCCTACCGGGGGGATATGTGCATCATGACTGTGAATGGACCGGGAGTCTAACCACGGAATGGATGGCATGGCAGGAAATGTTCTGTCTGCAAAAAATGCCGACCTTGCCGATGTTAGAGCAATTAGAGGGAAATTCTCGACCTAAACTGACTCTTTCGGGAGAAGGCGGCAGTTATGGCGGTCAATTGATGCAGAAACTAGGTATTAGTCTCTGGCAATGGTTATTTCAAGCATCAATTAGTCAAAGTTTCGCCCAAAGTCAGGGAATCGCCCTCGGCAAAAATCAGCCCCTGCGAATTCGCTTGGAATGTCGCAACCCCTATCTAATTCTGCTTCCCTGGGAAATTATGCAGCAAGCAGGTAAACAGGCCATATCTCTGCATCCGAATATACTCTTTAGCCGCACCACCAGCGACGTGGAACCACTGCCACCGATCAAACCGAGTAATAGTCTCAATATTCTCTTAGTTATCGGCGAAAAACAGATTAAAACCGCCGCTAGTTCCCTCAGCCTCACCGCCATTAATACCGGTGGAGAAACTAATCCCGACCAGGCACTGGAATCCGAGGCCACCAATCTCATCCGGGCCATCTCCCCTGGGGGCAGTAGTTCCCTCCAGAATTGGGGAGTGAAAGTCAAAGTCGATACCTTAATTCGACCGGAGGCCGAAGAACTGACCAAGGCCTTGGATACGGGTAAATATCAAGCTTTTTTCTACGCCGGTCACGGAATGGCCGCCCCCAATGGTGGTTCCTTATTTCTGCGGCTGGGGGAACAGCTAAATGGGACGGAGTTAGCCCAAGCTTTGGTGAGAAATCAGGTCATTTTAACGGTTTTTAATGCCTGTTGGGGGGCTTATCCCGCTAAATCCGGTCAGGAGATGATTCCCCGCAGCAGTCTGGCGGAAGTCTTGATTCACCACGGCGTTCCCGCAGTTTTGGCTATGCGAGATGCGATCGCAGATCGCGAGGCCTTGAGTTTTATCGAAGTTTTTACCCGCACCCTCTTCGGGTTCAAAGACAAAGAAGCGCAGATGTCCAAGTTGTTTTCCGGTCCGAGAGTCCCTATCGATCAGGCCGTTCGCATCGCCAGGCAGCAGTTATTAACCCTCTACAAGTACAATCAACCCGCTTGGACTTTGCCGATTCTCTATATGCACCCGGAATTCGACGGGCAATTGCTGCAAACCCTTGATGAGACTCAATCACCGACGGTTATGCCCAATATCTCCAGAACCATGCCCGCCGCTTTCTTATACTATCTCGATCGTCCCGAAAGAAAATGGTCAATCCGTGGTGGTGGCATGAATATAGGACGGGACATGGAAAATGATCTACAGATTGCTGAAAAATGGGTTAGTAAAAACCATTGTCGGATAATTTGCCGAAAAAAACCCGATCATTCAGACTATCAATACTTTCTCGAAGATTTCTCCCGTTTTGGTACTTTTATCTACCAAGATGGCCAGTGGAAGCAGGTTCATAACCAAGAAGTTCCCCTCGAGTCCGGTTTACAGATTCGCTTCGGCAGTTACCAAGGCCAAATCCTCGCCTTTGTGGTCGAATAATTAGGGTTTGTCGAAAAAGTTTGTCGTCGGGGTAGGGTGTGGGGTGTGGGGTGTGGGGTGTGGGGTGTGGGGTGATGGGGGAGCGGGGTGTAGGGTGTCGGAAGAATAAATAGAAATAATCTCCTGTCTCCTGCCGACCGCCTTCGTTAACTAACTTTTTCCTTCCTCTTTCAGGGAATAAATTGGTTTAAACCAACCTTTGCGCCAGAAGTAAAAAATCAAGCCCCCCGCTACGGCTAACATGACTAACCAGACAAGGAAATAACTCCATTCTCCTTTTAATTCTGGCATATTCTCGAAGTTCATGCCATAGACACCAACGATAAAAGTTAAGGGAATAAAAATCGTCGAAATTACGGTTAAAAACTTCATAATTTCGTTTAATTTATTGCCCATAGTGGACATATAAACATCCATCAAACTCGCCGCTAATTCTCGATAAGCTTCGATAATTTCCAGAATTTGAATGACGTGATCGTAGGAATCCCGAAAATAAATTTGTACTTCATCACTGACTATACCATGATGGTCACGCATCAGTAAATGTAGGACATTTCGCATCGGCCAAATTAAGCGCCGCAGTGCCAATAATTCCCGACGGACATCATAGATTTCCTGCATTGTATCTCGATCGGGATCACTAATGATCATATCTTCCAAGGCTTCAATCCGATCTTCGTAGTGTTCTACCACGGGAAAATAACCATCGATAATCGTATCTAATAATAAATAGGTTAAATAATCCGCCCCCGATTTCCGTACTCGTCCCTGGGAAGTGCGAATTCGATCTCTGACTATCTCAAAACAGTCCTGTAATTCCTCCTCTTGAAAACTTAAAAGATAGCGTTTTCCCAAGACAAAACTCACCTGTTCTGTATCAAAACCGCTTTCATCTTCTTTCAGTCGCACCATCTGAGAAATCACTAACAATTGATTGTTATAATCTTCTAACTTGGGACGCTGGGGTACATTAACCACATCTTCTAATAACAAAGGATGCAGATTAAAAATTTCCCCTACTTGTTTTAAAACCGTCTCACTCCCTAACCCTTGAATATCCATCCAAGACACGGTATTTGTGCCAATATAGGGGGCGCAAGCATTGGGAGTAATATCCACCTTGCGAATGGCGTTATCTTCATCGTAGTCGATTAAAATAATCCGCGAGGGTTTGGCATCCGGTTCGATAATTAATGTCCCCGGTTCACTACCCGGTTCATCATAAAAATAATCGAAGTAGTCTTCTTCCTCGTCTCCATCGGTATCGGGACGATTGTTAACGAATATATCGGGTTGTAGTTGGGTCATAAGCTTACAACAATCTGGCTAATTTGGGCAATAAGAAAACAGAAAAGTTAAAAAATTTAATTTGCCTAAAGTTACTATCTATCGCCATGAGATTACATTGACATACTCCCACCGTCAAGCTACGCTGTGACGGGGGATTCTTTCCACATCGCTGTTAGAAATTCCTTGTTCAACGAGACAACTTAGATTCTCAATGTCTCCACTGAAAACCCAGAGGTCGGACTCTCCCAAGGCGTTTGGGTCGGTTTCTGTTTGCCCAACAGTACCGTTGAGATGATTTCCCAAATATTGCAACCCTTTTTTAAGAATGTTGATTGCTGCATTATGATCCCTATCTAAGACTGTTTGACAATTGGGACATTGATGAGTTCTAGTGCTTAATGTTTTTTGAACTCTCGTCCCACAAACTGAACAATCTTGAGTCGTGAAATGTGGTGGTACAGCAACACAAACAATCCGATAAATCTTGGCAAAATAATTCAACCATTCAGTGAATTGATACCAAGAAGCATCACTAATCGACTTGGCAAGTTTACGGTTTTTGACTAAGTTTCTTACCTTTAAAGCTTCATAGACTACCAAATCATTAGACTGGACTAACGCCAAAGCGTCTTTAATTGCTTTGTCTTTACGTTGTCTTGACACCTTAAGATGAAGCCTAGCCACTTTTATCCGTTGCTTGTGATAGTTGTTAGACTGTTTCTTTCCTTTACGAAACTTTTTGGATAATCGTCGTTGTGCTTTTTTTAGTCGTTTTTCTGACTTTCTTAAATAACGTGGATTCTCTACTATATTGCCTTGAGCGTCGGTATAAAATTCCTTTAACCCTAAGTCAATTCCTGTTATTTGTCCCGTTGGTTTATGGTATTCTTGCCGTTCTACGTCAATCAAAAACTGGCAATAATAACCATCGGCACGTCTCACAACTCTTACCCGTTTAATCTGTTGTTCTGAATAATAAACTAAGGTCTTTTGACTACACCATAAATCAAATTCTCCTGCTTTAAAACCATCAGTGAACTTGATTTTACGTCTATCATCAGATAGTTTGTAGCCTGTTAGTTTATACTCAACCGAACGGCTATGCTTTTTAAACCGAGGAAAACCCTTTTTCCCCGGTATCTTAGCATGACAATTCTGGTAAAACCTATTAATTGATTGCCAGGCTCTATCAGCAGCCGATTGACGAGCTTGAGAGTTTAATTTATTAACCCATGGTGTCTCTTTATTGTTAGCTAGTACCGCACAAAGCTTTTGAAGATCATTCCGGGTTGTTCCCTTATTGTCCATCCAATAACGAACACAAGAGTTACGCACAAACTGAGATGTTCTAATTGCTTCATCAAGCCGGTGATATTGTTCTGGTGTCCCGTTTTTTAGCTTGGCTTCTACGACTAGCATTGATTAATCCTCGACCCTGGATCAATTAAGTATAACACAGTTTACCTACAAATGGTAGAATTAAAATCGTGCTTCGCAGTCAATATCCTGGTCGGATTTCATCCCCCGCAAAGGTTGATGTCTTGTCAAAAAATTTAGCGGGGGCATTCATCCGACATTTTAGGTAAACTGAAAATTGTTTACTGATTTATTCCCTCCTGATAATTATCAACGATGAGATTAATCGGGAGAATTAGCAATATTGACGGCCAAAATTTATGGAATCCGCCTCTTTTATTCCCCGTCTAGTTATCCCCGTCGGTGATCCCGCCGGAATCGGCCCTGAAGTGGTGTTAAAAGCGATCGCCGATTCCCCAATCTCGTCTGGTTGTCAGATTACTCTAATCGGCACCAGAACGCTTCTCGAAAAAGCCTATCACGATCCCCATCTTCTCGATCGCTTTTCTCTGATCGATTTGCCCTACAATCAAGAAAAAATTGTTTTCGGGCGTGGGAATGCCCACAGTGGTGAAATCAGCTTTCTTTACCTGCAAGAAGCCATAAAACGCACCCTCAAGGGCGAATTTGACGGTATTGTTACCGGTCCGATTGCCAAATCCTGTTGGCAGTTGGCCGGTTATGATTTCCCCGGTCAAACGGAGGTTTTAGCCACCATGGCGGGAATTAACCGTTATGGGATGCTATTCGTCGCTAAATCCCCTCACACCAGCTATAACTTACGCACTCTCCTCGCCACTACCCACATACCCCTGCGAGAAGTTCCCGATGCTCTTAACCCCGATCTGATGACCCGAAAACTAGACCTATTGATCGAGTCTTTAAAGCTAGATTTCGGCATCGATCGCTCAAAAATCGCCATATCCGGCCTTAATCCCCACAGTGGCGAAGGTGGAAAACTGGGAAGGGAAGAAAAGGACTGGTTACAGCCTTGGCTAGAGTCAATGGGACAAAAATACCCGCAAACCCAATTAATCGGCCTTGTCCCCCCCGATACCCTTTGGGTGGAACCTGGACGCGCTTGGTTTAGCGGTGCAGGGCAACCCGCCGACGCATATCTGGCATTATACCACGATCAGGGCCTAATTCCCGTCAAATTAATGGCTTTTGACTGTGCTGTTAATACTACCATCGGTTTACCTTTTGTTCGCACCTCTCCAGACCACGGGACGGCTTTTGATATCGCCGGTCTTGGCATCGCTAGACCCCAGAGTATGCAAGCGGCGATCCGATTAGCGATCGAATTATGTCAGCAGCGCCGTATTGATGGGGGTTAGGGGTTGGGGGTTGGGGG
>SFBL01000068.1 GCA_007095785.1 Microcystis aeruginosa Ma_SC_T_19800800_S464
CCTGTCTATCTCCAGCGTTGGATAATAATTATCTGTCAAAAAATAATGCTTCTACACAAGTTCTCTATTTAAATAAGAGAATTTTATCTGATTTTTTTTCAAAATGAGAATTGCTGTTATATCTTCTCTGACGTAGACGTCCGGGTACATCGGCTTTATATCTTCTCTGACAACGACTTTGCCACACAATATTCGCTCAATCGATGTGCTATCACGACCCACTGCCAACCCACCAGAGATGACAACAGGCTTACCATCAGGCATTGCCACTCGTTGTTTACCTTTTACCATGAGGCTCAGGTTTTGAGAGTCCTCTAAATGTAGCCCAGTGTCATTATCACCAATTGCTAGATGAATGTTAGGATTCGTAGTACCAATACCGACCTTACCACTAATAACCGCATTCCCACCATTCACATGAAGTTTAGCTGTGGGAGTTGTAGTACCAATACCGACCTTACCACTAATAACCGCATCCCCACCATTCACATGAAGTTTAGCTGTGGGAGTTGTAGTACCAATACCGACCTTACCACTAATAACCGCATCCCCACCATTCACATGAAGTTTAGCTTGGGGATTATTAATACCGATGCCAACATTCTCCCCACTATACAAAAGTGGCGTTTTTTCGATGGGTATAACTAGCCGACCATCGGGATAGCTACCAATGTTTTGATAGTCAATATATATACAAGCTAGTCCAGAAGCACTGCTGGTCACTAAATTGCTAATTGTTAGCTCGATTCCCTGTCCTGCTATTAATTGGCTTATCGTGGGTGTAAAACTCCACTGAGGGGTATTCGCCGTATGTTCTGATGCCCAAGAATTGGTATCTCCTACTGCGATTTGAACGGCGTTTAACTGGCCAGTTCCTGCCACCAGTGCGTCTGGATGATCCCCTTGCTCAAAGCTGACAATAAACTTTGAACTTTGGTCTAATAAGAGAATCTCTCTTTCATTATTAGACAAGGGGGAATTGATCACTTTTAATATTAGAGTGTTTTTGGTAGTTCCATCGTTGAGAATCTTATTAGAACCTAACACCCGGAATTGTAAGGGAATTTTTGTTTTGCTGAGATGATTGATCACAGAAATTGCGATTCTGGAGCTTATTTCATCCTCAATATGTTTCTGGTTTTGTCCCTTCCAAACTAGCTTCTTTCCACCATACAACACTTCAACATTGCTGGTTTTAACAGTGCGATTATTAGCTGTCAGGTTCAAAAAACATATCGTAATATTGCCATCCTGACTCAACTTTAGTTCTTGTTTGTGAAGAAAATATATCGAAAAAAAGTGTTCTTCTTCGTCACAACGGAATAGCCACTGGTCACTGTCTGAACTTTGTTCTATTTGTATCTCATTAGTGAGCCCTAAATCTTTTTCAAAACGGAGGTGAAAATGGCAGTTTTTCGAACTAGCTTCTTCATAATACCCCACTGATTCTTCTGATTCTTCAGAGCGACACTTGGGGTCTTTAAATGTAACTACATCGCTGCTGTCATTAAACACCTTTAAATATAACTTTAAGGGCTTATTACCATCTTTTAAATAGATGGTATTACTAATAATTGCTTCGCCATTTTCTTGGTAATAAAACAGAAACTTTAAAGGCTCTTGGCTAGAAAGTTCGTCAAAATTAATGGATCTGCGACTTCTGTTAAGCATGATAATTACTCCTTGGAAAAAAAGAAATTGATGTATGTGGTTGAGCTTTATTCGCTGACGGTTTGGACTTCTTGAGCAAATGAATTTGTTGATTCAGGTTGCTCTAATTGGGATTCTCCTTGTCTCTGGATTTTGCCAATCAGTTGATAGACTTGGCGGTAAGGCATGGTACCCAAAGCTTCTAAAACTTGGTTGACTTCCCCCAAAGTTAATTCGAGGGAAATTTGTTTGTTTTCATTCATTAGTTTCTGTTTTTCTGGTTAATTTTAGCCAGCCATCATAGATTTTTTGTGGACTGGAGTAAACGGACTGAGAATCAAAGGGAACTAGGGGACGATTTGACCAGACAGTACCATCTTTTCCTAACCAAGACCATTCATAATTGGGTACTTCGGGAAGGGAAAGCTTGATCTGATCAAGATCATTGATTGGGTTAATATCACTCAGAAGTGGTGCCGCCAAAAAGGTAACTTCGATCGCTTGTAAAGCAGGTAAATACTGTTCCGGCGGAATAGAAATACTCTTAGCAGGAAGTATGCCACAAGTTGCGTTCACTTGTCCACGAGGGTCGATTAACATCACTAGAGTTTGGGCTGTATTTTCCTCTAAGGTTTGCTCCAGATTCAAGGGGGTGTCAGGGGTGGGATCTTTTTCATCATCAAACAGGGTTTTGATCTTTTTGTGAGGAACATAGCAGCTTTGGGGAGCATAAAAAATGTCTTCTGTGTAAGTACCATCGGCTTTTTCTACCCAGTAGCCCACCAAACTATCATTAAACTGCCGATATTCACCAATACGGATGGGGAATTTGACCTTTTCAAAAGCTTGTGTGGTTCGGAATTTATTGTAGAAAAGATCGTTAGAGAAGGATATCCTGTTCTGGCTAACGGCCGGTATGCCTTGGATATCTAGATTGATGCGTGAGCGCACTAGAGCTAAAGGTCGCGACACGAGCAAGGAGATGGCTTTATTTTGAGCAAATCCTTCGGGGTCAATGGTTTCTAAGGCTGCATTGACAGTGGTGAGGAAATCGGACATAAATGCCGGTCCTTGATCTTTCAGATACCGGACCATTTGCTTGAGATAGGGGTTAGTCCGAGCAATAATGTCCTTAATTTCCTGCTCACTGTAATCATGTCCCGGAATAGAGCGCAATGTAGCGGTGCGGTCAATCATCACTAGAGCATTGCCCTGATCATCATAAATAGTCAGGCTGTTATCTAAGTTGTTGGGCAAAACCCAGCCACAGATTGGTTTGGTGGCGAGGGTATCATTCATTTCCTGATCTTGTTGACTGCTGCGAGTCCCCTGTGGTCGAGTGGCCGATAGCCAGCGAAAATTCAAGCGGGCGGGTTGGGCTAAACGGGGTGGCAGGTAGATGGGATGGGATGATAATACATTAGCAAAAGCTGATGGCAGTGTTAGGGGTTGGCTAGTGACAATCTCACGGCGATTGTTAGTGTCAAGCACGACATTAACCTGTCCAAAGGTATCCACAAGTCGCAAATCAGTAATTTTTAATCCTCCTAGACGAATGGGACTAAAGTCGAATCCAATTAAAGGCGATCGCAAAAGACTGTCCGGTACGAGATGAGAGCTAAGTTTTAAAGTTTTCTGCACGTTTTTCAGGAATTCTTTTGCAGGTCCAGTTGTTGGAAGTAGATTATCGTTGACATCTAACTGAATTGTCCGATTATAGGTGAGTAGCGCATCACTAAAGCCGCCGAGACTCTGGGCGAGACAGCCGTTAAGAGATTGCAGTTGTTGATAGGCCCGCAGCGCCGTAAAAAAAGGATCACTAGCTGTGGCTGTGGGGTTTTTCTGGTTATACCACCCTTTGACAGCGTTAAAATTCTTGACCAGGTAGTCCTCGGTTTGGTCGTCTGGGGATATATTTTGTTCTTGGTAATAGTCGGGCAACAAATACTTAGTCAAGTAATCTATAAGATTGTCCTTGAGCAACATACTAGCCGAGGAAGAAAGAAAACTAGCTCCCCTGTAAAGGTCGGGATAATTAGCAAAATGATTCGCACTTGCATCCGTCGGGGTGATTTCAAGTCCATCGACCCGCAATTGATATTTATCTTTGAAGATGTTAGTGTCGTAGTTTACACTTGGGGTGTATTTATTGTCGTCGTTCTTGGTTTGTTGACTCTTGTGTTCTAGTCCTTTCAATTGCACTTGCCATTCCAACAGGAAGGGGTTCCAAGGCTGATTTGCCCATTGACGGAAGCCAATTTTTTCTGTGGGGTTGTTGCCAAACTCGTTGAGAAATTGGACAAAAATATTTAAGGTGTTGTCAGATAAGCTCTGCAAGTCAATGGACTGAGTTAATAATTTACATTGCAGCAAACCATCTGTCCTCAAACGCTCGTCGCCACGGTTGCGAGTCGGTTTAGCGACTTCCCCAGTCATTAAAACTACGGGATCATTTGGCTGCCAATAGCGAGGTCCTGGAACTATTTTGACGGTGTAAGATGGTCGGAACAAACCGATTTTGTCTTGGTAATCCCGCTCAATTTCGGTCGGAGATAGGGGTTTTTTGTGGAAGCTAACGCTGGCAATTCGCCCCCGTAAACGATTGCTACCGGAAGAGTTAGACATTAAATAGACGGTGCCACTAAGGGGGTTATTAGCCTCTAAGTGGAGGAAAACCCACCGATTCTTAGGAATTGCTGTCCAGTTAATCGGTCCGTTTACTTGTTGTCCGTTAATGTAGATTTTTTGCCAAGTGCTGCTAATTCCATTAGCATAATTAACATAAAGGCTGGTGCTTTCTAGCTCTAAAAGGGAACCCTGAACTCCCTCTGGTATGTTTACCCACATCGAGAGGGACTGGATATTTCCTAAATCAGAGATTTTATAACTCTGATTGCCATCGAAAGATAAACACTTCAGAGCAATATCGTCATCGACTAAGGTAGAATCGCCAGTGACTTGAACTGATTTTTTGGGAGCAATTAAACGGGATTCTTTGTTAAAATTCTGAACTTCAGCAATTAGTGTGTTAATCGATCCAGCAAGTCTGCTCGCTTTTGAATTACTGTCAAAAGCGTAATTGGTAAATCCTGGCAGATTATTAGAGACAGAGGCACTGACAATTTGATTTTGATCCTGTTCATTTTTTAGTACCTTCAAGACTCCAGCCGCTTTGATGGCATTCTCTAAGGCTGTTACCCCATATTGATTGTTATCCGCAGTGTCCTTAAGGAGCGTTTGGACTAAATCACTGTCGCTTGTTCTGTTGATAAAATTAACTGCGTTTGTTCCCAGTGTTTGTATTTTGCTTCTATCTAGCAATCTTTGATCTGGATTGATAAGAACATAAGTGGCCAGCATATACTTATACCAATCAGCATAGACTTGTTCTCGAATTGAGCCAACTTTTGCTAATTGTTGGTCGTATTCACGCTGTGCTTCGTTAACTTCACTGATGCGATCGCCGATGGCGGCGGATAATGTCACCTGCATTATTCCCTCACCTTGCACTGCATTTGCCGGGTTGGCACTTCCCGACTGGGAAATTTTGGGATCAGATTCTGGCACTACCTGCCATGATATCTCTTTACATTGGCCAGTAAAGCTGTCCTCGTGTAGTCCTTGTCGAAACTTGGGTCCAAAGTCGAGATTTTGCTGTACTAAACGCCCACTCATTTGTATGGCTTCTAGCTGCTCCTCAATCGTTTTGCGATTTTCTGTATTTGTTGTGTCCAGTTGACGAGCTACATAAGCTGCTATGGCTTCTTCTTGGTTGTTTCCTACCGCGATCGTTCCTTGGAATTTAATCGCTTGTGGGTTAGTTACAGAAGCACTAGGCGCAAAACTTAGGGAAGCATGACAGAGAAGACGATCAGGGAAACTTTGGTTATTGCCTATTTCTACTGTCCAGCCAGCTTTACTTTGCAGAGTGTCTAAAAGGCTTAAAGGATCTCTGTCTGGGTACTGTTCTTTGATAAATTTGTCAAGATAATCATTTTTGCCGTCGCTATACCAGCCAATGACATCATATCGTAGGTCTTTGGGCGGGGTTGTGTTGGTGGTGAAGTCCCCATCATGAAAACCGAACACACTGCGACAGTTAGGATAAAAACCAGCAAAGGCAACTTTTTCGTTGTCTAAGTTGTCAACTGTGGCGAAGGGTCCAATAGCGGACAATTCCTTAATATATTGGGCATTTGCCGTACCTGAGCGCCATGCTCCCAATTCTAATTTACGCCCCAGAAAACGATAGGGTTGATACTCATTGGTAGCTGGATAATAGAGGATATTAATTGTATCTTCTGGTGTAGCCCCTTCAGGATACAGATAATCACTTTCTACAACCCATTTTTTTTCTGCTATATTGCTCCCACGTCGTATAATTAACCAGCGATTAGGTACAAGGGGAAAGGTGATGCCTTGTTCTCCATCTCTTGCTATACCGTTAGTCAGCGCATCCGGCAAAGACCAGTGTAGGTGAATGCCTGCTTTTAGGCTTAATTCAGGTTGTGTTAAGGGGGGTATTAACACGGTTTCGCTAATATAAGCCCTACCGCGCTTCTGTAATTCAGTACCTTTATAGTAGGGAAGCTTACTATAATCAGTCATTTCCCCCAGTACATCCGTCTTGGTGGGTAGGTAGAGGGCATCAAGGTAAACCGGGACTAGGAGTGTGGTCATAACTGTAGTATGTAGGGATGAATGAAGCAGAGGCCTAAATCGTCAGTTTTGGGAATTTTCGCTGTCCCACTGCGGAGAGGTTGGCAATGCGCCCAACCCACCGCCAGAAGCTTTAAGATGCGTTTTTTTTCTTTATCTTTTGAATAGTACGGCTCGTTGATTTATTTTTCAACACTTTTGGTCTTCTTTTTTGTAAATTTTTATAATTTTCTTGTTATTTTTTGTTATTTTTTGTTATTATTCGGGTTCTTCGTTACTTGGTATGGTTCGATAGGGGGGCATAAATTGACTAAATCCTTATCTGGCAAGAGATTTAATTGATTAGTTCGCTCTAGATCGAAAACAGTTGACAAAAATCGCAGC
>SFBL01000069.1 GCA_007095785.1 Microcystis aeruginosa Ma_SC_T_19800800_S464
CTGTGTCCCTTACAGGGTAGGTCTTTCACCTACATCCTTTTTGTCAGTTATGCTGTTTTATCGGCACTCTAGGCTATTTATTTCCCTAGAAACGAATCGCACCGTTACATTTCATTAACACACCCTACCAGACTGTTGAGCAATTCCCCACCGTAGATTTAGCCTTTGCTTGGACACAAGATAAATATGCGCCGCTAATACTAGGACAGATGAACTTTTTTCTTGCCTTTGATGTTTGTTTTTACGGATACGACTTAGCATTCGAGATTAGTCAAAAATAGTTTGACTAGAGAAAAAAGAGGTGTGTTAGATTTCATTAACGCACTCTACCAGAGCGGCGATCGCACTTAGAACTTGGCTTAAACTGATCTACTTGTGGAGTTTTATCTCTTATAAAACGTTCTAATTTCTCAAGAGATTTAATCATTCTTTCCACTTCATCAGGTGTCTTTAAATGAAAATCAGCAAAGAAACGAATAAGCCTATAAAACCAGTAATAGTTTACATCATAAACTATTTCACAACAAAACTCTCTGTAATTTCTAGGTTTACCGTTCTCCTTTAACAGATACTCTCCAATAGAATCCTGCAATTCACTCCAAATTCCATAACATCCACCTAGTGCGATTCTAACATCTATCAGGAGCTTTCGCAATTCTGAGTCATCTTCATAACTCAATTTGACATAAGGCAATTGTTGAAGGATCTTACCCGCTTCATAGAAATATAAAGCTGTTATCCTTAGTGTAGACAAGGCAAAACACCCTATATCATTTGCCCATTCTGCATAATCACCTTTATTTTGCCATATATATTTGTATGGTGGGTTTTCTGGAGAATTGCCAGTTTTATTTGCAATAAGCTGTTGAAGTCCAGTTTGCAAAATCAGATCCTTTTGATTCTGACGTTCTCTAATCTCTATAAGACGATCATGTAGGTCTTGTGATGCGACTCTCAAAGGATCTAGATATTCAAGCTTAAGTTTATTTAGCTCTTCACTGACTTTTTCTCTATGCTTCATTACATAACTTGAACGCATTGTAAGCCAAGCACTCAGAAGACCACCTAAGAGTCCTAGCAGTGCTGGAACTAATACTTTGAATATTTCAAGCATATCCAAGTCCTTTGAATTGTATAGATTTTAATACTGCTACCTAACTATTGATTATACAGAAACTTTCTGTATAAAACTCCTCAGAGTAACGATATGTAAAAACTCTCGGCATATCACCCCATTTTAGCACCATCGCCAGAACTTTTCCGCCGCTCCCGTGTCTGACACTTTTTGAGGGCAGAAAAATCTAAAATTCTTACCCAACAATGTTTTTAGATTTATACAACCAACCCTAAGTTAAATTTCGAGTTGATCGATTAAATCGCGCATAATTTTGGCCGAATTATGTAACTGTTCCGTTTCTCTGGGACTGAGGGGTAAATTAAGAGTTTTAATCACTCCTTTCTCGTTAACCACCGAGGGAATACTTAAACACACATCTTTGAGACCGTATTGACCATCGAGGAGAGTGCTAATAGTGAGAATTCTTTCTTGGGAACGTAAAATCGCTTTAACGATATCCGTGGTAGCTAAACCGATCGCATAGCTAGTATAACCCTTGCGTTTGATAATTTCATAGGCGGCGTTTTTAACCTGAAGAAAAATTTCTGTTAAGCTTTCTTGGTCGGTTGCGCTTAAATCCTGCCAATCTCCTTCTAATAACCTTGCTCCTCCGATATTAGCCGAACTCCAGACCGCAAGCTCACTATCCCCGTGTTCACCGATAATATAAGCGTGGACGTTACGCGCATCTACATGGAGTTGGGTGGATAAAAGAGAGCGTAAACGGGCAGAATCTAACACCGTACCCGAACCAATCACCCTAGAAGGCGGAAAATGGGTTATTTTCAGAGTAACATAGGTCATGATATCGACGGGATTACTCACCACCAAAATTAAAGCACTGGGACAGTAAACAGCCACATCCGCGAGAATACGGCGAAAAATCGCCACATTTCGCTCAAGGAGATGTAATCGGGTTTCCCCCTCTTTTTGGGCAGCCCCAGCAGTAATAATCACCACATCGGCATTTTGTCCCACATCGGCCACGGTTCCCATTTTCAAGTCTGTGGGTTCAATAAAAGGCATTCCGTGCCTTAAATCCATCACTTCCCCTTCGACTTTATCCGTGGCGATATCTTGCAGAATTAATTCATCAAAACAGTCTTGAATTAACATCGAGTAAGCGCAGGCCATCCCCACCTGACCAACACCGATAATTACCCCCTTGCGAGGACGCAGAGGAGCGGGTTTTTCAGCGTAGGGATTGGGAGTAAATATTTTATCTAGCATAGATTTTTGCAGTTACTGGCTCGATAAGCTCATTTTAAGGGGAAATGGTTAATATCAGGTAAAAGGAGACTATAAAGAGATTTTGAGGACGTTACCGGCCATTTTTTTCTGGTAAGTGGTCGGACGAATTTCTTGTCTTTATTCCTTGACCTTTAGTTTAAGAGAATTGAGGGCCGCTGACAGCTTCAGGCTATATCCTAAAATTAGGAATAAGGTAACAGTAGGAGGCGAACCGATGATCTATCACATCACTACAGAAAGAGGTTGGCGAATAGCTCGTGAAATGGGGGAATATCGGGCGCATTCCCTAAAAAATGAGGGATTTATCCATTGCTGCACCTTAGAACAAATTCCGAAAGTTGTGGCTGCTTTTTATCAAAATCAGCCAGATTTGCTGGTTTTAGCCATTTCTCTCGAACAATTGCAGTCCCCAGTCAAATGGGAGCAGCCCCAACATCCTAACCCAGAAAATGCCACTTTAGAGCTAGAAAGAGAGACCTTTCCCCATATTTACGGTGCTATCAACCTAGAATCGGTGGTTTTTGTCAAACCCCTACAGGAGTTGCTCAATTCCTAGAACTAAATCATCTAACTCTTGGTAATCGGGGAGAGTAGTATCGATGCTCAACCCGCGCCGAATCACGAGACGATCCCACTGTGGTCGCGATAATAGCTCGCTAAAGTAGCGAGCCTTGAAAATTAACAAATTTGCCTCCAGACCCGTCTTAATGCGCCCTAAATCGGGCAATCCGAGCAGATTTGCTGGGGTGAGGGTTACACTATTTACCCAGTCAGCGTAGGGTGTGTCGAGATGGGCAATCCGCACCGCTTGGGTAAAGACTTCTAAACCATCGTGATCCCCAAAACCATAAAAGGGATCGCGACAGTTATCACTGGCAAAAGCAACCGGAATTCCCGCTTTTTTCATCTCTTTTATCTTAGTTGTCCCGCGCCAAAAAGGGGTTTTTTCCTCTTGACGATCCTGTAGGTAGAGATTGCACATAGGCAAGCTAACGATAGCAATGCCCGCATTTTTGACTAAATTTAGGGTTTCTTGGATTATTTCAGGGGATTGTACCGCTAAACTGCAACAGTGACCACAGATGATTTGTCCAGAAAATTGCTCTTTGATAGCAGTACGCGCGATCGCTGCTAAACAGGTAGAATCGGGATCGCCGTTTTCATCCAGATGAAAATCGAGATTTAAACCCCTTTCTTGGGCTAATTTGAATGTAATATCAATTTGTGCCTGTAAATCAGGATTTGTGTAGGCTACTCCCCCTAATATGCCCCCAAATTCGGCGATTTTATCGGCTAAGGCCGCTCCCTCGGAGGTTTGATAGTAGTCAAGGGAAACTAGAGAAACCGCTTGCAGGGTGATTTTACCGGCCCATTGTCGTTGCAATTCTCCCAAAGCGGTTAAGCTAATCTGTGCCTGTTGACCAAAAGAGTCGATATGGGTGCGAATAGCGGCGGTTCCGTGGGCATAACTGCATTTAACGCCGAATTCCATGCGACGATACACATCCTCTAAGCGCCACTCCCGTCGAGAATCCTCTCGGGCCATTTTTAAGGCGCTGTCAAAAGTGCCATCATGGTTAGGACAACGATGCCAACTATGACCTTTATCGAGATGGGTGTGCATATCGACAAAGCAAGGAAAAACAAGCTTTTTTTTGAGGTCGATGACGGGAATATTATCTTCGGGGGGGATTGTGGAGGTGATGCGATTAATGTAACCTTCATTAATTTCCAGATTAACTAAGGTTAATCCCTCGGCGCTTTGGGGAGAAAAACTCTCCTGCTCTAGGAGGGAAACGGGAATATGGGCATTTTTGAGCCAGTAGCACTCGCTTGAGGGAATCATAAGACCTCTGGTAAAAATCAAAAATTGTTGTTAGGGTTAGGAGTCGGTCGTCAGGAGAATTAAGAATGAATAAGTAGCTGGTTATAATTAAATTAAAAATGGATTTTAGGTTCGATCCCCCCTGCCCCCCTTGATAAGCTGTCCTTTAGTCACATCTTTCTTAACATTTCAAACCTTTGTAGCACAAGGCTTTCAAGACTCGGTTAACAATTTGTAATATTCCTTGTTGACACCCTTACTGACAAAGAAAAAACTAACACCTACCTACTTAAGTCGGTAAGTCGCAGATTAGCCTAAAATTACCCTGAATTGATTTTTATCTGTCAATAAGCCTAGGGCCTCGTAGGGTGTGTTAATAAAGTATTGACAATGTAAATACATCCTGCCTATACTACAAGTATTTTGTCCTCAATGGCATTACTTTTGTTTGGAATGACGAGAAATCTAGGATTAACCCGATCAACCATGATGGTATTATGAAAGTTGAGGCATTAAAAAAACGGCTGGAGAGAAATCGCCCTATGACTACAATCACGATTCGTATTCCCGAAGATGTGATTGAAGATTTAAAGCGGGTTGCACCGTTGCTTGGTTTCTCTGGTTATCAACCTTTGATGCGTGCTTACATTGGACAAGGGCTGCGTGCGGATTTGGAGCGTCTAGAGGGAGATACAATTTCTGCTCTTGTTGCTAGTTTGAAGCGTCATGGTGTGAGTGATGAAGTGCTGCAAGAAGCGTTGAGTGAAATTACTCCGCGTTAGTCTAGGTTTTCGGCCTCCTAGGTTGAGTTAAGCGAAACAATACGGGGTCGAAAATGGCTCAATTCGATTGAAAAAGCGAAACCCAACCACCCCAACGGTTATTCTTAGTTGGGTGTAAAGCACCTTATCTGAGGTTAAAATTTATTCTTTCTAATTGTTGCTAGAAATGGGTTATGATGTTTATGTGTTTAGGGGCTAAAGGAGAAAAATCATGGTACGTTGGTCACTAACTGGATCAGCTTTAGGACAAAAAGGCGCAAAAAAGGGAAGCTTATCCCAATACGTTGAAGAAGCGGCACAAAGACTGAGCTTTGAAGAAACCGTGGATTCTGTCCAAGAACGTAACTTGCGTTATTCCGAGGAAGAAATCGAAGAATCTATCAATGAGGCTATCCGAGAAACTCGTGCTGCGTCTCGTTCTTGATACCAATATTCTAATTTCTGCACTGTTACGCAAAAACACACCGCCTTATCTTCTTTATCAAGCATGGCGTGTGAATCTGTTTGAGCTAGTGACCTCGACATCGCAACTTGAAGAATTACAGCGAGTGATGGCTTATCCTAAATTGCAACGTTATTTCACCCCAGAAGAAGCCCAAACCATGTTAGCAGGGATAACCGCTTCTACCCTCTGCGTGACATCCCTCCCTATTGTGTCTTATTCACCCGACCCAGATGATAATATCATTTTGGCCACAGCGATTGCGGGTAAAGCTGATTATCTGGTGAGTGGGGATAAATCGGATTTGCTAAAACTAGGCGTTATTGAAGATATTCTCATCATAACCCCCCGTCAAGCCTTAGATATTCTTCAACAGCTTATCCCTACCTAGGATGAAAATAATTATAAATTTCCTTAGCTAATTGTTCCCCAATTCCTGTCACCTGTTGCAATTGTTCTAGGGAAGCTTCGCGAATATAATCCAGAGAATGAAAATGAGCTAATAAATCTTTTTGTCGCTTAAAACCTAAACCCGGTATCTCATCAAGACGGGAACGACGACTTTTTTGCATCCTTTGTTGTCGGTGAAAGCTAACAGCAAAGCGGTGCGCTTCATCCCTGACTCGACGCAATAATTGCACTCCGGGTTGTTCCTTATCCGTCTCTAAAGGAAGGGATTCTCCTGGTAAAAAAATCTCCTCTCTCTGTTTAGCTAAACTAACAACTTTTACCTGTTCTAATAAATTCATCTCCCCTAAAACTGTCACCACTGCTGATAATTGTCCTTTTCCCCCATCAATCATGACCAAATCGGGAAAATCATCACTTTCGGCAATATTATCGGGATTTTCGGCATAACGACGGAAACGCCGGCGAATTACTTCTGCTAAACTGGCAAAATCATCGGAATGGCCGATTTTAACCTCGGGATTTTTGATTTTATAGTGACGATAATGTTGATTAGCGGCCACCCCATCGATAAACACCACTGAGGATGCCACTGCATTGGAACCCTGAATATGAGAAATATCATAACCCTCGATGCGGTGGGGTAGTGCTGGTAAATCGAGAATTACCGCTAAATCCTGCAAAGACTGTAAATCCCGGTCGGCGCTTCTTTTCGTCTTTTCTAACTCATAAAGAGCGTTTTTCTCGACCATAGCTAATAAATCCGCTTTACTTTGCCGTTGGGGGACAGTTAACTCGACTTTGCGACCTTTTTTTTCCCTTAACCACCCCGCTAACACCTCACCTTCCGGTAATTCGCAGGGTAGCAGGATTTCGCTGGGAATTTCCACCCCTTCCACCGATAAATAATGTTCTTCTAGGACTTTTTGCAGGATTTCTCCCTCGTTTGCTGACTGACTATCGGCAAAAAATCCCAAACGTCCCACCAAACGACCAGAACGTACCTGAAATAATTGTATGCAACAATGCTGCTCGTCCTTAGCTAAAGCGATCGCGTCCCGGGATACGGTATCATCAGGTAAAGAGACTTTTTGATCGGTATTAAGGGCCTGTAATCCGCGAATTTGATCCCTAATCGTGGCCGCTTGTTCAAAATCTAGGTTTTCCGACGCTGCGAGCATCTTTGTCGCTAATTTCTCTAATAATTCTCCCGTCCTTCCCTGAAAAATCATCGCTACTTTCTGCAAGGTTTCTCGATAATCTTGGGGACTGATTAGTTTTTGACAAACCCCCGGACAACGACCGATATCATGATTTAAACAGGGACGGTCTTTAAAAAGAGGTTGGGGACGTTGACGCAGGGGAAAAGTGCGTTTAATTAGGTGTAAAGTGTGGCGCAGCAGCCTAGTATCGACGTAGGGACCATAATAACGGTCTTTTTGGTTATTTATGCCACGTTTGCGGGTAATAAAAATCCGCGGGTAGGTTTCCGACCAAGTAATACAAATGTATGGATATTTTTTATCGTCCTTGAGGAGAGTATTAAAATGGGGTTGATGTTGTTTAATTAGATTAGCTTCCAGGGCCAAAGATTCTGCTTCCGTGTCGGTGACGATAAATTCAATTTCTGTCACCTGTCGCACCATCAAAGCAATGCGGGGACTGAGGGGTTGACTGGGACGAAAATAGGAACGGACTCTAGACCGGAGTTTTTTGGATTTACCGATGTAGAGAATTTCGCCATTTTGGTCGCGCAGGAAGTACACTCCCGGTTCGAGGGGAATTTCCCGAAGACGATTTTCTAGGCGATCGAGGTCTTGGATTAGGGTAGAGTTAAGATTATTCCCGAACATCTTTTTATAGTAACCCGGTGTACGACTATATTTTTAGTCTTGATTTACAAGGCTTTCAGAAATCAGCAGAGATCAAGTATCCTCTGGAACCCTGATTCTGTCATTGTTAGCTGCACATCGTGTAAATTTAATAATGTTTTTGACTATCTAGACCGCCATACTGCCAATAGCGATCATCACTACTTCCTCTGACCCGCCCTAATACCTTTCCTGAGTCGTCATAGCATTTATACCATGTATAACCAAGAAAATTACTATTTTTTTTAACCCTTCTCGTCTCTGGAGCATATTTTCTGATTAGTCGCTGAATATCAGGCTTATAATCTTGAAGAACACGATCTAGCTCTTTGTCGTCGTTTGGTGGCGGTGGTGGCGGTGGTGGCGGTGGCATTGTCCCCAATAGGTGATCAATGGTTTTGACGCAATCAAGAAAAGAGGAAATATTGCGTGCGATACATTCTCCTGTTTGTACAATCACAATGGCGTAGCCGTCACCGTGATTAATAACACCATAAGGGCCTTTGACAGTCACAAATTCATTTTGGATTGGCTTGATGTCACTCATAGAACTACTTCTTTTTGTAATTACTAAAGTTAAGATATCACGCTTTGATCTTCTTGTCTCTCCTTAGTTGCACATCGCGTTAGTAAACAAAAAAAATTACGCCAGTGGGTATTAGCTGACGTTTGGCAAGATATTCAGGGCAAATCTTCACAAAAATTAATAAGCTTCCGATTCGATTTGCTTAATCGGTACGAAACACTCTCCAGGGAGAAGAATCGGTTTATTGTTAAAAATCAATTGGCCGCGATGATTGTCGCGGTTAATAGCGACACCGAAAGGACGTTTACTAACTCTGCTATTGAGGGTACAGTAGATGCGATAAATGCGTCTGGCTGCCCGTAAGACAGTAGGATCTAACAAAATTGGGATTTCCATATCGACACGCTGTTGTTCTGTTTTCTCGGATAGGGCCACCATCTCACTCGTCTCCCCACGATTAAATTGACGTATTTATTAAATCAATGGTATATGACGATTTCCGAATTTGGCACTTTTGTTATGATTCTAAAACTTTCAGGATGGCCTGGCCCATAGCTTGGCATCCCACCAAGGTCATACCTTCTGAGAAAATATCTCCGGTACGATAACCGAACTCTAAGACTTTTTCCACGGCTTTTTCCAGTGCTGCTGCCGCTAAAGGCTGATTTAGCCCATATCTTAACATCATAGCAGCACTGAGAATCTGGGCGATCGGATTGGCTTTATCTTGGCCGGCGATATCCGGGGCCGAACCGTGGACAGGTTCAAAAACTCCCACCCCAGCAGTCCCTAAGCTAGCGGAGGGTAACATTCCGATACTACCAGTTAACATGGCCGCTTCATCGGAGAGAATATCACCGAATAAATTGCCCGTGACGATAGTATCAAATTGTTTGGGGGCCCGGACTAACTGCATGGCTGCGTTATCGACGTAGAGATGGGAAAGTTCCACATCGGGGTAATTAGCGGCGATTTTCGTCACCCGGTCGCGCCAAAGTTGGGAAACATCAAGAACATTAGCTTTATCGACGGAACAGAGTTTCTTGCCGCGTTTTTGGGCAATTTCAAAGGCTACCTTAGCGATGCGGTCCACCTCCGATTCCAAGTAAACCATGGTATTTACACCGCATTTTTCTCCCGTTTCTGTCTCAAAAATCCCCTTCGGTTGACCGAAATAGACCCCCCCGGTCAATTCCCGGACGACCATGATATCCACTCCCTCGATAATCTCCCGTTTGAGACTAGAAGCGTCGATTAATTGCGGAAAAATGGTGGCAGGACGTAAATTAGCAAAAAGACCTAAACCAGATCTTAAGCCTAATAATCCCGTTTCTGGCCTTTGCTGCCGGGGCAAATTATCCCATTTATAACCCCCAATAGCGGCCAGGAGAACAGCATCACTATTTTTACAGGCGCTCAGGGTTGCTTCGGGGAGGGGACTGCCGGTTTCATCAATGGCTGCCCCTCCAATTAAAGCGGTTTGGAAGTCAAACTGGAGGTCAAATTTTTTACCGATGACTTTCAGTATCTCTACGGTGACAGCGAGGATTTCCGGCCCGATGCCATCGCCTGGTAGTAGGGTAATGCGATACTGTTGCGTCATAGTTCTAGAACGGTAAAATAGGTCAGCCTTGTCATTATAGCATAGTTAGGGCGGCTTTTTTCTCCTGAAAATGTCAATCTTTGCCAGAAAAACTGGGAAACTGCCGCCGAATTAGCTAGGGAAATTCTCGATCTTCCGGTATTAATTAAAGGGGCAGTTAATCCCCGATAACTACACTAATTCTACATGGGAATCATCCCCGATCATAAAGCGTAAAGCTTTTGGACGTTGGGGAGCGATTTCTAATTTTGCCCGTCGTCCGATAACACTATCAACTATGCGCTGATGAATGCCAATAATCGTGGCATCTTTGAGAATAACACTGTGTTCTATGTCGGCATCGATTAATTTTACTCCATTAGCCACACTACTATAGGGACCGATAAAACAATTCTCAATGTGACAATTTTCTCCAATAATGACAGGGCCGCGAATGGTACTATTAATAATTTTACTACCCTGACCAATTTGTACCCGTCCGATCGCCTGACTATTAGCATCAATTTCTCCCCGCAAAGCGATTTCTAGACTGGTATCAAGGATAATCCGATTTGCTTCTAATAAGTCATCTTTTTTACCCGTATCTAACCACCAACCCAGTAGTTTATTGGCTTCTACTGCTTTATTTTGATTGATTAATTCTTGGATAGCGTCGGTAATTTCTAACTCACCCCTTGCCGAAGGTTGAATAGATGCGATCGCTTGGTGAATGGTGGGGGCAAAAAAATAAATCCCCACCAAAGCTAAATTTGAGGGGGGGTCTTTGGGTTTTTCGACTAAGTATAAAACTTTGCCAGTTTCATCTACTTTTGCCACCCCAAAAGCACTAGGATTAGACACTTTTCGCAGGAGAATTAAAGCGTCAAGGGACTGTTGGTGAAAAGAGTCTAAAAAGGGCGATAAATCATCCTCGATTAGGTTATCACCCAAGTACATAATAAAGGGTGAATCTCCTAGGAAAGATTGGGCAGTTTTAACCGCGTGAGCTAATCCAGCCGGTTGATCTTGGCGAATATAAGTTATCTTAGCCCCAAACTGTTCACCACTGCCCGTGGTCTGACGAATTTCTTCCCCGGTTTCGGGACTGATAATAATGCCAATATCGGTAATTCCTGCGGCGACAATTGATTCGATTCCATACCATAAAATCGGTTTATTGGCAACGGGAACTAACTGTTTTGCTCCAGTATAGGTTAGGGGACGTAACCTCGTACCTTTACCACCAGATAAAATTAGCGCTTTCATAGTTTTAAAGATTAAATAGTTGGGTGAGCATAGCTTTGAGAGAATCTCGCCAATAGGGAGGAATATAACCCAATTGTTGCGAGATTTTTTGACCAGAAAGAACCGAGTAGGCTGGACGTACTGCTGGGGTAGGATATTCAGCAGTAGTAATGGGAATTACCCTCTGAATTTTTAAGGGAATACCGCTTATTTTTGCCTCCTCAAAAATCGCTTTAGTTAAATCAAACCAACTGGCGACACCGCTATTAGTAAAATTATAGATTCCTGCGGGATTATCGACATTAATTAAAAGCTGAGTAATGGCCGTGGCGATATCTTTGGACCAAGTGGGACTTCCCACCTGATCGACAACTACTTTTAACTCCTCTCTTTCCTTGCCTAATCTCAGCATGGTTTTGACAAAATTACTTTTGCCATAACTGCCGTAAACCCAAGCAGTCCGCAGGATAATTGCCTGAGAATTAACAGTCTTAATCTCCTCTTCTCCCCTTAACTTTGATTGTCCATAAACCCCTAAAGGATTAGTTAGATCGGTTTCTAGATAGGGGGTATTTTTTCGACCATCAAACACATAATCGGTGGAAATATGGAGAAATTTAGCTTTAATTTTCTCGGCAGATTCCGCCATGATTTTCGGGGCTGTAGCATTGATAGCATAGGCTAATTCTGGCTCGGTTTCGGCTTTATCCACTGCCGTATAAGCGGAGGCATTAACGAGATAATTGGGGTGAATTTCCCTAATTAACTGGCCGATTTTTTCCGAGTTAGTTAAATCTAGTTCTTCTCGACCGATACTAATAACTTCGCCCAAGGATGGTAAAGTTACTTGTAACTCTTGTCCCACTTGACCTTTAGCACCAATTAGTAAAACTTTTTTCATTGTCTTTAGGGGAAAACTTCCACGGATTTAAAGGGTTGTCCAGCTTGGTCTTTAGGGGAGAGAATCGGGGGGGTCTTTAGGGGCCAATCAATCCCTAAATCGGCATCATTCCATAAAATTGTTTTTTCGTATTGGGGATAATAATAATTAGTGGTTTTGTAGAGAAATTCGGCTCGATCGGAGAGGACTAGAAAGCCATGGGCAAAACCTTCGGGAACCCAGAAAATCCGCTTATTTTCCGCACTTAAAACACAGCTTACCCATTGCCCAAAAGTGGGGGAACTTTTACGCGCATCCACGGCCACATCAAAAACACTACCGCTCACTACTCGCACCAGTTTACCCTGGGGATTGGGAATTTGATAGTGTAATCCTCGCAGGACATTTTTTAAGGACATAGAGTGATTATCCTGGACAAAAGTGGTATTAACCCCAGTTTTTTCTCGAAAATCTTTCTGATTAAAACTCTCCAAGAAAAAACCTCGATCGTCTCCGTAAACTTGCGGTTCAATAATTAAAACATCAGGAATTTCCGTCGGAATAACTTTCATAAAATCGGAGACAAGATAACTTTTGCGGGTAGTCTAGCACAAAAGGGTATTTTTTTCTAAAGTTTTTTATTAATCTTTCCTCGGTAACTGAATAATGATAAGATGAGCCTAACTTAGTTAGAGCATAAACGACGTGGTACAAGTCTCTACACACACCGCTACTCAATCTATCCCCGTGGAGGGAGAAGCCTTAAAAAACTGGTTACAGACTAGGGCTAATCAGATTATCGCTGGCGATCGACTCAGTAAGCAAGAGGCCCTAGCTTTAACTGCGATCGAAGGTCAGGAAAATATTTTCAGCTTATGTGAGGCTGCCGATCGCATTCGTCAGGCCTGTTGTGGTAATACGGTGGATTTATGTAGCATTATCAACATAAAATCGGGAAGTTGTTCGGAAAATTGCAGTTTTTGTTCCCAATCCGCCCACCATCCCGGTCAAGATTCGCCTATCTACGGTTTAAAAAGTCGCGAGGAAATCGTCAGCCATGCGAAAGCGGCAGCCGAAGCGGGGGCCAAACGCTTCTGTTTAGTTAGTCAAGGTCGGGGATTAAAGTACAATAGCCCTAAATCGCAGGAATTCGAGGAAATACTGGCCACAGTTCAAGAAATCATCGAAACAGCCAAGATTAAACCCTGCTGCGCCCTAGGAGAGTTAACCCTTGCCCAAGCGCAAGCCTTAAAAGAAGCTGGAGTTACCCGTTATAATCACAATCTGGAAGCTTCCGAGAATTTTTATCCTAACGTCGTCTCCACCCACAGTTGGCAGGATCGGGTAGAAACGGTAAAAAACCTGAAAGCGGCGGGAATTCAGGCTTGTACAGGCGGAATTATCGGTATGGGGGAAAGTTGGACCGATCGCATCGATTTAGCTTTTTCCCTAGCGGAATTAGAAGTGGAATCAGTGCCGATTAACCTATTAAACCCCAGAAGTGGCACCCCTTTAGGTCATTTACCCAAACTAGACCCTTTTACTGCCCTAAAAGCGATCGCTATTTTCCGGTTTATTTTACCCCAACAAATCCTCCGTTATGCCGGGGGACGAGAGGCAGTGATGGGAGAATTGCAAAATCTGGGGCTAAAATCGGGAATTAATGCTATGCTGATTGGGCATTATTTGACCACTCTAGGACAACCCCCCCAACAGGATCAGGCGATGTTGGCTGATCTTAGTTTAATAGGAGGAGAAGCCCCCATCCCCGGTGAATACCAACCCCAACAGGCAACCTAAATCACGTCGAGGACGAGAATCTCCCCCGCGGCGCGTTTCCGCATCGGTTCCCAATGAGTTAATCTGGGCTTTGATTGGTTTGTTGCTGACAATTTTTAGTACATTTGTTCCAGTAAGCCTAGCTAGTTGGTCGGCTACGGGTCTATCTTCGCAAAAATTAGGCATAACTTACCAAATTGGGGCAGTATTGTTAACGGGCTGTCTGGGGGGCAAAAATGCCGGGCTTCTCGCCCAGGTGGCCTATATTTTTCTCGGTTTAACTTGGTTGCCCGTGTTTGCCCAGGGTGGGGGAATGGGTTATCTGAAAGAACCCAGTTTTGGCTATATTTTAGGCTTTATGCCGGGGGCATGGCTGTGTGGTTGGTTGGCTTTTCGCTGGCGCGCCAAGATAGAAACTCTGGCTCTAAGTGCTTTTGCCGGTTTGTTAGTGATTCATCTGTGCGGTTTATTATATATGCTGGGATTGTCGATTTTTCAGCCCCAAGCCAGTCAAATCACCTTTCCCGATAGTTTGCCCACCCTATTTATGAATTATTCAGTCTGGCCATTTTTAGGGCAGTTAGTAGTAATTTGTGTGGTGGTAATTATTGCCTTTTTCTTCCGTAAATTATTATTTTATTGATGCCACAGCCAATGTTAAAAAAGAATCGCTGGTTTTGGATAGTGGCGGTGATTGGTCTAATTTTAGACCAAGTAACTAAGTATATAACCGTGCAGAGTTTTGAGCAAATTAGTGATACTTTCCCGATTATTCCGGGGATTTTTCATTTTACCTATGTGATTAATACTGGGGCGGCTTTTAGTGTTTTTCGGGGCGGTGTTGGTTGGCTAAAATGGCTATCTTTATTGGTTAGTTTGGGATTAATGGCTTTTGCTTACTTTGGACCCCATTTAAATCGTTGGGAACAATTGGCCTACGGTTTTATTTTAGCAGGGGCTTTCGGCAATGGTATCGATCGCTTTTTGTTTGGTTATGTGGTGGATTTTCTCGATTTTCGATTGATTAATTTTCCTGTTTTTAATCTGGCTGATGTCTTTATCAATATCGGGATTATTTGCCTATTAATTTCGACTTTTCCCCACAAGTCAAGCGTCCTGTAGGGGCGAAGCATTCGGGCGATAACCTATCGCTGAAACCGTAGATTTTCTATCCGAATGCTTCGCCCTTACTTTTTCTGTTCAAAAAAAATTGGTGATTTAGTATTATATCCCTAGAGTCCTGATCATTTAAAATAGATAATCAGTCTCTAATAACTGGATTTAGTATTACATATTTCTGCGCTTGTTCAAGCAAATAATAAACGTCCTTTAGGTTCAGGAATTTCTCGCCCTAATTCTTGTGCTGTTTCAATCCATTGTTGAATAATGATTTCAGCATTTTGCACAGCTTCTTGATAAGTTTCTCCATCAGCCATACATCCTGCAAGTTCTGGAACTTCAACGATAAATAGTTGATCCTCATTACTCCAGTAAATAATCAGTTCATAACGAATTTTCATCTTGATCTCCTAACTTATATTTTAAAATCAGACTACGAATTTGCTTAACTTGATAGACTTTTGCTTTTCCTTGTTTGGGTTGCAGATTTAAAATTTCTTCAACTCCTTCTTTGGTAAAAATATGATGAATTCCTCCTATTCGTTGATCAAATCCTAATTTCCTCAGTAGTTGACAAAGTTGCTCGAAGGGAATGTTAGCATCAGAATTACATAAAAGAATTTTAATCAATAATTTATCTTGTTTACTCATACATCCGATAAATATAAGTAGGGAGGCACAATTATTTGTAGGATGGGTTAGCGCACTTCGTAACATGAGCTGGCGTTGGGTTTCATGCTTCAACCCAACCTTGTATATTGAGAGAAGTGGTAGACCGTCCCAACCTTGGTCGGAAAAGATCGCTTCGTAGCAAGGGTCACCACCATAATCTCCCTGACAAAACTCGAACAGTCGCCGGGGTCGTCGCAAAAACAATCAATTGTCAAGCTAACAGACCGTATCGGGCAAGGATGAGTAAAATCAAGGGGATGCTCTCCAAAATAACCATCAATTCTGCTTGCTTTAGTTAGGTTCAATCAGGGAAAATATCTCTCAATGGGTAGGCATTGACATTAGCAAAGCGACCCTAGATGTTTACCTCCGTCCCCTCGGTAAAGCGATGAAAGTTGCTAACACAGAGGAGGACATATCTAAACTGGTCGAGACCCTAAAATCTTACACGATCAACCTCATCGTTCTGGAAGCGACAGGAGGTTGAGAAACTGAACTGGTGATTCAATTACAAGCAGCGGTTTTACCGGTTGCCTTAATTAATCCCCGTCAAGGAAGAGACTTTGCCAAAGCTACTGGTAAGTTAGCCAAAACCGATGCCATTGACGCTCAAATTTTAGCTCATTTTGGCGAGGCAATGCAACCGCAAATATTAGCGGTTGAGTCGGAAGAATCTCGTCAATTGGGCGACTTAATTAGTCGTCGCCGGCAACT
>SFBL01000007.1 GCA_007095785.1 Microcystis aeruginosa Ma_SC_T_19800800_S464
ATGCGTCGGTAGGCTTTGCCCCTCTTTGAGTTCACAATGTATTTGTTGATCAACAAATTCTGCATAAAGACAAGTATTTCTAGGAACTATTCTGACTTCTTTAATTAATTCCCATTTTAAATTAACAGGAAAAGGCAGAAAAAATTCTGTTAATCCAAACCACGCTCTAACTTGCTCTCCTAGAGGGAACCTGATTTTGCCCTCGATTAACTTTAACCATTTTTTAGGATAAGTAACCGTAAACAATCCTCCGCTTTTACGATACTTCGGGACATTAGGCTTTTGATTTAACTCTCCTTTAATAGACTTTTTTAAAAGTTTCTTAAAAGATTTAAAGGATTCACCAACATTTAAGCAAGTTTGCTGCATTTACGAAGCATATCCAGCCTTAAAGTGAGGATTAAACTTCATTTCTTTTGTCAGAGCAAATCCAGTAACAATCTTACCCGTCTTCAACCAAATTTGACGAGCATAATAAACAGAAGAATTGTATAAACTATTCGACTCACGACATAGATATTCAATAATTGCTCTTGTCTCTTTGTCTGCTTTAATTAAAACCTGCTGGCATCCAAACAATTTAATTTACTCCTGCTAACGGAATAATATTCATGTTAACCTATTGGTTGTCTCCTGTCAAGCTATCAACCAGTATATATGAGAAAAGATTCGTTTGGATATAGACACAACAACCATTCGTTAGGGCTTGCAACTATTCACTTAGTTTGGATTCCCAAACGTCGTAAGCCAGTGCTAAGGGGCGACATTAAACTAAGATTAGCAACAATCTTGGAATCGGTTGCATCTGATAAAGGTTGGATTATTAAGGCTAAAGAGATAGCCCCAGATCCTGTTCACTTGTTAGTAGAATATGATGAGAAAACAGCTATATCTGAAGTGGTCAAGGCTTTTAAAGGAAGAAGTTCAAGAATGCTAAGAGAAGAATTTCCAGAATTAACAAAACTACCCTCTCTTTGGACAAAAAGCTATTTTTATGACACTTCTGGTAAAGTTAGTACAGCAAAAGTAATGGCTTATATTAATGACCCACATCATGACAGACATTAGGACGGTGGATAAATCCGCTCGCGTCGCTTTTCCGCCCCGTGTTGAAACGACGGGGCTACCAAGCTCCCGTCTTTTTTCGTGTGACGGTCGCAACGCGCTCGCTACGCGAGATCGCTGCAACCGATCGACTCACCACTCCCCTTCTCGGAACCCGATCTTCCCAACTGCGATGAACTAACCCCGCGTCGGCGATGCTCGTCACGTCTGGAGGTAGGGCTAGATGTACCACGTCCGCCTCTTGTTTCCCAGCAATCACGTCATCGGCCTGGGCCAGGGAACCGCCGTAACTCCGCTGGAAAATGACTTTTTGGGTATGCTCTTTCCGCCATTTCTCGACGAATTTCGGGATAATCTGGTCGTGAGCGGCCTTCGTGACCGAAAAGGAAACGAGATTCAGTTTCACCTCTGGTTTCGAGGCTATTTCCCTGGACGTACAGGAAGCGAGCGCGAGCGCACCCAGCAATCCTAATACCAAGAAGGATACAAATCCCCGCCGCAATAGTGAATGGAAGCGACGAAATAGCGATCGGATTGACAACAGTGATACTTTACAATACATTCATCGGGATTTTCTCGATAAGGTTGATCTAAAGGAGTTCTCGATTATCGCGATCAACTAATTTTTTATTCTCTCTTCCTGAATTCTGACCCCCGTGGGAGCCAGAGATTGGCGATTTTTACAGGGGTCTAATTTAGCCGGTGGGAATCAACAGGCGATAGGAGCCGTTATCGAGAATAATCCGTAGGCCTAACCACATCAGCACAAAGGGGAACAGCTTACTGGCATAACGGCTGAGGACAACCGCGATCCCCGGTTGGCGGGTTAGATGATAGGAGAGAAATAACCAAGTACAGACGATTAGATAGCAGATTGGGATGATTACGGCTAACTGCGCCACGGTACTATTGGCGAATAGGGGAATATAGATACCGAGATTATTGCCGCCATTGGATATCGTGACTGCGGAAACTTTATAGGTTTGGCGATCGCTAAGGACTTGACCGAGGGATAGTCTGCGGGAGGCAAACCCGTGAAATTGGGCGTTTCTTCGCCAATTCACCTTGCGATCTGCGGTTTCCCTCTCGTTATCGCGATTTAAAGTCACTAAATTTCTCACACCGATGAGGATCGGCAGGATTCCGAGAAGACCGATATAAATCGGCGGGATGATTAGGCCGAGGAGAAAACCCAGCAAGCTAAGCGATACTAAGGCCGTAAACCCGACTAGCTCGCCGACGACAACGTGAACCGGGCGAAAGGTACGATTTACCTCGCTAAAAAAGCCGGTTAGATAAATATTGTCGTCGAAGGTGGTGGCTATGCCGGTGGCCACCGCGATTTTGACGATTTCGATCAACCAATCCATCCATACCACCTCGATCTCTCAAATGCGGGCGCAATTTCATTTTGAAACTATATTATTTTGAATACATTTATAAATGTACTTTGTTACACAATCGAGGAGTCGTGGATTTTTATAGTATGTAGATAAAACTAATGGCAGCTATGCCGAGGGAGTTGGGAAACTCTTCTCTCTTGTCTCCTTTCCCGATAATAAATCTTGTTTTCTGCGAGAAATCCCATGCTCCACCGTTCGATCAAGTGTCTCTGGAAACCGTGGCGAAATTGGCGGGCAGTTCTTCCCGCGCTGCTTTTTTTGACCAGCCTGGTCGGGAGCTTTCTCCTGGCTGGATTTTCCGACACGATCGCCGTCGGTCAAAATTCTCGCTCGGATAACCCGATTCTGAACCTCGTCGATAGCTTTAAATTCCCCCGGAATACGACTCCCCGACTATTGGAAACCGTGGGATTATTTATCGCTGGAATTCTCTTCTGTATCGCGATTGATCGCTGGTTCAAGCAATCAACTCCCTCCGATATCACTCCCCTCGCCAAACAAGCGCGGCGGCTAGGAACCCTGAAGATAGGCTACCCCGAGGGCATGACCAATCTGGAAGTTCTCCGCTCCCAGGCCTTTCTGGAAAGACGCTTAAAACCCTTTGGGGTGACGGTAACGTGGACGAGTTTTCTTTCCGCTTCCTCGCTGATCGAGGCCCTGAGCAACGGAATGATCGACTTCTGTGGTGGTGGCGGTACAGCCAGTATTTTCTCCCAAGCGGCGGAACACGTCTTTGTCCGGGTAGCCAAGGAAAAATATACCGCCCCGAAAGGTCAGGCGATCCTCGTGTCTGAGGATTCGCTAATACAGACCTTGGCGGATTTAAAAGGAAAAAGAATCGCCTTCGATCGAGGTTCGAGCGCCCATTACGTCCTCATCCGCGTACTGATGAGAGTGAATCTAGAATTAAAGGATATCGAACCGGTGTATGCGACTCAACCGGAAGCACTGGTGCTTTTTCGTCGCGGTGAGATCGACGCTTGGGTGGTGTGGGTTCCCTATTCCCCCACCGAGACGCGCACCTATCCTGGAAGATCGGTGGCCGATCTAGGGAGTATCTTTGGGGAAAACGCCTCTCTAGAAGTGCCGACCTATTATTATGCAGTTCCCGAATTGGTGCGGGATTATCCCGATGTACTGAAGGTGATTTTAGAAGAGGTGAACGAGGCGGGTGCTTGGGCGAAACAACAGGAGTTAGAGGCGACCAGACGCTTGGCAGCTCACCACGCGATCGATCCAGCGATCATCACTAATCTCGAACAACGGGCCTCTGAACGTGCCATTATCCCGATCGATGATCGCTCTCTGACGGCCTTACAACACCAAGCTAATATCTTCCGAGACCTGAAGCTGATCCCCCATCGGGTCAATGTGCGCGACGGAACCTACACCCTACAGACGAAACAAAATTGGACCTATTAACCCGACAGCAATATTTTGGGCATTGGTGGGATTGATGCCGCTACCAAATGGCCGATTATCGGGTTTCTAGTCTGACGGTTCGCTCATTTTCTAAGTAGGGAGGCACAATTATTTGTAGGATGGGTTAGCGCACTTCGTAACATAATCGGGCGTTGGGTTTCATGCTTCAACCCAACCTACGTTCATCTTATATTTAATTCCACCCACCTACTTATAAGGATAGGCGGTTAAGATGCGTCTTAGCTTAACCTATCGCTGAAACCGTAGATTTTCTATCCGAATGCTTCGCCCGTACTTTTTGCCGCAAATCCTATTTAACTCCCTAGTTGCGATAGATGCTTATCTAGCAGCAGAATTTAAAGCATCGACAAACTTGAAATTGTTTGGTTCTTCGGTTTGTTTTATGCAATGGACGGGATTGTAAGGAATGAAACCCTTATAGAGATGGGCGTTGCTGCGATTTTTGTCAACTGTTTTCGATCTAGAGCGAACTAATCAATTAAATCTCTTGCCAGATAAG
>SFBL01000070.1 GCA_007095785.1 Microcystis aeruginosa Ma_SC_T_19800800_S464
GCGAAGAGTTAAAATAGTCTATAGTTACTTGCGCCATAAAAGCCCTTTTCTTAAAACCTGTCAGCTTTTTTGCCGCATCTTTCAAGCTTGATTTGATTTTTTCAGTCAGTTCAGTTACCTTAGTTAAGAGTGGGAGTAACAAGTTGCTTCTCTAGTATAGATGGTAATTTATTAATACGTAAGTTCCTAGCGGGTGCTAGAGGGTGATTTTGTCCTTGCGTTTCCCAAAGATGGGCTTACTATGAAAGTAGGGGAAAAAAAGATAATTTTAGCGATCGATTAACAATGACTAGGGATCTCTGTAGGATTTTATTGATAGAGGATGAACCGACGACTGTTAAATTAATCCAGAGATTGCTGTTAAAGGCCCCCCAATGTTCCTTGGCCGGGGGGTTGACTTTTACCCTCACCCAAGCTCAGGATCTACAGGAAACTGCTGAAAAACTAGCAGGGGATAAATTTGATCTCATCCTCTTAAGCTTGGAAATCTCTGTCCCCCCCGGTTTAAATATCCTAGTCAAAACTAGAGAATTAGCCTCTGCTATACCGATAGTGGTTCAAACCACTAGCAATGATGAGAAATTAGTCGTTAAAGCCTTTCAACTGGGTGCTGATGGTTATATTCAGTTAAATAATATCGATAGTAGTCTTTTAGTCTATCAAATTCGTGTGGCGATCGAGCGTCAGCAATATATCCTCAATCTTAAACATCAACAACAGGAAGAGGAATTTCGCGAACTGGAACAGTTAATCAAGGGAGGACAAACTAGCATTACGGCGAAAATGTTCGGTTCTGAGGCAATAAGGCAGAGTATTCCTGATATTTTTCAAGAATTAGTCCAAAATTACGGAGAGTTATTAGATTTAGCTTTAGAAGAACAAGCATACAAAGTGGAACATAATCTATCGGAACGACTGCGAAGCTTGGCCGATAAGTTAGGATTCTTAAAAGCTAGTCCTCGCGATGTGGTGGACATTCATACTACCACCCTACGCCAAAAAAATCAGGATGTCACCCTGGCCAAAGCGCAGGCCTACGTTAGCGAAGGTCGTCTCATGGTTCTGGAATTGATGGGTTATCTCGTCTCTTTCTATCGTAAATACTATATCGGTCTCAGCAACATTAAACTGTTCAATAACACGCAATCATGAGTCAATATCTTCTCAAACTCTACATTATGGGTGATTCAAGTAAATCCCAGAGGGCGATCGCCAATATTTTTCGGATCTGTCGCGAGGAGTTGTCGGATCTTTATACGGTAGAAATAATTGATGTTCTCGAACAGCCGCAATTAGCGGAACAGGATAAAATTCTCGTAACTCCTACTTTAGTCAAACAACTTCCCCCACCCCTACAAAGAATTATCGGCGATATGTCCAATACTCAAAAGGTTCTCCTCGGTTTGGATGTTATCCCCAAAGACTCCCATCTCAATTAGGATTCACCTAAAAATTCTTCCTGGTAGGTTTTTCCTCGCTAATAAGCTCTAATCTTGATTTTATTCGATCGCCTCAGCGATGTGTTTTAAAATCTGCAAAACTCTATATAGTTCTTCTCTGGAAATAAAGGGAGCAAATATCCTAGATAGGGCATAATGATGGGCATTAGCTCTCAATTTGACCAATAAAATATCATCTCCATTGGTGACGAGGGCAAAGCTAGGTTTTTCCGGCCGGGGATTAGCCATCAAATAGGCTAAGGTTTGCGGTAAGGCAGTCCAAACCGATAGGGCAGTTTTTTTTGATTCTACAATTACCACCCAAAACTGATTTAACCAGACTAACACATCGATTCTACCCGATAGTATTTCTTCCCCATCATCGACGGTTAAGCTTACCGATTCCTCCGCGCGTACTCGAAAAGGCGGATCGTAAAAACCCGCAATCGCTAGTAAGGGAGAAACTAACAATAAAGTCACGGTTCCTTCTAATAACTGTCCCGCCGATCTTTGGTATAAATATCTTTGTCTTAGTTCATCCAAACTCTTTTTTTCATGGCTAGATATAGACAGTAAATCACTTTGCCATTCGGGAAAAAATGCCCCATCTTCTGTTAAGGAGAGATTAAATCTTGTCTCGGCCAAGGCAATAGTCGTGATCGCTTCGGTAATGGCACTCGACATAAAAATTAGCTCACCAATCTAGATAAAACTTCTCTATGAATTAAAGCTCGATCGATTAAAAAATGTTTGCGATCGCTAGTTAATCCCTCTCCATTGGCATAAAAATCAATCCAAGCATTACTAATATCATTAACTGTTTCTGGTAACTGATCTAATTCCCAACCCTGCATCGGTACTTCGGCAATTAATCGCGACACTTTCGGATCATAACTAAGGGCAAAACAACGACAATCTTCTGCTGCGGCCATAATCAAACTATGAAAGCGCATTCCGATCACCATTTCTACCCCGCGAAATAAGCCTTTTAACTGTCTTGGATCCTCTAAACTAATGATTTGATGATTTTCCCTTAATTGACGGGCTACAGCTTCACAGAGTGGCAAATCCCGCGACTTTTGAAAAGGGACTAAGAGAATAAACGCGCCCGTACTGATTTGTAAATCAATTAAAGCTCGGGTTAATTTATCTAATTTTGCCGGGGTTAATAGGGGATGGGGACGTAAATTGACGGCGATTCTTGGAGCGGGTAAATCCGATAATCCCTTGACTGATTGAGCCTCTAAAGCCCATACTGGATCGGGGGCAACAATGGGACTAATACCCCAATCAGCGACTAAATGAGCCGATATATCATCGCGCACAGTAACTAAACTACATTGTTGCAAAACTTTTTTGGTTAACCAACGGGTAAAAGGTCTATTTAATGGTCCAATTCCCTGGCCCCAAGCAATAGTTTTTAAGCCCAATAATTGAGCAAGAGCCATTAACCCACCGTAATAAATTGGACTGGCAAAACTGGTGACATCCTGCATTAAACTGCCACCACCCCAGATAAATATATCGGCTTTTTTAAGAGTTTTAAAAACTTGCCACCAATCCCGACTAGGACAGGTTTCCACTCCATAACGTTGACTGGTTTCTCTGGGATTATTTGACAAAACAATAGGTTTAATTTCTGACGGCAACATCTGCAATAGAGACACTAATAATGCCTCATCTCCTCCGTTTCCTCTCCCATAATATCCACAAATTACTGCACGCATATATTCAGTTATCAGTTACCAGTTATCAGTTGTCAGTTACCAGTTATCAGTTACCAGTTATCAGTTATCAGATTTTTTATGCTCACTCCCCTAATTCATAATTCATAATTAATAATTAATAATTCCCACTAACCACTGATCACTGTTTACTGATAACTGATCACTGATTTAGTCGTCCATTTGCCAGGGTTCGGTGATGTTTTTTTCATCGAGGATATTTTTGGCTCTTAAAATCAAGACCAATTCACCTAGTATGGTGACATCGGGGGAACTATCAAACCATTGTAAAAAGACAGAATTATCCCTCTCCACTAGATAATAATTGTTCACATCCCATTCGGCAAAAACTCGATCGATCACTAATAATACTTCCTCAGATCTGGTGGCAATCGATCGAGGTAATTGATCGCTAGGCCATAAAATAGCTACAGGATCGATCGCTTTGAGAATTGCTTGCCAACCGGGGAGAGGCACAATTGTTTGTTTATCCCCCACCGTTACCAGTCGAAAAGGTTCCTCGACGCTCAAACTTTCTGTGTGTTTTATATCAGTTACCGTCACCGGAAATCTTCCTACTAAAGGAATAATTCTGGCTAATTCGTCCTCATCCTGTAAACGATGGACGGGTAGCAGGGGAGCGCTACGGGTGGGAGTAACGGTAAAATCTTGCAGTAAAGACTCGATCGCCTGTCTGGCCGAGTCAGAATGGGCAAATTTCAACCCTTTAGCGATTAATTTCGCTCTTTCGGCTAAATCTCGCTTTTGTTTGCCCCGTTTCCAACACTGGTAAGCGATCGCATCTCCAGGATGACGGGTAAATTCACTGGGAATCTGGGATAAACGGGAAAAATCTTGGATAGCTTTGGCGATATCGTGTGCTTCAGCCACCTCAATCCTTTTTTCTGCCGCTAATTTCGCTGCCCCCAGTCTTTGTTCTTGGTTGAGAATCCGTAATTCGTATAGCACATCACTGCGCGGCCCGATGTAGTAACTTAACAAATCTTCATCTGCTCCCGCTTTGATTAAACTCTCAAAAACTTGGGCAGCGACAATAATTAAATTTTGTTGGGCATTTTGAAAACCGGTTTGTTCAAAAATTAACTGGGAATCGTAGCCAGCTTTTTGCAGTTTTTGACATTTTTGCCCCCAATTCACCCAATTTCCTTCTTTATGAAGCAGCGATCGCATTAATTCGGTCGCTTCCGTTTCGCTGATTCGATCATCTGTACTGCGAGGCTGTTCTGTCATAGACAACTTGATCAAGCTACAATAACTAAAATTTATCTAATCCCTAAAAAATCTTCAATAGCAATTAAGGTTAACAGGATAGACTAGATAGTAACAGGATAGCTGACAATCACCCCCTTCGTACCTGTTAGGGCAAGTTTATCTTCAATGTCTAGATTAAGAGTTAATGGAAGCATTCCCCCCTCGTCCACAACTAACCCCGGTCAAAGGACGATGAAAACCAAGCGTCACCCCAAAGATAGCGCCTTGGGTTTAGTCTCTACCCTCAGCTTTCCGGCGATCGTCGGGACCGCGGATATGATGCTAAAATCGGCAGAAGTTACCCTCGTGGGTTACGAAAAAATTGGCGGTGGTCACTGTACGGCGATCGTGCGTGGTAATATTGCCGATGTGCGGTTAGCAGTGGAAGAAGGGGCAAAAACCGCCGCACAGTTCGGACAATTGGTATCTAAATCGGTTATTCCCCGACCAATGCCCAATTTAGAGGTAATTTTCCCAATTGGTAGCCGTTTAGCCGAAATTGCCCAAAGTCAACGGGGTTTCAGCAAACTGAGCAATATGTCGATCGGTCTCTTGGAAACCCGCGGTTTTCCCGCGATGGTGGGGGCCGCCGATGCCATGTTAAAATCGGCCGATGTGCAGTTAGCTTCCTACGAAACGATTGGGGATGGTTTGTGTACGGCCATTATCCGGGGTTCCGTCGCTAATGTGGCCGTGGCCATTGATGCGGGAATGCGGGAAGCAGAGAAAATCGGTGAACTGCACGCGGTGATGATTATTCCCCGTTTATTGGAAGATTTAGAACATACTCTACCAGTGGCCAGCTACTGGTTAGAAACCCCCGAACCTTTACCGATGTTGTTACCCAATACTGTCCGGGAAAAACAACGGGAATTGGTCGCTTTACCAGAATTGGAAAAAACCAAAATACCAATTCGTCGCCAAGAAATGCAGGAAAAAGTGTTAGAAGAAGTGATTCCCGTGGAAGTTATCACCGATGAGGACAGTTATTAATTTTTATTTTCAACCTTGCTCCTGTGCTGCTAAAAGTATAGGAGCAAAAGGTTGAATTAGGATTTGCTGAAAACGTTTGTTGGTGGGTGTGGATTTCCAGGTAAAAAATCTTTACAGAGTCCCCAGACAATTAAACGAATCGAATAATTATAAATTTTTGTCAAGGGGTGCGGTCAGATCGAATAATCGTCGCTAGAATCAGCCTAGTTGTCAGAAATTTAGTTAAATAAGGTTTTTGGCAATAGGCTAATCTGGCTAACACGCTTTTGGGCGTGATATAGGGAAAAGTTCGGGCGATTGCGCCTAAATAGAGTGATATGCCGAAAGTTGACCCATATCGTTACCCCAGAGAGTGTTATACGGAAAGTTTCTGGATAATATGTAGTTAGAACCTCTTAAATAGTGGGTCTGCAAGCTCAATGAAAAAAGAACGAAAATTTTCCGACTACAAATCCGAAGCTGAGGCATGGATCACACTCGCCACAGGTGAGTATTACCCAGATATTCTCCCTGACGCTTGCCGATTATATGAGCCAGTTCTAGTCGAGTTTGGGCTATTGCTAAAGACATCGCATTCTTCCACTAACTTTTTCACCTCTATTATGGACACGAGGAATCAGTGGATGCGTACGCAGCTTTGCCGTGTATTTAAGAAGTACGTTAGCCCACAAACACCAGTTGAAATGTTAAAAAGAAAAACAGACGCAGATAAAATATGCGCTCAGTTTGGTGATGCTTTCAGGAATATTGTCGAAGTCCAACAAAAATTTGACAGTCGCCCCATGCCCGACGAAGCTTTATGCGCAGTGCTTTGGGAATACAAGGACCGCGGCAAAAAAGGCTATGACTTAACTGAAAGGTTATTCGATGTTCTGCGCAGCCAGCATATCGAGTTTGTTGTTACGGGCCCTCAAAGAGCAGGTAAAGATGTGCTGCTAGGAAATGTTTTTAAGGATTATCCGAAGCCAGATCGTCCAGTGGACTTCGTTATCTATGAAGGCAAGAAAGTGCTTGCTATTGGCTTGGCTCGCTACGACTCAGATCGCGGCGGTGCACAGGAGGACGATCGCACAGGTCAATATCGTGAAGTTGCCCAAGAGATTCTTGACTATGCAGACAGTCAAGGATTGCCACATATCAAAGTAATTTATGTGAATGACGGCCCGGGCCTCTTACTTGGTTCTATGTGGAATGATTACGCTTACATCGAAGATCAATGGCCAGACCGCGTAAAGGTTGTCACGCTGCGCATGGTTCCAGATCGCATCACATCTGAATGGTTGAGGTCTTAAGTATGGCGGTTCCAATTCCAGGCATGGGAAATCGTACAAAAGGGGAAAGGGTGTCGCCTGTGGACACTAATGGTTTTCGCCTAGAGTACCCCGGAAAAAAGGCACAAGAAGATATTCTTGCGCTTCCCGCAGGACACTACTCGCCAAATTCGGCATATTCAGGCGGCGATAATAGGCTTTACCACGCGGACAACTTGGCTGTACTTGCGGCTTTAGCGAAGGATGAAGCCGTAAGCGGAAAAGTGAAACTTGTTTACATCGATCCTCCATTTGCAACTGCATCATCCTTTGAGTCAAGAAAACAAAACCATGCTTATGACGATCATCTTGTTGGACCTGATTTTGTTGAAACGTTACGCGAACGCCTAATTTTAATTCACCGTTTGTTGGCCGATGATGGTTCTCTATACCTTCACCTTGATGAAAGAATGATTTTTCATTTTCGCGTCGTCTTAGATGAAATTTTCGGAGAGAAAAATTTCCGAAATTGCATAACGCGCAAGAAGTGCAATCCTAAGAACTACACGAGAAAGACATACGGAAATGTAGCCGACTACATTCTTTTCTACACAAAGAGCGATAACTATGTATGGAACCGACCAATTGAACCATGGGATGAAGTTAAATCAGTAAAGGAGTATCCATGCCTTGATCCCGATGGGCGCAGATACAAAAAAGTACCCGTCCATGCTCCCGGTGTCCGTAACGGGGAAACAGGTGGGGAGTGGAAAGGCAAGCTGCCGCCACCCGGAAAGCATTGGCAATATAAACCGTCAACCCTAGATGAGATGGATGCCCGTGGAGAGATTTATTGGTCGCCAACGGGAAATCCGCGCCGAAAAATCTATCTTGAAAATAGCGCTGGAATTCCAGTGCAAGACATTTGGATGGACTTTCGTGACGCGCATAATCAAAACATTCATATAACCGGCTATCCAACGGAAAAGAATCCTGCACTTCTTTCTAGAATTATTGAAGCATCATCAAATCCCGGTGATCTTGTCCTAGATTGCTATGCAGGGTCTGGAACCACATTAGTGGTGGCATCAGAGCTTGGGCGAAAATGGATTGGTGTTGATCGTAGCCAGGAGGCTATTACAACAATATTGCATAGGATGGCTAATGGCTCGGATCGTATGGGTGATTTTGTCAATGAGAAATCCAAAACAGCTTCATTGCCATTATTCAGTATTGCCGACTTCACACTGTTTGAAGAGGCTGCGGAAGAAAACATTCAGCCTAAAGATGCTGACATTACATCGCCAAACGGGGTTCTAACAATTCGTTCCAGCGGACGCGCTAAAGCGCGCCGCTGAACTTATCCGTTATGCTGAACCAATAAGCTGTAGTGCGATGCCGAAGGCACTGCGTAGCAGTACGCAATCTTGTAGGGTGCGGTCCCTAATGCAAGTCCTCCTACTCCACTAATAGATTTTTGGGGAACGCACCATGCACATTGATTGAAACTGTGGGTTAAAGTGCGATACCGAAGGCACTGGGTAGCACCCCTAGATGTCGTTAGGCCTTCAATCTACTTACAGATCAGAGGCAGGCATTGACAATTAATGTAGGATTAGTTAGTATGATGATCTAATCCTACCGGGCTGTCGTAAACAGTTTATGGCAATGAGTAAGAAAGTTAGCATAACCTTAGACGACGAAGTTTTGGAATTTGTAGATCGACTAGCAAGCAATCGTAGCAGCTTCATAAATGATGTTCTCTGGCAAGAGAAGAGAAGGGTTTTTATGAAAGAGCTAGAAGACGCTTATAAAGATCAGGCCAATGATCCAGAGATGCAAGCAGAAATCTCTGTCTGGGATATTGCAGTAGGCGACGGTCTAAATGCCTAATGGAAGACTAACCTATAAGCGAGGAGAGATCTGGTGGGTCGATCTGAAACCCGCTGTTGGTTATGAAACCGATAAAGAACGTCCTTGCCTGATTTTACAAAACGATATTGGCAATCAAAATGGAACAACGACAGTAGTTGCTCCATTGTTGCCTGGGAAAAGGACTTATCCTTTTGTTGTCAATATTACCCCGACAGTGCAGAATGGACTAGACGGAGATCGACACATCAACTTAAGTCAAATGAGAGCTGTAGATTCTCAAAGAATTAAGAATAAACAGGGTGTTTTAGAAGACGTTTATTGGGAAGAAATAGAGAAAGCAGTATGTATTGAGCTCGGTTTCAGCAAATCCCTATCGCCGTAGAGTGCGTTCCCTAATGTAAGTCCTACTACTCCACTAATAGATTTTGGGGAACGCACCATGTACATTGATTGAAACTGTGGGTTAAAGTGCGGTCGCCGATCTTAATAAGCTACATTAACAACAATACTTAAAGAGAAGGCTTAAAATGGTTAAATCAACTTTGTACACGACAGCAAAAGTCCTACCGGGAAATAGAATTGAAATTGAATCTCCAGATCTGACTGTAGGACAAACTGTTGAGGTAGTTATTTTGCTTGAAGAAGTTAGTTCTGATTCTTCTAGCACCGCAGATATATCTCCCTCATTAAAAGAGCGTCTTGCTTTTCTGAAGTTACCAATGACTGAACGGAGGAATATTCTCAAAACTCAAGCCGATATAATGCTCTCTCACTATCAACAAGATTCTGAATGGCAGGAGTTAATGGCAGGTGACATCATTGACTATTAACCCTGAGCTGCCAAAACGTGGAGAAATTTGGTTAGTCAACTTCGATCCTACTGTGGGTGCAGAAATCAAAAAAGTACGTCCTGCTGTGGTTATCAGTTCCGATTCAGTAGGAAAGCTTCCTATCAAGCTTATTGCTCCTATTACAGACTGGAAAACATATTTTTCAGCAATTTTGACTATACAAGGTTGGGCTGAACGATAGTGAAACCCAACACTTTTAAATAATTGGGTTGGGTTTCGTTCCTGAAACCAGCCTACTTATTGCTAAATTTGTTGGGTAATTTCCGGTCTAGCTGTGACAGAAAACTATCAGAAAAAGGTTTTTCTGGCTTTTCCCCGCGCTCGGCACAAAAAGCTAGGTAATCTTCCACTGAATCAGCAAAAGCTTGCTGCAATTCCGCTACACTCTCTCCCTGAAAAGTGATAACATCTCGGACGTTGGCCACCTCACCGTAAAAGATACCCGCCTCGTCATCAAAAGAAACTACTGCTTCGTAACCTTTATACTTCATCGTTTTCCACTCCTGCCTCGCTTAAAAAGCGCCTCACTGATACTACGGCCCCCTTGTCCGTTTCCCGACGAGGATGGGGGCGATGGAAGACGGCTCTAACTCCCTTAAGGGCTACCCGTACCCGCGACCCCCTACCTTCGGATATTTCTGCTCCCAGTGCCTCCAGCAGCGATTCGATATCCGTCCAGACAACATCTGACCGGACGGGCTGCTCGAAGATTTGGTCCAGAATTTTTCGCTGTTTTTTCGAGAGTGCCATTGTAGCATCATAACTTAATAAGCTGCCGTGCATCTAAATGACATATTATTTAAATCAAAAAAACACCTAATTTGATTTTGGATTTCCCTTGTTTCAATCTAACTGATAACTGTTAACTGTTCACTGAATAAAGGGTTCTACCTGAATATTACTTTAAGGCAGAGCCTTATATATTGTATTCCAAGTTGGCGCTTTAGCGCAACTACGAACCTTAACTCAAACTACAGATTACTACCTCAATTTTCTCAAAAAAATCGACCCGCCTAAGGGCGGGAAGCAAAGGGCAAAAAGGCAAAAGAGCAAAGGGTTAAAGTCCTGGGGAGACACACGCAACCCGAAAACCGTAGTTGATGTTGTGGATGACGGGGTTGCCCCTGTTGCGGTTGGCAGAACGACAGTAATCAGGGTCGAAGCTCCAAGAACCGCCGCGCAGACATTTTCCAGACTGAGAACGATTATCATTATCAAGCCACGCCGTGCCATCATCCGGCGCTCCAGCATAGCTATTATGCCAATCGTCTTCGCACCACTCCCAAACATTGCCACTCATGTCATATATTCCCCAACCATTGGGCTTTTTCTGTCCTACGCGATGAGTTGTGCTATTAGAATTTTCGTAATACCAAGCGTAATCTCCTAACTGATTAGCATCATCACCAAAATAATAGCGAGTAGTTGTCCCCGCACGACAAGCATATTCCCATTCCGCTTCTGTGGGTAGGCGATAGGTTTTCCCTGTTATTCGACTCAATTTCTGACAAAAAGCTTTAGCATCATTCCAACTAACATCTTCTACCGGATTTTGCGGATTATTTTTAAACCGAGAGGGATTGTTTCCCATTACCGCTTGATATTGTGCTTGAGTAATGGGATATTTGCCGATGGCAAAACTGTTGACTTTAACCTGGTGTTGAGGCTTTTCATCACTTTGAGCATCGGGATCACTATCAGGAGATCCCATGAGAAATTGACCTGCTGGTAAGCCTACCATTTCCAGTGTTACTCCGTTGGGTAGGTTTTCTGTAAATGGAGGAGGTAAAGGAGAAGGAGGAGGTAAAGGAAGAGGTAAAGGAGAAAGAGAAGGTAAAGGAGGAGGTAAAGGACGAGGAGA
>SFBL01000071.1 GCA_007095785.1 Microcystis aeruginosa Ma_SC_T_19800800_S464
CTTCTTTCGGTGTAACATATTTCATTTTGCCACAAAATCTAGTCAAGCAACTCTATAGTAGTAGATAAAGATAGATTTGGCTATGTTTTATGAGAATTTGGGGTACTAGCAACTACCTCGTTACTGTCGGTTTTATAGGTTTCAGGGGAGAGGAAATGGCTATTGTCAACGCTTGGGAGTCCCGGTCCACAGTCATTGGCGCGCCTGTCCTTTAATTTGTCCACCTTTTGCCCCTTCTTGGGAAAGGTCGGAAAATGGGCAATTCTAAGTAGTTATCTGGATTTTACCACCTGTATCGAGCAATTTTCTCCCCATCCTTATCCGTCCGAGGATGGGGTTTTAATCGAAACCGATGCTTTCTACTCCACCGCTATCGGGACTGGTGGCGACAAAATAGAGAATTCCTGACCCGAGACCAGCGATCGCTATACTAAAGCAAATAATCCAGACTTGAGCAGGTTCGTAGCTATTACTATCGATCGCTCGCCGGATGAGAAAATATCGGCGCGTGGCGATGACAACGGTTAATAATCCCACCATAGCGAAGACAAAACCCAATAACCAACCCAGTCCTAGAGATGAGGAAGATGCCGTTCGTAAACGCAAAATGACCAGACCAAAACCCATCAAAGCGATCGAGGCGCGCATCCAAGACAGATAGGTGCGTTCGTTGGCCGAATGATCTCGCCAGTAATCAGGGTTAAATTTCTGCTTTGTCTTTCGGGATTTAAACAGCATAGAGGAGTTCCTCGCAGTGAACTTCAATAAAATCAAGTATTCTTTCTTCTGGTTTTAATAAATTGTTTTTATCATCTAGTTTTTCGCTTATCTTTAACCAATTCAAGGGACTTAAGCAGATTATCATCCATAAATAGGGGGAGTTTACCGTCCCATCTTTCGATCGCTTTGTTCTGTAAAACTTCTGGAGTTAAGGATTCTTGGAGAATGCGATGAGCTGCCGCCTCTCCCTTAGCCAGATTGATTTTTACTTCCGATTCTTTCAGAGCTTTCAGCACCATAAAACCGGCTTTTTTAGCTTCCTGTTCGGCGATTTGTTTGGCTTCCACCGCATCGGTAAAGCGATCGGAAAAGTTGACATGAACCAAAGAAATATCATCCACACCGATATGATAATTTTTCAGTCTTTCGGTCAAACGATGATCTACTTCTCCTTTCACCTCCTCCCGTTTAGTAATTAATTCTTCGGCGGTATATTTAGCCATAACTGCCTTAAGAATTTCCTCCACTGCTGGATCGATCACTCGTTCAATGACAGCGGCTTCATCGCCAATTTGTTGAAAAATATTATTAACTTCTGATGTTAAAATATGCCAATTCAGGGCCACATCTGTAAATACTTCCTGTAGGTCTTTGGAGGAAGCTTCGGCCGCTATCTGTTGTTTTTGGATTCTCACACTTAGTTTTTTTACCGTGTTAACAACGGGAATAATCCCATGAATGCCCTCATTAAGTATTTTCTCCTGTACCTGTCCAAAAACCATTAAAACCCCTCTTTCTCCTGCATTGACAATCACGAAAGGATTAAAAATAATCGCCAAAATTAATAACATAAAAAAGAGATTACTTGGTCTAGCTAATAGGCGAATTTTAGGCATTCTTGGTTAAGACATTAAAAATAAACGATAGGATTTGCTGTCAATTAAGATATAAATCCCTAGAAAAATATAGATAAAAGGACTAATTTTATGTCCGTAGTTTGTAACCACTTTAGCTATCCTGGGATGGGTAATCAAAAAATAGGCTAGGAGGCACCAAATCCCCATCATGAGATAAAAAACTATCATGATAATTAAGACGTGCATCGGGGAATTATTGGCAAAAAGAGAGGTATAGATACCAATATTATCACCACCATTAGCCACAGTCACGGCGGCAACGTAATAGGTTTGGGAGGGAAAACGAGGAATAAAGGAGCGATTTTTAGAATAATTAACATCTTCTCTTACTTCTTGAATGTAATCCTCATTTTCCCTTGACAAAAGTTGTTTAATGCCGATAATTAGAGGGATAAATCCTAATAGACCAATCCATTCTTTAGAAACCAGTAACCCAAATAGTAAACCGAGGGAACTAGCTAGGAGAATCAGGGTAAAACCGAGGTATTGACCAACAATCAGGTGTCGAGGTCGAAAATTAGCATTAAGTCGTGAGAAAAACAACATTAGCACCATCAGATCATCAAGATTTGTAGCTACAAAACTCGTCACGCTAGTAATTAAAAGGGTTACTAACCAATTCATAGATTGAAAAAAGAGATAATCCTTCCCATTCTAAATCTCGTAGTGCCAGATGTCCTCCTCTCGTAAAAGAAGACGATGGACGGGAAGACGTTCCACGGCCCCCTGTTGTTCAAGATGATTAAGTGCGCGGGTAATTGTGACTCTAGTGGTTCCTAATAAGTCAGCGATATCCTGATGAGTTAGACGCACATCAATTAATTGTCCGGTACCGGTTTGTTTACCAAATTGATTGCCTAACCATGACAGTAATTTCACAACCATAACATCAGTACGTTTGTAGCTACGAATAATACTTAGTTCTTGTGCTTGCTGAAGATGAGACAGCAGAATTTCTGCCATTTGATAACTCTCAACTGTGGAAAAGGAAACTGCTTGCACCGGAGTGATGCACTCAACTTGATAGGGATTGACTCTCTCTAGGGTTTTGCCAACAAAATTGCCAGGTCCCCACAATCCCAAGACGATTAGGGTTCCATCTTCTAACCAAGTGGAGGTTTTCACGACTCCACTCTCGATTTTCCAGAAATTAGGGTTTCTAAGGGGCAAAATCGCCCGATTATCAAAGTGCCAGCGATGGGGGGTTGATGGTTGATAGGTAAGCGTCATGATTGGTAAGTAGTCGTGCAAAATTAATTTCCTAGTCGAGACAGGAGACGGGAGACAGGAGACGGGATACAGCTATTAGGGATCGGATTTGATAATTTTGGGGTAAAAACGATAATTAAGCCCAAAAAGACTGATTTTATGCCCTTGCAAACCCTATTTATTTCGGGGTGCTAGTCTTCTCCAGTTCCGTGGTGGCCGAGGAGATCAGTTCTTGCCAAGCTCGATCGCTTTCTTGTAGAGTCTGTTTAACCGCATCGATGGTCTTTTCCACGCGAGTTTTCAGGAAAGGGGAAGCATTGTCTTTGAGTCGTTCGGTGTCGTCGGCTAAGATATCGATCGTCTCGGAGGTATTAACGAGGCTCTTTTCTAGGGTAATAAGGTTGTTTTGCAGGGTTTCACTGAGTTTAGTCCCGGATTTAGTCAATTTTTTCGTCAATTTGCTCACTTTTTCCCCTAGATCGTCAATATTGTCCGCTAAGTCCTCTAGGTTGTCCTGTTGAGCTTCGATAATCTTCTTGTCGAGAGAAGGAGCGGCCAGTTGAGCATTGAGGTCATCGATAGCCGATTTTGCGGCTTGGATGGCTTTTTCATAGGCAATTTGGGCATCTTCGAGAATTTTTGGGCTAGAAACCTCATTTTTTTTCTTAACTGGTTCCACCACGGTGCCACCCGTTGCCGTGGCACGGTCGATGACGGCTAACTGTTCGGGGAGTAGGGGCAAGGCGATCGCATTTCCCCTTCCCCCTAGGAGCAAAGTGACAGTTAAGAGGAAAATCAGCAGCTGGAAAACTTGATTTTTGAGGCTTTGAAAGCTCTTATTTCGGTTGATCATGATTTAATTTTCTCCTGTTTAGAAAAATTGTTACCCTCTCTGAATTTTATCAGATCATTTTTTTATTTTACAATAAATTTTATAAATAATTTATTATATTTTCGTCTAATTAATTGAGAAAAAATATACACTTTTGTTTAGTCAAAAGCCATTACAGAAAAGCTTTTACTCTCTTAATAAAAATTAATTTTTATCGCTTTTTTTATTAATGAGACGCTGAACTATCCGATGAGTCTATTTCTTGATTAATCGGAGATATTTTCTTACGACCTTTAATATATTTGGCTAAGGTTTGTTTTTTCTTCAGTCGTTTAATGCCACTGAGGGTGGAGAGAGTGAAAAAAGTACCCACCAGAACCATCTGCCATAAACCGCAGCCAGAAGCCGCGCCTAATCCTGCCGCTAACCAGATAGTCGCCGCCGAAGTCAAACCTTTCACTTGTACCTTATTTAGTTCCCGATGGGATTGTTGTAGGATGATTCCCGCCCCTAAAAAACCGACACCAGAAGCGACCCCTTGAATAGTACGACTGAGAGCATTAGAAGACGCATAACCCACATCTCCCTCCGCTTGTAGGGGAATCATCACGAACATGGCAGCCCCGAGACTAACGATGATAAAAGTTCTCAATCCGGCCGGACGACCGCCTCGCTGTCGGTTATAACCAATCAGACAACCGACGGCCATAGCCATACTCAGCCGAAAAATAATCGTTTGCCAATCTGTCGAGTCAAAAAACATTGCTTAACCCATCAAATGAGATAAAAACTTCGCCTAACCAATCAAGGCCTTTTCCAGATCCCGCTTTAAATCGTTCCTATTCTTGATCCCGATCGATAATCGTAGTAAAGTCGGTGTTATACCTCGTTTTAAGCGTTCTGTTTCTGGCATTGCTGCGTGAGTCATCAAAGAGGGATAACAGACCAAAGACTGTCCTATTCGTCGATATCTTCGAGGTCTTTAAATAGGGCCGTGCTGAGGTAACGTTCCCCGAAACTAGGCTGAATCATAACGATTAATTTATCTTCGTTTTCGGGTCTTTTGCCCACCTGAATCGCCGCCCATAAAGCCGCCCCGGCCGAGATGCCCGATAGTAGTCCTTCCTGACGAGCTAACCGTCGCGCGTAGGCGAAAGCCTCCGTATCATCAACGATAATCACCTCATCGATTAATTCGGGGCGGAAAATTGCCGGAATAAAACCGGCCCCGATGCCTTGGATTTTGTGCGGTCCCGGTTGTCCTCCCGATAAGACGGGACTATTAGAGGGTTCGACTGCGATCGCTTGAAATTGGGGACGACGGGGTTTAATGGTTTCGGCAATACCGGTAATGGTTCCCCCGGTTCCCACGCCACCAATAACGATATCCACCAGTCCATCGGTATCGGCCCAGATTTCTGCGGCGGTGGTTTCTCGGTGAATTTTCGGGTTAGCCGGGTTGCGGAACTGTTGCAAACTATAGGCGTTGGGGGTATTTTCGACTATTTCCTCAGCCCGGGCGATCGCTCCTTTCATGCCTTGGCTACCAGGAGTTAATTCTAATTGCGCCCCGTAAGCTTTTAACATTGCCCGTCGTTCTAAACTCATGGTTTCAGGCATAGTCAGGACTAGGCGATAGCCTTTGGCGGCCGCTACCATGGCCAGGGCGATGCCGGTATTGCCGGAAGTGGGTTCCACCAGAATTGTTTTATCGGGGTGAATTAGTCCGGCGGCTTCCGCGTCCTCCACCATACTGACACCAATGCGATCCTTAACCGAGGCGGCGGGGTTCATACTTTCCAGTTTGACGACGATGCGGGCTTTTACTCCCTCTGCCACTGGGATTCGATTCAGTTGCACTAGGGGTGTCCGTCCTACCAATTGGGTGATGTCTTTTGCGATCGCCATAATCCCACTTGCTTTATACTTGTTGGCTATTTTTAATTATATATGTATTTAAATTGTTTTACAATACTTTTTAGATTGAAGTGCAGTGTGTCGGCGGGGATAATCCCTGTCGATTTTTTTTGCCTTGCCACTTTTTTGTATATTGAAGCACAATCGGCAAAATTGTCTTGGGAAATTTCTCTCAATTTAGTGAATTATTATTAGTATATGAAAGCACATTTGTTTAAATAACTTAAACGAATTATTAGAGAGATGAAAAGAGTGATACTTTTTCTTGGTATAGAGTTACACATTCAAGAAAGTTTTCTGAGATTTATCCTAAAAAATTATTTTTTTGTCGCTTTTTTGGGAAACAATTTTTAATAAATAAAGGTGGAAATATGTTCTATAAAATAATTCATGGCAAAAACGAAGTCTATCTAGGAGCGGATAACAACGCTAAATTCAATTAACAAGAATTGTTCCTTGATATACAAAAAAATCTGGCCAAGGTAGAGTAAAACTTTTTTCTGGGACGATATTATAGTCCCAAGAAAAAAACTCCTAGATACTTTATCGGAAAAAATAAAGAAAAGCCAGAGAAATCAACCTCGATATTTTGCCGAAATCAATCATCATTATAGGAGATGAAAACTATGGTGTTAGATGCCTTTGCCAAAGTCGTTTCCCAGGCCGATACCCGGGGGGAATACCTGAGCGAGAATCAAGTCAATGCCCTAATTGCCTTCGTCAAAGATGGTAATAAACGCGTCGATGTGGTCAATCGTCTTTCCAGTAATTCTTCTGCGATCGTTACCGATGCTGCGCGTAGTTTGTTTTCAGAACAGCCCGTTTTAGTTGCCCCCGGTGGCAACGCTTATACAAACCGACGTGCCGCCGCCTGCTTGCGGGATTTGGAAATTATCCTGCGCTACGTTACCTATGCCACCTTCACCGGCGATGCCAGCATCCTCGATGATCGCGCCTTGAACGGTCTCCGGGAAACCTACGTCGCCCTAGGGGTTCCGGGGGCTTCTGTTGCAGCTGGAATTCTCAAGCTCAAAGACGCTTCCCTTGCCCTAGCGGCCGATCCCAACGGGATCACTCGCGGGGATTGCAGTTCTTTACTAGCAGAAGTCGCTTCTTACTTCGATCGAGCAGCGGCGGCAGTTTCCTGATGCTGTGACTTTCTTATCTCAATCCGATTAAACTTTTGTAGGAGCAATTCCATCGATGACCAAGACACCTTTAACCGAAGCGGTGGCTACTGCCGATTCCCAAGGCCGTTTTCTCAGCAGTGCTGAATTACAAGTGGCGTTCGGTCGTTTCCGTCAGGCCGCCATCACCCTAGAAGCGGTAAAAATCCTCGCCCAAAAAGCCCCCAGTTTAGCCCAAGAAGCAGCCAACGCTGTCTATCAAAAATTTCCCTACACCATCCAACTCCAGGGGCCGAACTATGCCTACGATGAGCGGGGGAAATCCAAGTGCGTTCGTGATATCGGCTACTATATCCGGATTATCACCTATGCCCTCGTGGTGGGCGGTACAGGCCCGATCGATGAATATCTGGTCGCTGGTTTGAGTGAAATTAATAGTGCCTTTGAACTATCTCCTAGCTGGTATATCGAAGCCTTAAAATACATCAAAACCAATCACGGATTAAGTGGGGATGCTGCTGTAGAAGCTAATTCCTACATTGATTATGTGATCAACGCCCTTAGCTAATTTACGTCAACTTCACGTCAACATAAGCTCAAATCTCCTAAATTCACCTCGGGATGAGCGCCGAGGTTTTTTTGCGTCCGTCTAACTTAGCCCTACTCGGGAACCCACCCCAACAAAAAAACCATCTTGGGCAAGATGGTTAAACACAACGAGTATAAACCGAGAAACTTGACTTCAGACCGCTTTTTCTGGCCCAGTAGCGACGGGCAGATCCGTGGTACTGTACTCTGTCCAAGAACCCTCATAAATTCGCACCTTGGGATAACCGAGCAGATGTTTGAGGACAACATACTGTAAAGTCGCTTCCCGTCCCGTACTGCAACTGATAATAATATTATCCGAGGGCTTGATGTTGCGTTGGGCAAGAATCTTCCTGATTTCGTCTAAAGATTTCAATTTATGGGGATTTTTCAGGGATTCATCGGGATTATTCGCTTCCGTAAAGGTCGGCCAGGGTATATTTTTCGCCCCCGGAATATGACCATTTCTCAGCCAGATATCCTGTTTCCCCTGAAAAAGTTCTTCGGGTCTAGGATCGATAAAAACCACATCCGGTTTGCCGATCAATTTCTCTACTTCTGCCAAAGTCACCCGAATCGAGGGATTATCACGGACAGTAAAGCTCCCTGGTTGATATTTAGGGAATTCTTTCGTTACCTTTTGTTCAGAACCCTTATAACCCTTAAAACCCCCATCTAAGACGGCCACATCTCGGAAACCCGATCGCTCCAGTAAATAAGCGACCATGGTTGCCCCCAAGACATCGCGACCATCGGAATATACCAGCACTCGATCGCCATTAGTGATTCCCGCAGCGGCAAAGAGACTGCCAATTTTATCCTCTTGCCAATATTGAACCGGCAAAAATCCGTTTGGACCGCGAAAATTATTATCGGCTATATTCACCGCTTTCGGTAAATGACCGGTGATATATTCCAAAGGATTAATCCGCACATCGAGAATTTTTAACTTCGGATCGTTGAGATTTTGTGCTACCCAAACCGGCGATACAAAGTCTATCTTAGTCTCAGATTTAGACGTGGCCATCAGGGGCGATGACGGTGCTAAGGTAAAGGTTAAAATGCAGAGGAGAACTAAAGTGAGAAAAGTAAGGGGACGGCTTTGAAACCGTCCTAGGGATAGACCCTTCCCTTGACGCATTTTTGGTTTCATGATTCAGTGTCAGCGACGAATATCAATCGATAATTACTATAGGGCTTTGATTAGCTTTATCCAAAAATTTAGGTATAACGTGATATTTTTTTGGCAGCAAGTCGTCAACTAATTATTAATTTCTTCTTGGGTGTTGATTGCCTTGGGTGTCTCTAATAACTGTCGCCACCAGATATGCACTAGGAGAGACCAAGCGATCGCTAAAAGCCAAGCGGCAAGGATATCGCTAGGAAAGTGAACACCTAAATAAAGACGGGTCCAAGCAATAACCAAAACCAAGGGAATCCCCAGTAAAACTACCCCTAAAAACCAGCGCGTTCTCCAGGATAGGATCAGTAAAGAAACCACTAACAGGGAACTAAATAGAGCATGACCGCTAGGGAAGGCAAAATCATCGGGTAAGGGATAAAATAACTGCCAAAACTGCGGGCGATTTCGATGAAAAAGAATCTTGAGGTTATAACTAATTGCCCAACCTCCCGCCATGGTTACAAGGAGATAAGCGAACCCATACCAGTATTTTTTTAGGGCAAAAATCAGCAATGAAATTGTTAGTATCGGAGCCACTCCCCAATAAGTACCTAATCCCGTTAATTTTATGGCCAAAAAGTTTAGGTTTAAATTAGCGGTTTGATGAATAGATAGCATCAGAGATTTTTCCCAAGCAAATCCTTGGGGATGCTGATCAATAGCGATCGCTAAATCCGTAAAACTTAGCGATGTTAACAAGATGGCTAAGAAAAATAAGCTATTGTTTAAGTAGGTTTTAGGAATCACGGGGAAAAAGTAGCGATCGAGGATAACAGGGGCATTTCTAATACCTGAAAATGAATTAAGACCATAATTACTAATGTATAGGCAGTCGAGGAAAGTAATCCATTTCTTAATTCTTTTGGCCAATTGCGTTCTTTTTTTTCTCCACCGATTAATTCTTTCGTTCCGAATTGCATCAGCAGGATTCCCACCAGATTAGATAACCAATAACCAACCACGGCTGCGGGTAGAAAAAAATCGGCGTGTAAGCAAGCAATTAAACGACCAAAACCGTAGGCGATCGGCAGATTAAAAATTAGATCGTTCCACCAACACAGGGGCGATAATAAGTAACCAATCAATACCAAGCTTCCGTTTTTGATTTTGTCAAGTAGATACATCTTTTTTTAGTTACTAACTATTAGTTTTGTTTTTTTGCCATCAGCAATCAACTATCTGTGCTATCTAGCTGACGGCTGATGGCTCACTACTAATTAACGCTGAATTTGGTCAAAAATCGCCCCATCAGCGAAGAATTTTTGCTGGATCGCATCCCAACTACCGATCGCCGTATAGGAGAACAGATTCGGCACTTTTGGGTATTGTTTACTAAACTCTTTAGCCACATTAGCATTAACCGGACGGAAACCCACCTTGGCGAATTCCCGCTGCGCTTCGGGAGTAAAGAGAAATTGGGCAAAACCCGCATTTCTCACAAAGAAAGAGAATGGAGTGTCTGAAAGCCCTACCCAGTATAGATTTGAACCCGATTTTAGCCCAGCTCCCCCAACGACAGTGTGTTGTGAGAATTTAACAAG
>SFBL01000072.1 GCA_007095785.1 Microcystis aeruginosa Ma_SC_T_19800800_S464
GCATCTCACCTTTGTAACCCCTAAATCAGGTGTTTATGTCAAGCTATTTTGAAAGCCTTGCTAGAAACCAGTTTTATGGATAAGTATAATTACTCACTTGCATAAATGAGATGCTCCCAGAGGCTAATAAACTTCCCCTAGACCCTGTGTGGGAAGCTTGAGGAAAGCTGGGCTAGGGGAAATAATTTATTCCTTTGCTGGATTAACTTTAGCATATAACTCTCATTTGTCAGGACTATAACAGCCGGATGTCAATTCTGTGACAAATGCGAGGTTTCAGTTTACTGATTGCTGGTGACTGATTACTGGTTACTCTCGTCCACCTATTTTCTGAGAATTCTAGAGGTACTTGTAAATATTTGTTACAAGGAGACGAGAAAAAATCTGAGGACAGGGAGACAAGAAAGGATTATCGACGGGGATCAAGGATTTCAGTAGGAAATTCGATTGGGGATCAAGGGAAACCGATTGTAAAGTTTTCGATACCTCTCGCCGATTTTTGTAATAGTTCGATACATATAACATAGATAATCAGCGATGATTGTAAATTTATATTGCGAATGGCTCATCTTCTTCGGTGTTTTCCCTATACTGGTTTTCATCAACTTTGAGCCGACGTGCAGAAAAGTTAGACCACCAAGTTTGTAAGAGGTCAGGAAGATGCAATTAACCGCAAGAAATAACTGGGGCTACGTTTCTTTAGCAATGCTAAAAAGCTTTCTTCTCTGGAGTTTCGTCCTCACTGTCTGTTTATTAGTAGTGGGATTTCCTTTAGTAGTTTTAATGATGACAGTGGGGGCATTGTCGGCGATTATCTTACAGTCAGTTTTACCGATTAGTTCCGTGCTTTTAGTGGCGGGAATGATTATTGGTATCAATATTTTGGCTATCCTAATTAGTGCCGCTTTATTAGCAGCAAAAGGTGTTCATCCCCATGAAGTTAGCTGGCTGCACTGGTTACACGGTGAGGGAAAAACCTCTCATCAAGCTGTTTATGCTTCTTGTCCCCTAACTTGCGGGATGATTCATTAAATCTGATTTTCTTACAGCGGAATTGCTTACCTTTTTTCTATTTAGATTTATTTAAGTTTTCAACTGCCTTATCGGTTGATTATACACACTCCAAGCTAGTGCAACCCGGTTTCACCGGGTTTTTTCATCGTTATTGAGCTAAAGCAGTTATCTGAATGGTGAGGTACGAAGTTTTCGTTTTGGGGAGTCGGTCTTCGCTCAAATTAGGTTAAACTTCATCTATTATGAGAAAGGCTGTAACTGAATATTAGAAGACTGAAAACTCGGCTCTTCTCGACTTTGTGTGATAATCAGTGCTTATCATTCGTAGGAGTCTTGCTAGGCAAGGCTTTGAAGACTATATTTCTGGAAAATTATCCCTATTCTTCTTACTCCCACACAGAATAACTCACATCTGATAACTGATAACTAACCGGTATAATAGGCGAGAAAACCGGAAAAAATCGATGTCTAGCCTTCCAGAAACCGACAACCCCAGCTACAAGGGCATCTTAGCGGCATTAAACCATTTAATCAGCGTTGTTGCCCGTTTACGAGATCCAGAAAGCGGCTGTCCTTGGGATTTAGCGCAAACCCCGGAAACCCTGATTCCCTACGTTATCGAAGAAGCTTATGAGGTGGTAGCGGCGATTAAAAGTGGTGATAAAACGGCCATTGCCGAGGAATTAGGCGATTTGCTGCTACAGGTGGTTTTACAATCCCAAATTGCCAGTGATGAGGGTAATTTTAGCCTAGAAGAAGTGGCTAGAGGCATCACTGATAAATTAATTCGTCGTCATCCCCACGTTTTCGGGGAGCTATCCTTAGAAAATCCCGAACAGGTGCGTCAAAATTGGGAGAAAATCAAAGCTGAGGAAAAAAATGACCCGACTATTAGCGGCAAATTAACCCGTTATGCCCAAACTTTACCACCCTTGATCGGGGCGATGAAAATTTCTCGGCAAGCGGCGCGAGTCGGTTTTGAGTGGGAAAATATCGCAGGAGTCTGGGAAAAATTTGGCGAAGAGTTGGCAGAATGGCAAGAGTCCCTAGAATCGGGCGATAAAGAGCATCAACAGGCCGAATTAGGCGATTTACTCTTTACTATTGTCAATCTTGCTCGCTGGTATGATTTAGACCCCAGTATCGCTTTACAAGAGACTAATCTGCGTTTTATTCAACGTTTTTCCCTAGTGGAATCCGTGGCGGAAAAGCCTCTCCATGACTATACACTAGAGGAATTAACAGTTTTCTGGCAGCAAGCGAAAGCTAAGTTACACCAACCATGATCCGGGCAATAATGCAAGAGCAAGAAATTAATAAGGACAAATCCAAGAGTTTTTGGGCTTCTATTCGAGAAAATCTGCAAATTATCACTATAGCTTTAGTTTTAGCCCTACTGATCCGCACTTTTGTGGCTGAACCTCGTTTTATTCCCTCTGATTCTATGTTACCCACTTTAGAACAGGGCGATCGCTTAGTAGTGGAAAAACTTTCCTACGATTTCCATCCTCCTCGACGGGGGGATATCGTCGTCTTTGAACCGCCGGCACAATTACAATTACAGGGATACCAAAAGGACCAAGCTTTTATTAAAAGAGTGATTGCCACAGCAGGGGATGTGATTGCTGTCAAGGAGGGCAAAATTTATCTGAATAATCAACCCTTGGCAGAGGATTATATTCTAGAATCCCCTCAATATAATTTAATGCCTTTGCTCGTGCCGGAAAATAACTTATTTGTCATGGGAGATAATCGCAATAATAGCAATGACTCCCATATCTGGGGGTTTTTACCAGAAAATAACGTGATTGGTAGGGCGGTTTTTCGCTTTTTTCCTTTTAATCGTTTGGGGATTTTAGGGGGGAATAGCTGACAGAAATTTTTAGTCCTGACGATGTTGAACAATTAAGACGGAACAGGGGGCATGATGGAGAACATAGTTACTCACACTACCTAAGAATAACTCTCCTAGACCCGATCGCCCACGCCGACCGATGACAATTAAATCAATATTTTCCTCTCGCGCCACTTTACAGATAGTTTTGGCTGCATGACCGTAAATTTGCCGGTATTCTCCCTTTACACCCATTTCTCCCGCCTGATTAGCTCTTTTTTGCAACATAGCCACCCCTTTCTGCTCGAATTCTTCCCATTGTTGCCGCCAAAAATCGAGAGTCAGATCATTACCCTGGGCGGGGTAAATATCGGCTAAGTTGGGTGGAATCGGTAAAGGGCTATAATCTTCTTCAGGGGAAAGGACGTGCAGTAGTAGGAGATTAGCTTCGTACTTACTGGCTAAGGATACAGCCTCCTTAAAAACACTGTCCCCCATCTCCGACAAATCTACTGCTATCAAGATTTTTTGATACATTTTTCAGCCTCTGCAACCATGTCTTATTTAACGGAATCCGACGCTATTAGGAATGCGATCGATCACTTTTGCCATTTTCCCATTCTTTGGTTAGATACGGAAGTAGCCGATTACGATAGCAAGACTCCCCGTTTGTCTCTGATTCAAATTCTTGCTGATTCCACGGACTTAACGGGGGAGCGGGTGACAATTTTGGATGTTCTCGATCGACCGGATCTTACTGACTATTTTATCACTAAAATCATGTTGGTTGACCGGATAGAAAAGGTTTTTCACAATGCTAGTTATGATTGTAAATTTTTGGGCGGTAAAAGCAAAGTTAAAAAAATTACTTGTACCCTAGAGTTAGCTAAAAAGGTTCCCTACTATATTGCTCCTTTACCCAATTATCAACTAAAAACCGTGGCTGAATGTCTTTGTCATTTTCCCGCTATTGATAAAAGTGAACAGGGGGGGAATTGGGGCAAAAGACCTTTAACCGCGGCCCAGCTAGAATATGCACAAAAAGACCCTGTATATACAGCCCAAATCCATCATCGTCTTTTGCAGCTTTCCCATTTAATTACTCCCGATCCCGCGGGTGAGAATCTGGAAAGATTAACTAATCGTTATTGGGAAATTTACCAGCAATGGAGGATTTTAGATACAGAGATGGAACATCTCAAGGAACGTTTAAAATCGGCAATTATCCAGCAAGAGGCTGCGGAGATTAACGGGTTTTCGGTCAGTTACCAAAATCGCACCAGCAAAAAAGTTAAACTGGCCGAATTAGCCAAAGTTGTCTATTTATCGGGTCAGGATAGCCAAATATCTCTCTCCTTAACTAATGATCTTCTCAAAGAATTGGGGGATTTAGCCCAAGGGTTAACCATCGAGGAAACTCGCCAAAAAATCAGTCAATTGACCATCAAACAAAGTGAAGCTGACTTGACATGATTATAGCAGAATCCAGCAGATAGGAGATAGGAGTCAATACCAAATTAGGTTATACTTGATATTTATGAAAAAGGCTGTAATAGCTAGAAAAAATTGCTTGCGGGGATAATCTAAATGACTGTAAAGATCGCTTATCTGGGGCCAGTGGGAACCTATTCAGAAACAGCCGCTTTAGCCTATGCTAACAGTTTACCACCCCAGCCTCGTCAATTAATACCCTATCCTAGCATTGCCCTGGCCCTGCGATCGGTTGTCCAAAATCAGGCCGATTTAGCAGTAGTCCCGGTGGAAAACTCCACCGAGGGAAGTGTGGTAATGACTCTTGATGCTTTATGGCAATTACCCGGGTTACAGATTCAACAAGAATTAGTGTTACCGATTTCCCATGCACTTCTATCTCCTCGACAATCGCTAACAGAAATTACCACCGTTTATTCCCATCCCCAAGCTTTAGCTCAATGTCAAAAATGGCTAGAAAATAATTTACCTAACGTTCCGATTATTCCTACCAATTCTACCACAGAAGCGATTCAAATTCTCGATCGAGAGACTAATTCGGCCGCTATTGCTTCCCCCCGGGCGGCAAAAATGTATAATGTACCAATATTAATACAACCAATTAATGATTATCCCGATAATTGTACCCGTTTTTGGATAATGGCTTTAACTTCCCATCGCCAAGGTGAGCGAATGTCCCTCGCTTTTCAAGTTTTAGATCAACCCGGTGCTTTAGTGAAACCCTTAGAAGTTTTTGCCAAACGTCAGCTTAATTTATCTCGGATCGAATCGCGACCAACTAAACGATCTTTAGGGGAATACATATTTTTTATTGATCTAGAAATTAATCTGGATCAACAGCATTTAATCGCAGAAACTTTAGAAGAATTAACCAATTATACCGATGCGATCAAGGTTTTTGGTTTTTATCAGGTGGTTAATTTACCTATAGAAAGTTTAGAGGAATTATAAACTAAGTTGCCCAGAAATTACAGGAGTTAAATAGAGATATTTTAGCTTTTAAGAGAGGGAGAGGAAAGAATTGGCAAAGATGAGTTTTCCTCTGGGGTAGAATCAAGCTTTTTTTCTCTCACTAGAGGAAGAATAATTTCCACAGTTGTTCCTAAACCTTGACCTTGACTAGAGATAGTAATATCTCCCCCCATCATTTTCATCAAATTCTTAGAAATAGCTAATCCCAAACCCGTACCGCTAAATTTTCTGGTTGTGGAACCATCAATCATCACAAAAGGACGGAATAATTTTGATTGTTGCTGGGGGTCTATACCGATTCCTGTATCGATTATATTAATAATAGCCTGTGGATGTTCTAAGTGAGTTATTAAAGAAATTGTGCCTCTATCAGTAAATTTAATTGAGTTAGAAATAACATTCAAAATTACCTGTTTTAATTTAGTGGTATCAGCATAGACTATCAGATTTTCTGGACAGAAAATGCGATTAAATTTTAAGTGCTTACGTTGCAGCGAAGCTGTTTGTAAATTAATAACTTCATTGATAATTTGATGTAAATCTACTGGTTCAGGATTAACAGAAAGTTTGCCCGCTTCTATTTTAGCAATACTGAGAATATCATCAATAATTTCCAAAAGATGTACAGCTGCATTATCCGCTTGTTGCAGATATTCTTTTTCCTCCTGCTCACTATTACAAAATCCATCCATAACGCAACGAATTGAGCCAATAATACCATTGAGAGGGGTGCGTAATTCGTGGGAAGTATTGGCCAAAAATTGGTTTTTTAATTGATTAGCATTTTCCGCTTCTTGCCGACTCTTAACTATTTCCTCTCCCCAAAGACGTAACCTTTCGAGCATTTCCTCTAGGGACGAGGCTAACTGATTAATTTCTCGAATATTAAAGTTTTGTGGTGTAATCTTTTGTGAAGGAATTTTATGAATATTTAAGGCATAATCTCGCAGTTTTTCTAAAGGTATAGCTAAATCCCTAGCAATAAGTACAATAGCTACTAAATAAGCTAATAATAAACCAGAAATCAGATAAAAAATTGCCTCCCAAATTTGTTGTAGAGGAGCGAGAGCTTGGGAGAGGGGACTAATGGCTAAAACTATCCATTTTTGGGATGATTCTCCCGTAACTGGACTGGGGAGGGAACTATAACCAGCGACTAATTCTTTGCCATATTTCTCAAAAGAAAATAAATGGAGAAATCTCTGTTGACCTCTAACAGCATTATCGATGATCAGATTGAGACGTTCCGCATCAGCTTCTTGACTGATATGGCTACCAATGCGATCAAAATAAGGATGAGCGAGAATAATGCCATTTTCAGAAATAACTACGGGATAACCCGATAAAGAACCGGGTAAAACCTTCTCACGGTAAAGTAGAGAAGTTTGCAGAATCAGACTAGATTGTAATTGTCCTTGATTATCGTAGATGGGAACAGCAAAAACTAATTCTAATTGACGATTATTATTGGGAGATTTGGTTAAAAGTTGTCTGGGTAAACTTCTAATTAAAATATTTTCGATATTCCCAGCAAAGCTAGTCTGTTTTTTTGTCCATCTTTCTAGAGGCAAAACTTTGATGATTTCTGGTTCACAGGCTCGATTTAATAAAGGTTTCTTGGTTTTAATATCAATTAACTCCAGACAGTTAATCTGATTAGGAAGTCGTGCCGTGAATTGTTGTAAAAAAGCTTCTTTTTCGGCTAAGGTTCCCTGTTTTAAAACCAGACTTTCCCCCGCAGTGATAAGATTGGACTGCAAAAATTGAATTGATTGCTCAATATTGTCTGCTTTTCTGATGGCACTTTCGGTGAGATTTTGACGGGCCGTTTCCAAAAAAGCCGATCGCGCCTTACGATAGGTAACATAAACTCCCATTAGTAGTACAGGTACACTGACTAGGAGTAAGCGAGAGAGCAGAATACGACGAAAGGAGGATTGACCGATAGACATGGGCAGAAATCGGTTTGATTCTTGCTATCAAACTCCAGACTATACTAGCGTATTGACCAATCGAACCAGGTGATATCCCTCATCATTTGCCATGAATCGTCCTCACACCACCGTTATTTTAGCCATGACTGCCGATGGTAAAATTGCCGACGCATACCAGTCAGCGGCCAGATTTGCCTCTGCTACCGATAAAATGCGTCTAGAACAACATTTATCCCCCATGGATGCCGCTTTATTCGGTGCTAACACCCTGCGCGCTTATCACACCAGTCTTCCTATCCGTCATGGCGATTTTCTCGCATACCGTCAACAACGGGGATTATCTCCGCAGCCGATACAGATCGTTTGTTCTCATTCAGGGCAGCTTGATCCTCGGATGAAATTTTTTCAGCAGCCTTTCCCACGCTGGTTAATCACGGCAGCGGAAAAAGTGGCGGCATGGGAAAATCGGGGTTTATTTGAGCTTGTCTTAGTCTGCGGTGATTGGAAGGCTATTTTTAGTCAATTTACCGCCCTAGGTATCAAAAAGCTGGCGATTCTGGGAGGAGGTGAATTAATTGCCTCTCTTTTAGCTGAAGATTTAATCGATGAAATCCATCTAACCATTTGTCCTTTGCTGTTAGGAGGCAATAAAGCGGCAACTCCCCTGGGAGGCCCTGGATTTATGGCTGATTCTGCCAGAAAATTGCAACTTTTGAGCGTGGAAACCGTGGAAGCAGAAATTTTCCTACATTATTCCCTTGAACGAGATTCCCACAAATCTCAAAACTAGATTACCTTAAATAAAAAGGTTGACTTATCTTGTCCCATGGTAGAACAGCTTAAACCTCAATATTCTGTCGCTTGGATTGATAAAATGAGTGAGATTCCCCAACAAAAATGGGATGCTCTCGCTCAACCCCTAACTACTCCCTTTCTAGAGTGGCAATGGTTACATAATATCGAAACTTCTGGCAGTGCCACGGGACGCACCGGGTGGCAACCTGCTCATCTAACAGTTTGGTGTGGTGCTGAGTTAATTGCCGCCGCTCCTTTGTATATTAAAAGTCATAGTTACGGTGAATTTGTCTTTGACCATCAATGGGCCGATCTTTCCCATCGTTTGGTGATTAGATACTATCCAAAACTGTTAGGAATGACTCCTTTTACTCCTGCGGTGGGTTATCGTTTTTTAATTGCTCCGGGGGAAAATGAACTGGAGATTACGGCTTTAATGATAGCGGCGATTGATCATTTTTGTGATCAAAATAATCTGTCGGGTTGTCATTTTCTTTTTGTGGATCCCCAATGGCGAATTTTAATGGAGAATTTTGGCTTTACTCCCTGGTTACACCATAGTTATATCTGGAATAACAAAGGTTTTCAAAGTTTTGAAGATTATCTGACGGTTTTTAATGCTAATCAACGCCGCAATATTAAACGGGAACGGAAAGCGGTGACTAATGCGGGGTTAATTATTAAAACTATGGCTGCCGAAGAAATTCCCCATCATTTATTCCCGTTAATTTATCGGTTTTATAGCAGTACCTGTGATAAATTTTACTGGGGAAGTAAATACCTGACACAGAAATTTTTTGAACAATTATATCCGAATTATCGTCAGCGAGTGGTTTTGATTACTGCCTACCAGAATGAAAAGGATACTAAACCGGTGGGTTTATCTTTTTGTATTCGCAAAGATACTAATCTTTATGGTCGTTACTGGGGCAGTTTTCAGGAGTACGACTGTTTACATTTTGAAGCTTGTTACTATCAACCGATCGATTGGGCAATTAGTCAAGGTATTACCATGTTTGACCCCGGTGCGGGAGGACAACATAAAAAAAGACGGGGGTTTCCCGCTACTGCTAATCATAGTTTACACCGTTTTTATCATGGCAAAATGACTCAAATTCTCCGCAATTATATCCAAGAAATCAATCAAATGGAACAGGAAGAAATCGAGGCAATTAATCAAGATTTACCCTTTTCTAAGAGAGAAATTGAGTTGAACGAGTAATTTAGATAGGGTTTGTCCCTATTGGTGCAATCAACTATGAATACGAGGTTCTGGGTGCAGATTGGCTAAAATCTCACTTTCGATCGCCGCTAGGGTTTCTAAACGTTGCTCGATCACTGTCCGTTCAAAATAATCCGCTGCTAATAGCCAATAAATACCATAATGACGCGCTTCGGAAGCCATTAAACCGCGATAAAATTGAGCTAATTGAGGATCGGGACAATATTCTCCCAATAAACCTAATCTTTCGTGGGAACGCGCCTCAATTAAAGCTGATATTAACAGAGAATCCAAAAGGCGATCGGGTTCTTGGTGACGAATCTGCGCCTTTAATTTAGCACCATAAGGGGGAGAATTTAAGGGAGCGAGGGGAATTCCCCATTTATCTAACCATTGATTGACCTGTTCAAAATGTTCTAATTCCTCTTGTGCGATCGCTGTTAATTTCCGCACGAGGGAAGCGTAGGAAGGATAACGAAACATGAGATTTAAGGCCACTCCTGCCGCTTTTCGCTCACAATGGGAATGATCGAGCAGAATAATCCCTAAATTATTAATTGCCTGTTCTATCCAATCCTCAGAGGTGGCACTGACTAATAAATTAATCTTTCCCATCGTCACTGATTCCAATTTGCTGCATCTTTCACCCTAACCCAAAAAGTCTAACAACACCAGTCAAAAACTAAGGACACGGCTTCTGTGATAGCCTAGATGATTGGTGAAGCATAAACACGGCCAATCAATCAGATGGATTTTTTACTGGAAGTCGGTACAGAAGAACTACCCGCAGATTTTGTCGATAGCGCGATCGCACAATTGCAGGAAAGAGTTAGCAAGAGTTTAGAGACGGAATCTCTGGATGCGACTGCTATTCAAGTTTACGGAACCCCGCGCCGTTTGGCCGTGTTAATCACAGGATTACCAACGGAGCAAGAAGCTCGCAGCGAGGAGATCAAAGGACCGCCAGTTAGTGCAGCTTACAAAAATGGTCAAATTACCCCCGCTGGTGAGGGTTTTGCTCGAAAACAGGGAGTTAGCACCGCTGCTTTCTCCATTCGTGCCACAGACAAAGGAGAATTTGTCTATATTGAAAAAACGATTCCAGGTCGTCCAACAGCCGAGATTTTAACTGAATTAATTCCCCAATGGATTACTCGTTTGGAAGGAAGACGTTTTATGCGTTGGGGAGATGGAGATTTAAGATTTCCCCGGCCAATTCGTTGGTTATTAACTTTAGTGGATGGGGAAGTTTTACCCCTAGAATTAATTAATGGCTCTACTACTTTAATCAGCGATCGCTTAACTTTTGGTCATCGCATTCTACACCCGCAATCCTTAGCCATTAGTCATCCCCAAGCATATTTAACCAGTTTGCGATCAATTTTTGTGGAAGCGGATCCGCAAGCGCGTCAACAGATAATTACTGCTCAGATTACCACCCTGGCTAAAAAACTGGAGGGAGTGGCAGAAATTCCCGCAGATTTATTAGCGGAAGTGACTAACTTAGTCGAATATCCCACGGCAATTGTTGGCAAATTTGACGATGAATTTCTGGAATTACCCCCAGAAGTGATTATTACCGTGATGGTGACACACCAGCGTTATTTCCCGGTGAAAACTCCCCAGGGTTTGTCACCCTATTTCATCACTATTTCCAATGGCGATCCCCAGAAATCTGAGATTATCTCCGCAGGAAATGAAAGGGTTATCCGCGCACGGTTAGCGGATGCCAGATTTTTCTATACTGCCGATTGTGATGAACCCTTAGATAGTTTCCTTCCCCAACTGGAAACCGTCACTTTCCAAGAAGAATTGGGAACCATGCGCGATAAAGTCGATCGCATTATGGAAATTGCCCAGATGATCGTCGAACAGTTAAATCTCGATGAACAAAGTCGCAATGATATAGAGTCCACTGCCATGCTTTGTAAAGCGGATTTAGTTACCCAAATGGTTTACGAATTTCCCGAATTACAGGGAGTAATGGCCGAAAAATATGCTTTAATTAGCGGTGAATCTGCTATAGTTGCCCGGGGCATTTTTGAACATTATCTGCCTCGCAATGCCGGGGATTTACTCCCGGAAACAATCACCGGTCAAGTGGTGGGAATTGCCGATCGATTAGATACTTTAGTCGGTATTTTTGGACTGGGAATGCTGCCCACTGGTTCCTCAGATCCCTTCGCTCTCCGTCGGGCTGCCAATGCAATAATTAGTATTATCTGGTCAGCCGATTTTAATCTCAATCTTTTGGCATTAATTGAGCAGATAGCTAAGGATTTTGTCACCAGTCATCCCGATAAAACCAACCCAGTCAATCTGATTAAAGATTTCTTTTTACAACGTCTGCAAACTCTCTTAATTGATGATTTGAGGATAGATTATGATCTCGTTAATGCAGTTTTAGGGGAAAACGATCCAGAGTATAAGTCTCGCGCTTTAGAAAATTTATTAGATACCCGTGAACGCGCCCGCTTTTTATGCCAAATTCGTCAGGATGGTCAGTTAGCCAACATCTATGAAACCGTCAATCGCTCGACCCGTTTGGCACAAAAAGGAGATTTAGATACAACTACCCTAGAAACCAAGGGAATCATTGATAGGGAGTTATTTGAACAATCCTCGGAACAAGCATTTTATGATGCTTTAATTGCCCTAATTCCCGAAACTATCAGCGCAAGAGAGGAAAGAGATTATCAACGTCTCGTCAGTGCTTTAACGGCAATTTCTCCCGTGGTGGCTGACTTTTTTGATGGCGAAAATAGTGTGTTAGTCATGGCCGAAAAAGAATCTGTCCGTCGCAATCGTTTAAATCTCTTGGGTTTACTGCGAAATCACGCCCGAGTTCTAGCAGATTTTGGGGCAATTGTCAAGGGATAATTCAGTTATCAGTTATCAGTTATCAGTTATCAGTTATCGGTTTACTGTTTACTGCTCACTGTTTACTGTTTACTGCTCACTGTTTACTGATTACTGAAATGGCCGATTCTGAACTACAGCAACAAGTCCAAAGATTACATCGACTGACAGTCTGGGGTCGTTGGTTATTCCTGTTGGGTTGTTGGTTAGTGATTGGTTCGGCTAGTTTATGGGTTTTAAGGGATGATATAGCCTTAATGCGGCAATATTTTACTTGGACAGCCGTAAGATATGCTTTAGCTTTCAATTACTGGCCTTCTATCGGTCTAGCCTTTTGTCTTGCCATGACAGGAGCAGTGTTAGTCTGGCAAAGTCGCAATATTATTTTAGGACTTTCCCCCAGAGAAAAACTGCGCTTAGAGCAACGGGTGCGGAAAATTCAGGCCAAAGGGCCGGGTCATCCCCTCTGGCACTGGATCTCAAAAAGCAGGAAAAAAGATTTACAATAATAAATATTTGCTGAAAGCTGACGGCTAGAATCCCCACTAGATATAATTCTTTACGCAACAACTATTGACTTTTGAATCCACTTATGACCGTGACTCCCCAAGCTCCTCCGAAAACTCGCCGCGTGGTTTTTCCCTTCACCGCTATTGTCGGCCAGGAAGAAATGAAATTATCCCTAATGCTCAACGTCATCGACCCCAAAATTGGCGGGGTGATGATTATGGGGGATCGAGGTACGGGAAAATCGACCACAATTAGGGCTTTAGCCGACCTTTTACCAGAAATTGACGTAGTTGCTAACGATCCCTTTAATTCTGACCCCAATGATCCCGATTTAATGAGCGATGAGGTGCGGCAAAAGGTGGATGATGCCATCCCCTTGACCATTGCCAAGAAAAAAGTCACTATGGTAGATTTGCCCCTCGGTGCGACGGAGGATCGGGTCTGTGGCACGATTGACATCGAAAAGGCCCTATCAGAAGGGGTAAAAGCTTTTGAACCCGGTTTGCTGGCCAAAGCTAACCGCGGCATTCTCTATGTGGATGAAGTCAATTTACTTGACGATCACCTCGTCGATGTGCTATTGGATTCGGCCGCTAGTGGTTGGAATACGGTGGAACGGGAAGGAATTTCCATTCGTCACCCAGCCCGGTTTGTTTTGGTGGGATCAGGCAACCCAGAAGAGGGAGAATTGCGCCCACAACTGCTCGATCGCTTCGGAATGCACGCCGAGATTCACACCGTCAAAGAACCACCTCTACGGGTCAAAATCGTGGAACAGCGTGCGGAATTTGATGGCAATCCCCTCTCGTTTTTAGATAAATATAACTTAGAACAGGAAGAACTGCAAAGAACGCTAGTGGAGGCTCAGAATCTTTTGCCTTCCGTGGAGCTTGATTACGATCTGCGGGTGAAAATTTCCGAGGTTTGTTCCGAGTTAGACGTGGACGGATTGCGCGGCGATATCGTTACCAATCGCGCCGCTAAAGCTCTGGCCGCTTTGGAAGGACGGACAACTGTGACGGTAGATGATATCCGTCGGGTAATTGTTCTCTGTTTACGTCACCGTTTGCGGAAAGATCCCCTAGAATCGATCGATTCTGGTTATAAAGTCTTGAAAGCTTTTAATCGCGTCTTTGGATTAGAGGAAAATTCCTAAATCTAATTCACCCTCTCTTGGGGGAGAGGGTGACTAGATTTAGAGATGAAGGACAAAAAGGGCTAGATGTGGCCAAATAAGCTAGAATTCTATCGATCGCTGTTATTCTCTGGGGGAATGTCGATGTGGGTTGAAAGTATAAAACTCGAAAACATTAAATGCTTCCAGAATCAAGAGATTAAATTTATTCGTAATCCTAATAATCAACGTCGTTGGCGAGCTAAACCTTATCATTGGATCACTTTATTAGGAGAAAATGGAGTAGGAAAAAGCACGATTTTACAGGCTTTAGCTTTGCTCCTCGCTGGACCAGAAGCAGCCAAAGAATTATTACCACGTCCGACTGGTTGGATATGTAATCCTAAAACACCGGGTAAATTAACCGCAGTGCTTCATCAAGAAGATGGGGATTCGGGAAAATTTGGCAATCGACAAAGTTTTTCTTATTCCTATTTTGTTACAGGCACGGAAAGGTTAGAGTTAGGAGGCAGTAAGGACAAACAAACCTATACAGAACCAGCATTAATCGAAGAAAATAGCAAAATTTTGAGTTGGTTGCGAGCCAATGCTTTTGCCTCCGATAATAAGGGTTGGTTTGCCGTCGGTTATGGAGCTTTCCGTCGTTTGACACGAGTGAGTCAAGTGATCATTCCTAGTCTTGAACCTCCGAAACGCTCTAGCAACTTTTTCAGCCAATTTAATGAGGATACATCTTTAAGTTCTTTTGAGAGATGGATGGTGTATTTAGATTATCGAATAGCCAAAAATCCTGAAGATAGTCAAGCCAAACAAATGAAAAAAATCGGCGAAGAAGCAATTACTAAACTGTTACCCGGTAATGTAGAAATTGCTGAAGTAACTGCCGATGGCTTGATTCAGTTTCTAGTTAACGGTCAAAAAGTTCCAACCATTAGTTTATCCGATGGTTTTCGGAGTATGATTGCTTTAGCCGGGGATTTAATTTGGCGATTATTACAATCCTTCCCCGATCTAGATAACCCCACAGAAGCTTCTGGAGTTGTCTTAATCGATGAGTTAGATATTCATTTACATCCCTCTTGGCAAAGGGAAATTGCTGGATGGTTACAGGGAGTTTTTCCCAAGCTTCAATTCTTTGTTGCTACCCATAGTCCTTTAATCGCTGCCGGTGCAGGGCAAAATTCTTTAACCCTACGAATCGATCTGGTAGCGGGTGAATTAGAGATTGTAGAAATTCCTTATTTAGAATTAGCGGCAAATGTTGATCGTACTTTAACAAGTTCTGCTTTTGGTTTGAAATCAACCTATCCCACTGATACAGAAAATAAAATTAAGCGTTACCACCAACTAAATCGTAAAAATAAAAATCTGGCAGCAGAAGAAAAGCAAGAATATGAACAACTGTCATTATTTGTTCAAGAAGTTAAACCCTTTAGCGAAATTAGTCAACCTGATAGTTTAGAATCCCGAATTGATGCCTTACTAGAGGAGCGTTTATCTTGATTCCTGTAACGAGAATATCAGAGCCACCCGTATTAGCTAAAAATGCCGCTCGTTGGCTAGAGGCTTTAGAATTAATACAATCAAACAACAAGGCAACTAAAGCTCAAATTAACCAAGCACAAAATAAATATGGTCATCGGGAAGTTAAAGAAGCATTAGTTAAAATGTTTAATGGGAAATGCGCTTACTGTGAAAGTAAGATTACAGTGGTAACTTACGGAGCGATCGAACATTTTTATCCAAAAAGCCAGTATCCTGATCTGACTTTTACTTGGAAAAATTTACTTCTTTCTTGTGATAAATGTAATGATGCCAATCACAAAGGCACAAATTTTCCTCTAGATGATATCACGGGAAATCCTCTGTTAATAGACCCCACGGATGGAGTAACGGATCCGAATAGACATCTGGAATTTGTTTGGGATGAAATGGCAAAATTAGCCAGTGTTTATGGTCGAGATCAACGTGGTACAATTGTTGAAGATATTTTTGATCTCAATGGTCTGCGTGGACGAAAAGAATTAATCAACCATCGTAGTCAATATATTAAAAAGTTGTTAGCATTATTACGTTTAGCAAAACAAGGAGACTCGGAGGCTTTATCTTTACTGCAAGAAGCTTGTCAACTGGGAGCGGAATATTATGCTTTTGCTAGTATTTATATCCTGCCTCATTTGCCTCCCTAAAATTAAGGGTAATTATTATCTACAGTCTAAAAAACAAAATTTCTCGCTTATTATTGTCACCTTACTTGATATTTATGTCTCGTCCTGTTGTTTATTTTGCCGTTACTAATCATGGTTTTGGCCATGCTGTCCGCACTGCTTCGGTAGTAGCTAATGTTATTGAACTTAATCCCGAAATTTTGCCGATATTAGTCACCACTGCTCCGCGCTGGTTATTAGATTCCTACATATCAGGAGAATATATTCAAAGACACCGGGGGTTTGATGTGGGGGTAATCCAATCGGATAGTTTAACGATGGATAAATTAGCTACTAAAGAAAAATTAGAACAAATAATTGCTCAATCAAGGGCAATTATTGCCAGTGAAGTTAATTTTATTAAAACTAATCGTGTCGGTTTAGTTGTGGCCGATTTACCGCCTTTAGCGGCACTAATTGCCAAAAGTGCGGGGCTTCCTTGTTGGATGATTGGTAACTTTGGCTGGGACTTTATCTATCGTGATTGGGGTGAAGAATTCGCCATTATTAGTGATTGGATTAGTCGTTGTTATAATCAATGCGATCGCTTATTTAAACTGCCTTTAGCAGAAGCGATGAAAGCATTTCCTCTCGTTACAGAAGCAGGTTTAACCGGGGGGACACCCCGCTACAGTGAAGAACAATTACGACAGGAATTTAAGCTAAATGCCCCTAAAGAAAAAACTATTTTATTGAGTTTTGGGGGGTTAGGATTAGAAGCAATTCCCTATGATAACCTCGCCAGTTTTCCCGATTGGCAATTTATCACTTTTGAAAAAAACGCGCCCGAATTGCCCAATTTAGTCCGCTTACAGGATAAACCAGATCGGAGCTATCGTCCTGTGGATTTTATGCCCCTGTGCGATCAAATTATTTCCAAACCGGGATATAGTACCTTTGCCGAGGCTTTAAAATTAGAGGTGCCGATTGTTTCCCTGACGCGAGAAGGTTTCGCCGAATCAGCGATTTTATTGGCTGGAATCCAAGATTATAGTTATCATCAAATTATTAGCAGTGAAGAATTTTTTCAAGGTAATTGGGACTTTTTACGCCAAGCCCCCCAACCGCCAAGATTAAAGGTTAAACTGCCTAAAGATGGTGCAGAATCGATAGCGAGAGCTATCGTAGAATACTTTGAGAGGTAATAGTAATGATTAACTTAGCCAATTTAACCTCGGATGATTAGCGGTGAATTTAGTTATCGGTCAGCCGTCCCTTGTTTATTGAACAAAGTCCTAAAAATCAGCCAAATTACCGCGCTATTTTTTGACAATCACATTCTGGATAATCAGGGCAGTATCAGCCTCGAAATCGTCAAAAACACCGATAACCATCCGGGGAAAGTTGACGGCGAACCGGAGCAGAGAACCAGGGAGACAGAAACAAGATCGGGCAGAAAGCCGATACTTGTTACAATAGTTTACAAATCACCCTGCCTTGTCACCGAATTATGTCCGAACAGATGATCTCCCCAGAGACGCAACCCGAAGAAGCGATTACTGTTGAAGTGCAGCCCGTGCATATTCCCGAAGAGCATCGGGAAGATATCGGCCCCATGGATGACAACGTAGCCGAGAGTTGGCGCTACAATCCCCAAGTTATTAACGACTATTACCGTCGGCGACCTCTAGACGTTGTGGGGAGATTAATCGAAATTGCCCTACCGGTTTTATCTTTTGTCATCGGTATCTGGTGGGATAAACTGCGGGGAAAATCGCCAAAAAATGAAATTAGACGAGCCGTACAATTGCGGGAAATGTTGACCAAATTGGGACCGACCTATATTAAGATCGGTCAAGCTCTCTCTACCCGGCCTGATTTAGTACCGCCTTTATATTTAGAAGAATTAACCACTCTCCAGGATCAAATTCCCTCTTTTCCTAACGAAATTGCCTATCGTTTTATCGAAGAAGAATTAGGTTATTCTCCGGAAGAAATTTATGCAGAATTATCCCCCAATCCCATAGCGGCCGCTTCCCTAGGACAAGTTTATAAAGGTAAATTAAAAACCGGAGAGAGAGTCGCCGTTAAAGTACAGCGTCCCGATTTGATTCGCTGTATAACTTTAGATGTGTATATCATGCGTAGTTTGGCGACTTGGGTGAAAGGTAATATTAAAAGACTTCGCTCCGATTTAGTGGCAATTACCGACGAATTAGCTGGTCGTATTTTTGAAGAAATTAATTATCTGCACGAGGGACAAAACGCCGAAAAATTCGCTCAACTTTACGGTCATATTGACGAAATTTACGTCCCCAAAATCTACTGGAAATATACCGGGAGACGGGTTTTAACCATGGAGTGGGTGGACGGCACAAAATTAACTAATATCAAAGAAATTCAAGCTCAGGGTATTGATGCCACCCACTTAGTTAATGTGGGGGTGCAGTGTTCTTTGCGTCAATTACTTGAACACGGATTTTTCCATGCGGATCCCCATCCGGGTAATTTATTAGCGACTCCCGACGGTAAATTAGCTTATCTTGATTTCGGCATGATGAGCAATATTGAACCCTATCAACGCTACGGTTTGATCGAAGCGGTGGTACATTTAGTCAACCGGGATTTTGAGTCTTTGGCCAAGGATTATGTTAAGTTAGACTTCCTATCACCAACTACCAATTTAGAGCCAATTGTTCCCGCTTTTTCAGAAGTTTTCGGTAATGCTTTAGGGGCAAGTGTGGCAGAATTAAACTTTAAAAGTATCACCGATAAAATGTCGGCAATGATGTACGAGTTTCCCTTTCGAGTTCCTGCCTATTATGCCCTAATTATTCGCTCAATGGTGACTTTAGAGGGAATAGCAATTGGCATCGATCCTAATTTTAAGGTACTGAGTAAGGCCTATCCTTATATTGCTAAACGTCTGCTCACCGATCCTTCCACAGAGTTGCGAGATTCCCTGCGGGATTTATTGTTTAAAGACGGTACTTTTCGCTGGAATCGTTTAGAAAATCTCTTGCGGAATGCTAAAGATTCTAATGATTTTAACTTCGAGAAAGTCACCGATCAAGCGTTAGATTTTCTTCTGTCAGATAGGGGTATATTTATCCGCGAAAAATTAGTGAATGAGTTAGTAAATGCGCTAGATAATTTCGGTCGTCGAACTTGGTTTAATCTCACAGTTAATTTCCGGCAACAGGTGGGTTTAGCGGTGCAAGAAACTCCCCCAGAATTGTTAAGTGATGCTAAGAGTTTTGAGCATCTTCGCAACATCTTGAGTATTTTACAGGAAACGAAAGGATTTGATGCCATGGCTATGGTGCCAGTAATGACTAAACTAATCGCAAAACCGGAAACCCAACAGATGGGACAAAAAATTGCTGAAGGTTTGCTACAAAAATCCCTAGCGCGTTTGATTCGTTACTTAGTTCTCGAATTCGATACACCAAATCATCAGCAAAATGGAGAATTATCGAAAGCTTTACCCGCTGCTGATTAAGCTCTGTCAGTTCCACCGACTGCTCAAAATTTGAGCATTTACCACAATAAATGCCGTGAAATAAATTTCACGGCTCCGAGAAAAACACTAAACTGTTTTTAAAGTTTTTTTATCCTAACTGGTTAACGGGGTTTAAAGGTGACTTGTAAACCGTCACGAGGATGGGGAGTGGGGATAGTGGTGAGGGTGAGATCTTGATTGGGGAGTAATTGCCAATCGTATTTTTCTACTAAACGGACGGCTAAAATTTTCATCTCTAAACGAGCGAATTCCTTGCCAATACATTCGCGCAATCCCGCACCAAAGGGGATATATCCGTAGGGTTTTTCCTCGGCTAAAAAGCGATCGGGATCAAAGGTTTCAGGATGGAAATAAATATTATTATCTTTATGGGTATTGCTGATTTGATACTGCACTACCCATCCTTTTGGCAAATGATAACCGTTAAATTGACAGTCTTCTATTACCCGACGGAATCCTCCTCCCACGGGGGGAGTAAAACGTAAAACTTCCTTTAAAACGCGATCTAAATAGGTCATCTGTTTGAGGGTATCGACGCTTAAAGGAGTGGATAGATCAAAATTAGTTATTTCCTCAAGGACAAGCTGAAAAATATCGGGATGTAGTGCCATTTGTAGGCAGAAAGTGGCGATAGCGGAGGTTAAAGTTTCATGACCGGCAAAGAGTAATAATAGCACTTGATCCTTTAATTCCGCTAAGGATAAACTTTCACCGTTTTCGTCTTTAGCTTGTAAAAGGATAGCAAGAGCATCCTGGCCTAAGTCATCATTTTTTTGTCTTTCTAAAATGACAGTTTCGATCGCTTGCAGTAATTCCTCTCGACAGCGTAATGCTTTGCCGAAAGCTGTCCAGGGAAGGGGAAGGGGAAGGGTAAATAGTCCCGCACACCAAATATCAAAAACTTCTCCTAATTTGGTAGCAGAACCCTGGTCAAGACCGATAAATAATTTACAGGCAATATCGAGAGTATAGTTTCTTAATTCAGGATACCATGACAGGGTTTTTGCGATTTGCCAACGCTCTAAATAGTGAGCAGTAATTGTTTCTACCGTAGGAATATAACTTGCTAGGGAGCGGGGTTGAAAAGCTTGATAGATTAAACGACGACGGGAAGCGTGGACATCTCCCGTATGCACCGCTAAAGATGCGCTACCTAGGAGAGTTTTGGTACTTTTAGGCCAAGTTGCTGCAAAGTATTTATTCTCGTTGCTGAGGAGAAACCGGTTAGCTTCGGCACCGGATAAAATAATCGTGGGACTGCCAAAAATATGAGTGCGGAAAAGTTGACCATATTTATTATGACGTTTACTGGCAAAATCCCCATCGGTCAAAAAAGCGATTGTTTCTCCTAATAGGGGTAATCCGAAACTGCCGGGGGGTAAGGGTAAATCTTTGCTTATAGTCATCGCTGCCTCTAGGGTAAAACTAATCATTTGCCGTCGATTAACCCCGTTTATTTTAACCTAAAGCGCCGGAGAATTCATCCCCTAATCTAGCCTAGTAATTAGCGATCGCACTTGGCAACAGGGCTGCATCTCATCATTTGTAGGAACATCGACAATCAGCAATTATCAGTGACTCTTATACCAAATTAAATAGAGAAAAAGGCAAATAATGTAGAATGAAGAGGTAGTAGATTATTCAAAAATCATGGTAGGAGTAACCTCAACATTAGTCAAAGAAAGCGCAGAGGAATTAACTCAACGGCTCAAAGAATCAACCACCGCTAGGGAAAAAGACAAACTGCAAGTGCTGTATTGGCTATACTTTGCACGGCTACAACTTGCATTTTTTACTCAGGGACAATAATATAGTTTAAGAGTCATAATTTAGGAGCAAAGCACTCATTAAAAACATGATTAACCTAGAATTCACGGAAGAAGAAAAGAACTCACTGTATTCTGAAAGATTTCATCATCCCCATCCCCGGGTTCAACTGAAGATGGAAGTTCTTTGGTTAAAGAGTCAAAAGATACCGCAGCAAAAAATTTGTCAGTTAGCAGGGATCTTGCCAAATACCTTATTAACCTATCTTCGAGATGATCAAGAAGGCGGAATAGAAAAATTAAAATAAATCAACTTCTATCGCCCTAAAAGTGAATTAGAGTCTCAAAGAGAAACGCTCAAAAAATATTTCGAGAAAAACCCACCAGCCACAATAAATGAAGCTGTATATAGAATAGAAGAATTGACAGGAATAAAACGAAGTCCTCCCCAAGTGAGGAAATTCTTACAATCCCTGGGAATGAAATGTTTAAAAGTAGGTTCTCTTCCTTCTAAAGCTGACCCAGATGAACAAGAAGACTACAAAGAAAAAAAGCTAGAACCAAGACTAAATGAGGCTAAAGAAGGAAAAAGGGC
>SFBL01000073.1 GCA_007095785.1 Microcystis aeruginosa Ma_SC_T_19800800_S464
ACTCGGCAAGCACCCGATGTCATGGTAGCTTTTGGCAGACCGAAAGGGGAAAGGGGTTCCTATCAACAGTGGAAAGAGAACAATATCCCCCCGCAAGTGGTTTTTGAAATTCTCTCTCCGGGTAATACCCAAACGGAAATGACCAGAAAACTACTGTTTTATGACCGTTATGGTGTGGAAGAATACTACATTTATAATCCCGATAAAAATGATTTGGGTGGCTGTATTCGTCAGGAAAATCGGCTTGAAAGTCTGGAAAATCTCGATAATTGGGTAAGTCCTCGCTTGGGCATTCGTTTTCAATTAGCCGAACCAGAATTACTCTTGTATTATCCCGATGGTCAACCTTTCACCAGTTACAACCAAGAACGACAACGGGCCGAAACGGAACGCCAACGGGCCGAAACGGAACGACAACGGGCCGAAGCGGAACGACAACGGGCCGAAGCGGAACGACAACGGGCCGAACGATTGGCGGCAAAACTGCGGGAATTAAATATTAGTCCCGAAGAAATTTAAAAAAAATGCTCGATCGAATCAATCGATCGAGATAGTCTCGCTACAATGAAAGTAGATAAATATCAAGTCCTCTAGCTAGAGTCGCAACAGTAAGCCCAGAAAAAATGCGCTAGGGCAGGGTTGACTAAATCGACGAAGCAATCGCTAAATAGGAGTAATTTCCGTCCACTTCTCCCCAATCCTGAACAGGAGAGGCAGAACCGAAGAATTTCTATAAAATTTCGGTAAGGGTGGAAAGATCAAGTAAGTTAGCGTTAGGGCTTAATCTTCGCCACGGAAAGGTAGAACTATGACAGTTTGTGAATATCGGCCAGGTTTAGAAGGAATTCCCGCCGCCCAATCGAGTATCAGCTTTGTGGATGGGCAAAAGGGAATCTTAGAGTATCGGGGCATTCGGATTGAGGAACTCGCCGAAAAAAGTACCTTCCTCGAAACCGCCTATCTCCTTATCTGGGGTGTTCTGCCCACGGGGGCGGAACTAGAAGAATTTTCCGATGAAATCCGTTATCATCGGCGCATTAAGTACCGTATCGAAGACATGATGAAATGCTTCCCCGAAAAAGGCCATCCCATGGATGCGCTACAAACTTCGGCGGCGGCTTTAGGGTTATACTATGCCCGTCGGGCTTTGGATAATCCCGACTATATCCGTCAGGCAGTGGTGCGGTTATTAGCGAAAATCCCCACCATGGTGGCGGCGTTTCAATTGATTCGCAAAGGTAATCATCCCATTCAGCCTAATGATAGTCTTGATTATGCGGCTAATTTCCTCTATATGTTGACGGAAAAAAGACCGACGGATTTAGCGGCGAAGGTTTTCGATGTCTGTTTGACTCTCCACGCCGAACATACCATGAATGCCTCGACTTTTTCGGCCATGGTGACAGCTTCTACTTTAACCGACCCCTACGGTGTCATCGCTTCAGCAGTGGGAACTCTCGCCGGACCCCTCCACGGTGGGGCAAACGAGGAAGTATTGTCAATGTTAGAGGAAATCGGTTCGGTGGCTAATGTTCGTCCCTATGTGGAAAAATGTATCGCCAATAAACAAAAAGTTATGGGTTTTGGACACCGGGTATATAAAGTTAAGGATCCCCGGGCGACGATTTTACAAAATCTTGCCGAACAATTATTTGCGGAATTAGGTTCTGATGAATACTACGATATCGCCCTAGAATTAGAACAGGCAATGGTGGATATCTACGGCGAAAAAGGTATCTATCCTAATGTGGATTTCTATTCGGGATTGGTCTATCGGAAATTAGGCATCCCCAATGATTTATTTACCCCGATTTTCGCCATCTCCCGGGTGGCCGGTTGGTTGGCCCACTGGAAAGAACAATTAAATGCTAACCGCATTTTCCGTCCTACCCAAATCTACACCGGAGAACACGAAGTCCCCTATATACCGATCGAAGAACGTTCTTAGATTTTATCTCACATTTTTAATGGAAACACGGTTTCTCGCCTTTGTCAATCTCCCCTAGGCGAGATTTTTTGTCTCATTTCCTGTTATATTGATGGGACAAGGAAACAGTCCAGAGGCTTTCAGCTTGGTCAGTTTCGGTATATATAGTAAGGCAAGGTCTTTACTTCTAGATAGTCGGACAGAAAAATATTAAAGATTATGGTGAAATTTGGGCGCAGATTAACGGTATTTTTAATTTCTTGTTTATTGCTGATTTCCCTAACTGCTTGTGGTAATCAAGTTAGACGCAATCAAGTGGTCATATCGGTATTAAGTGACCCAAAAACCTTTAATGCTGTTTTATCGGCCGAATCCCCAAATATTTTTGGTTTAACCTACGAAGGACTATTAACAGAAAATCCCATCACCGGCAAAAAAGAACCAGTCTTGGCAGAATCTTGGACAATTTCCGATGATAATTTGAGCATTATTTTTACTATGAGAGAGGGTTTAAAATGGTCGGATGGTCAACCCTTAACTGTTGATGACGTGGTTTTTACCTATAAAGACTTATATCTAAATCCTGATATTCCCAATAACTACCGCGATAGTTTAAGAATAGGATTAAAAAAAGAATTCCCAGTTATCACTAAACTAGATAATCGCAGAATCGAATTTAAACTACCCGAACCTTTTGCCCCTTTTTTAGATGCTGTCAGTTCACCAATTTTACCTAAACACGCTTTAGAGAAAACTATTCAGAAAAAAAGCCCCGATGGTGGGTTAGAATTTCTCTCCACTTGGGGGTTAGATACTCCTCCTGATCAAATTGTTTTTAATGGTGCTTATAAACTAAAAGAATATATAACGGGACAAAGAATTATTTTTGAGAATAACCCCTACTATTGGAAAAAAGATGCCGAAGGACAACAATTACCCCATATAACTTCAGTAATTTGGGCAATTGTTGAATCTCAGGATACAACTTTACTGCAATTTCGTTCAGGAAGTTTAGATTCTATTGGGGTAACTCCCGAATTTTTCTCCCTCTTAAAAACCGAAGAAGAAAGAGGAAATTTCACTATTTTTAATGGGGGACCTGCCTACGGAACCCAGTTTATCAGTTTTAATCTCAACCAAGGAAAACGCAACGGAAAACCCCTAGTAGAGCCGATTAAATCCCGGTGGTTTAATAACTTAAATTTCCGCCAAGCTATTGCCTACGGCATTAATCGTCAGAGAATGATTGATGATATCTATCGAGGGTTAGGACAAGAACAAAACTCTTTTATTTCTATCCAATCGCCTTTTTACGATAAAACCCTGAAAGGTTACGATTATAATCCCGAAAAAGCCAAAGAATTATTATTAGAAGCTGGATTTAAGTATAATAGTGATAATCTGCTAGTCGATGCCGATAATAATCCCGTTAGATTTAACCTGATTACTAATGCAGGTAACAAAATCCGGGAAGCAATTGGGGCGCAAATTAAAAATGATTTAGCCGCAATAGGAATTCAAGTGGATTTTCAAGCGATCGCTTTTAGCAATTTAGTTGATAAACTGAGTAATAGTCTAGATTGGGAGGCACATATTTTAGGTTTTACCGGCGATAATGAACCCCACGCCCCTAATATTTGGTATGTAGATGGAAATCTCCACGCTTTTAACCAACAACCTCAACCCGGCAGCCCAGCAATTCAAGGCTGGCAAGCGGCGGATTGGGAGAAAAAAATCGCTGATTTATACGTCAAAGGGTCCCAAGAATTAGACTTTGACAAGCGCAAAGTTATCTATAATGAAATTCAACAACTTCAACAGGAATACGTCCCGTTTATTTATCTTGTCAATCCCCTCGCTTTGGGGGCGGTGCGTAACTGCTTTGAAGGAATACAATTCTCCGCCTTGGGTGGTGCCTTTTGGAATCTAGAAGAATTAAAGAAAACCTGTGGAGGTGTTTAATGACTCATTTTGGTTTACTCTGTCCTACAACCTCTGGACATATTTATTCTCTTCTACCTTTAGGAAAAGAGTTACAAAAACGCGGTCATAAAGTTACCTGTTTTTTAACTCTTGATGGTGAAGAAATGGTGCAAGCAGCTGGCTTAGATTTTCAGGCAATTGCACCCAACAAATATCCGAAAGGCACATCAGCCAAAAGTTTAGCCGAAATTGGTCAATTACGGGGAACAGCCGCCGTCCGACGCACGGTACAATTAGTAACTGATTCTACCGCTGCCCTCTTTGAAACTATCCCGCAAGAGATGCGTCGCTTGGGAATTGATGCCCTAATTGTCGATCAAGTCTCCGCCTCAGGGGGTACAATCGCAGAAAAATTGGCTATTCCCTTTATCAGTTTTTGTTCGGCATTGGTTTTAAATCGTGATCCGCTTATTCCGCCCTTTATGACCACTTGGGACTATAATCCCTCATTTATTGGGGTTATTCGCAATAAACTTGGCTATAAACTCCTTGACTCTCTGACTCGTCCTCTGAATGAGTTAATCAACCAGCAGCGTCAAGAATGGGGGTTAATTCCCTATCAAAACATCAATCAACGCTATTCCCCCCTTGCCCAAATTAGCCAACAACCTGCCGAATTCGAGTTTCCTCGCCAAAATTTACCCGCTCACTTCCACTTTACCGGTCCCTTTCACGATTCCTCCACCAGAAAAACGATTCCTTTTCCCTACGAAAAATTAACCGGACAACCCTTGATTTATGCTTCCCTCGGTACAATTCAAAATCGCCTACAATCGGCCTTTAATGCGATCGCCGAAGCCTGTGCCGATTTGCCGGTACAATTAGTTTTATCCTTGGGCAATAGCGACTCTAACATTCAAATAACGACAAAAAACGCCCTAGTTGTTCCCTACGCTCCCCAATTAGAGCTTTTAACCAGAACTTCTCTTACTATCACCCACGCAGGCTTAAATACTACCCTAGAATCCCTTGCCCAAGCTGTACCGATGGTGGCCATCCCCATCGCTAACGACCAACCGGGGGTATCTGCTCGGATAAAATGGTCGGGGACAGGGGAAGTGATTCCGATTTCCCGTCTAGAAGTTCCCCGTTTACAAAAGGCCATTGAAAAGGTTTTATCCTTCCCCAGTTACCGAGAAAATGCCCTGAGAATGCAAAAAGCGCTACAGAAGACAGGAGGAGTGAAAATGGCCGCCGATATCGTCGAAAAAGCCATTTCTACCGGCCAACCCGTCCTATCGGTATAATAGCTAGGGTCTGCTGAAAAAGTTTTTCCTGGGGACGGGGTATGGGGTGTCCAGTGTCGAGTTTTAAAGCCTACTTTCCCTATAAAATACCTCAATAGAGCATTTAATTGATTAATGCTCATTCTTGATTCTCCTAACGACCGACTACTGGCTCCGTTCGGCTGAACTCACGGCCGAAGCCTTACTCCTCACCTAACGGAAGATTTTTGAAAATCGCTTTCAGAAAGATATTAAACGACTGCAAAAACATTGACAAGCCGCCACTGGGTGCATTTTCCCCTTGAAAATGGCTGTACTGTAGAGCGATTCCCTAGAGTTGGCTGTCTAGTGAGCGCTAACCTTATTATCTGATGTCATTAATCTCTAGAGTCAGCGATTCCCTCTCTAGCCATGTTTTTGCCAGTTTTCTGCCTCGAAACCAGCTATAATGCTCGAAAGGTCAAAAAGGACTAAAAGTGCTGATTGAGTTAATCCGCAATGGTAAGGTGAGTCTGCGCTATCTAGTCTCGTCGGGGGCTTTGGCTATTGGGGTTGAGATAAACTAGATTTAATAACTGAAAATCCGGGGTAATCACTCATGTTACAATCCCTAAAAATTGAAGGCTTTCGCGGGTTTCAGAATTTTGAGATGGCCAATCTTGGTCGAATTAATCTCTTAGTAGGTAAAAATAATAGCGGTAAAACTTCTATTTTAGAAGCGATTCAGTTTTTGTATGCTCAGAATAATATAGATATATTTCTTGAAACTATTAGCTATAGAGGTGAGTTTGGTTGGTCAGAAAGTAATCTAACTAGTCGCACTAAAGTTTTTGAAATTTGTCATTTATTTCATGGGCATGAAATCATCCCAAGTAAAAAAATTATCATCAGTGGATATGGCAAATCCTATCTAGCAAGTGTTACCATTTCTGTTGAAAGCATTCCTATACAACTATCTTTATTTTCAGACAAAAATGATGATCTAAATCAAAAGAATGATCACAATTTCGACAATGAGGAATGGGGTAAACTTCTTTTAAGTATTGGATGGATTGGCTCACAAAAACCTATTGAAATGGAACTTCTTGCCAACGGTACTCTTGCCAGAGATTCCATAAGAAGAATAGCTAGTTTAAGCAGAATTTCCCATAAAATAGGTATTGATAATAAAATTGAATTGAAGTTCTTAACACCATTTTCTCTAACAAGTTCTGATATGGCAGCACTTTTTGATAACATTGTTCTCTCTCCTTTAGAAGATTTAATTATTGAATCTTTGAAAATTATTGAGCCAAAAATTGAAAGGATAGCCAGTGTTGGTTCTGGCAAGTATTTAACTTCAAATAATCTAGGTGTTAGAGGTGGGTTTTTAATCAAAATTAAAAATCATGATCAACCTATACCTATTGGCAGTTTAGGCGATGGATTTTGGCGAATGTTAGGATTAGTTTTAGCGATGGTTAATCTTGAAAATGGAATTTTATTAGTTGATGAAATTGATAGCGGATTGCATTTTACTGTCATGACTGATATGTGGAAAGTAGTCTGGGAAACCGCCAAAAGACTCAATATTCAGGTATTCGCCACCACTCACAGCCGCGATTGTTGGCAAAGTTTAGCCGAATTAATTATCGAAGAAAAAATTGCTGATAATGAGATTACTATTCAAAGGATAGATAAGGACAAGGAAAAAGCAGTTTCCTTCAATACTAGACAAATTTACCTCGCTTCTGAAAGAGATATTGAGGTTCGCTAAAAATGACCAAAATACATCCTAAAAAACTCTTGGTAGAGGGAAGAGAAGAAATGAGAGTTATTCCCGAATTAGCAGAAGCTCATGGCATCTCTTGGGGAGAGAAAAAAGACACAGCTATTATCTATATTAAACCAGCTGATGGTATTGATAATTTACTCGATAGGGATAATATTTACAACGAAATCAATGATAGTGGACTAACTCATTTAGGAATTATCATAGATGCAGACGAAGAACCTGATAATCGTTGGCAAAGTTTATATAATGCCTGTTTACCAAATATCCCTAACTTACCTCAAAATTTACCAGCAGCAGGATTAATTATAACTCTAGAATCGGGTATAAAATTCGGTGTGTGGATGATGCCCGATAATCAATCGAGAGGGATGTTAGAGACTTTTTTAGCCTATTTAGTTCCCGATAATAATCTTTGGCAATATACACAAAACAAGGTGATAGAGGCAAAACAACAAGGGGCAACCTATAGAGATTATCATCTAGATAAGGCTAATATTCATACCTATTTAGCTTGGCAAGATCCGCCGGGGAAACAACTTCACGATGCCGTAAAACAAAAAATACTTAATCAATCCCATCCCCAATCAGCAATTTTTTTGAGATGGTTACAGGAGTTATATGAGATTTGAGAGAAGTATGGATCGACATGGGAATGACGGCCCCATAATATTTCTCTGTGCTTTGTTAGATAAAACCTCTTGCAAAAAGACTTAAATTAATCGTGCCGCGGGGGTTTATTGGTCGCAGAACCCGCCGGAGCGACCTTGGCGGTGGGGGGGATACCCTTGAGGGAAATGAGCGTATTCATCACCGTTTTTGCCACCGGAGCGGCAACAGTGGAGCCAAAAGTATTCGCACCCTTGGGTTCATCCACCACCACCAAAACCACATAACGGGGCGATTCGATCGGTAAAATCGCCACAAAACTGGTAATTTTGGCGTTAGGTAGATAACCCCCCGTCGGACTAGCTTTTTGTGCGGTTCCCGTTTTGCCTCCGATGCGATAACCGGGGATTTGGGCTGCTACCCCCGTCCCCTTGCTGACGACGGTTTCCATCATTTCCACCACTTGCCGGGCCACGGTGGGAGAAAAGACTTTTTTGCTGGGATAATCGGGCTGCCAGTGCAAACGGCCGCGGTCGTCGGCCAATCCTTTGATCACATGGGGAGTTACCAAGGTGCCACCATTGGCCAGCGCACCGTGCAATTGTACTAATTTTAAAGGCGTTAGGGATAAACCTTGACCAAAGGAAGCGGTGGCCGATTCAATGGCATTATCCAGAAATTCTGGTTCGGGTTTGAGATATCCTGCCACTTCTCCGGGTAAATCTACACCAACCCTTTGATTTATTTCCAATCCTAATAAACTTTTATAGAAATCAACTCGCCCCATTTTTTGGGCAATTTGCACCATGGCCACGTTACTAGAGGTTTGCAGAACTCGGGCCATATCTAGCGCCCCATAACCCTGTTTAGAGGCATTTTTAATGGTCCAGGGACCGACAGTAATTGCCCCCGAATCATTGACTACTGTACTAGCTTTAATTGCCCCCGCTTCCATGGCCAGGGCGACAATAATTGGTTTAAAAGTTGACCCCGGTTCGTACTGATCGGCTACGGTCCAATTTTTAAATAGAGCCACATTGGCTTTATAGTATTCATTGGGGTTAAAAGTTGGCTCACAAACTAGGGCTAAAAGAGAACCATCAAGGGAGTCCATGACGATGACAGCCCCTCGTTTAGCATTAAATTTCTTTAGCTGTTCTCGTAGGGCTGTCCTGGCGGCTCTTTGTAGTTTTAAATCGAGGGTTACTTCTAACTGTAATTCATCAAATTGAAAGATACCATGAGGAACAAAAGCTGGTAGAATTCGCCCATCTCCCATGCGTCTTGTATTGACAGAAAAAGGATCTCTTTCTAATAACTGACTGGAACCTCTTTCTAATCCTGCCTGGCCACGATGTTCTTTATCTACATAGCCAATCACGTCGGCTGCCACATCGTCTTGGGGATAATAACGAGCGTATTTTTCCTCTAATTCTACACCGTCAAGAGATAATTGTTTTAAGCCCCTAGCCACGGATTCAGTTAATTGATTGGCTAAACGAATTCCTGTTTCTTTTTCTTTAAATCTTTGAATCAGTTGATTAGTAGGAATATTTAATAAAGGAGCTAATTTATCAGCCACTTCTGCTGGGGGAATAGCAAACAGTTTTGGGTGTACATAAAGAGTATAAATCAAGCGATCGGTCGCTAAAACATTACCATTACTATCGACGATCGCCCGTCGGGGAATATAGGGTCTAATACTGGTAGTCTGCTGTTTTCTGGCTCTTTTTTGCAATTCCTGTGCTTGTACTATTTGCAACTGGTACAATCGCCACGCTAAACCCACAATACCCATGACTAAAATCAACCACACCGCCACCAATCGCCCGTTACTCAAAGGCATTTTTTTAAACTGTTGTTGCCGTTTTTTGTCGTTTAAATAGGACTTTCTGTCTCGGATTCTTCCAGAAGGCGATCGAGTTTCTTTGCTTCTAAATCGGGGTCTTTTTGTGTCAGTCATGAGCAGTGAGCAGTAATCAGTGAGCAGTAATCAGTGAGCAGTAAACAGTAACCAGTGATCAGTAAACAGAGTAATCAGTAATCAGTAAAAAGACAGCAGGAAACTTCTATTTAATACTGCCCACCTAAAAACTCACATCTGATAACTTTTAACTTACCCACTGATAACTGATAACTGTTAACTGTTAATAGGCACTTCTGGGTCGAGAAATGACGGTAGATTGGGGTTGAGAAGCGGGGGCCTGTTTCAGGTTCGGGGCAGATTTACGCTGTAAAAAGATAGTTTGGAAGGGTTGGGGATGAGTTAATCCAGTTTCGGGTTTTTCTGCTTGTTGAGCTAGTTGATGTTTAAGGGTTTCATTGGTGGCCAAAAGATTGCGCTCGTGACGTTGCAGTGTTTCCAGTTTACCAAATTCTTTGTCCCAAACCTTGGGAATATACACCGTCCAAGCATATATTCCCAGAGTCGAACCCAACAGACAAAAAGTAATCACAGCTACTATTCTTTCTAGGAGGCAAAGGAAACGTAATTGACGGGAGGCTAATTGTTTTTGTGTTGGGGCCACGGGAACTCTCACCACCGATTTAGTCGTCGGTTTTACTGTTGGGGTCGTCTGATTTACTGGTGACTGGGGACGAGGTTGACTGCCTTGGCTTTTTTGGCGAGGAACGGGAACGGGAATATAGGACTTATGGGCAGCAGACATGATTTTCTCTCAATATTTCTAGCTAGTGGTCGTTGTCAAAAATTAAGTTTCTAAAATTAGGAGTCGGTCATCAGTAGTCAGTCGGAAATATTTAATTGATCACTGTTGCCTTTTTTCCTGTTTCCTTTTTACCTTAAAATCACTGTTCTAGCTCTAGACGTAAACGATATAAGATAGTTTGCGGATGAACTTGAGCAAGAATTTGATTAATCACCGTACTCGGTCCAGATGCCCCCCAACTACAACCGCGTTCTAGATAGATTTTAGCGGCTTTCCCGATGGTATAGGTTCCATAGGCGGCAATTGCTCCCTGTAGGAGAGCGGTACTACCGTAGAGGGTTAAAGAAGTGGGATTTTCAAAAATACTCGCCGCTGCCGCTGCCGTTTTGCCCAAACCGATAATCACAGTGCTGAGGATTTCCCCCACCAGCAACCCCGCACTACTGAAAAGTAGAGTCCGCCAGAGTTGACCGGCTTGGTGACTGGTAATTGGCAAGCCGTACAAACGAGCCAAAGCCCGAACTAGAGTCAAATCGACGATTGAAGCCCCTAGTAGGTCTAAAATAGCGATCGGATTGGCCGCAATCGCTAAAGCCTTATATTTCGCGTATTGCCAGATAATTTCTTCCGCTTGACTGTCCCGCAGTTCCAAGGTTTTTCTAGCGATATTTTCCTCCGCTTCTTGCCCTTGCACTAAAGCATTTAAGGCCAGTAGCGATCGCCCTTCCCGATTTAAAATCGTTAAGAGTTTATCTTGCAGCTCCTCAATTTGGGGGGGAGGGGTTTCCCACTCAGTCACCACGCTCCCATCGGGGTATTCCACCCGGACGGGAATCGGTTGCGGTTCGGCGGCTACCATAACTATCTCATCGCTAGTTAACAAATCTTCTAACGTTTTTTCGTCCCGATTGGTTCCTAATCTCTGTAACTGCTGAAAAATCTGACGGCGATCCGCTTCTGGATAGAGATCAATCTTATTAAACACCAAAATAATCGGTTTTTTGGCCCGGCGCAATTCTCCTAAGGACTCGTATTCGGTGCGGGTAATATCCCCCGCGACGATAAATAAAATCAAATCGGCACTTTTAGCGACTTCTCTGGCCATATTCGCCTGCGCTTCCCCTTCAATCTCATCCAATCCGGGGGTATCGATTAATTCTATCTGGATTTTACCCGTGGCTGGTGTCCAACGCACCGATCGCGGCCAGCGTGTCACCCCGTGCAGGGGTCCAGTTGTCAGGACTTTTTGACCGACTAAAGCGTTTACCACCGAGGATTTACCGCGACTGACTAACCCGAAGGCCGCCACCCGAATCACTGTTTCATCCAGTTTATCCAAGGCCGATTTGAGGGACTGCAAATCCTGTTTAACGGCGGCCTGAAGTTGGGGATCGGGGGGATAATTCCAATGGCGGCGAAAACTGGCATACCAAGTCAAGGCCTGTTGTAAACTAGCCTTAGCCTGATTGTAATGAGTTTCCTCGATCGATGGGGTCTTGGTCACGGTTGATTTTTTTACTGTTTATTAACGCTGCTGCCTTTATTGTAGAGTTTCGGGGCGGTAACTGAGATAGGGTTATCTGGGGTTAGGGGAAGACTTTTCAGTGATCAGTGAACAGTAACCAGTAATCAGTGAAAAGAAATTAGCGAAGTTTTCAACTAAAACCCTAACACCTAACATCCTACTCCGCCAATCCCAATTGATCCAATAGCTGAAGGATAGTTTTTCTGGTTACGGGATCTCGCCAATCGGGGGCAATTTCTGCCAGGGGAAGCAGCACGAAGGCCCGTTCTCGGCAGCGGGGATGGGGTATCTGTAATTCGGGCGTTTCTAAGATCAGGTCTTCATAAAATATTAAGTCTAAATCGAGGGTACGCGGTCCCCATCTTTCCCGTCGAACTCTCCCGAATAACTGCTCGATTTCTAATAATTTATGCAGTAAATCTAGGGGCGATAAATCCACTTGCACAATGGCGCAACCGTTGAGATAATCAGGTTGAGGCGGCCCGACGGCCGCGGTTTGATGCCATTGGGAACGAGCTTCTAGTTTAATTCCTTTGACTCGCTCTAATTCCCCTAAAGCTTGCCCTAAAATTATCGCTGAATCTCCTAAATTACTGCCCATAGCGATCGCTGCCCGCTTCATCCACACCCTTCCTCAACAATAATCTCGGCTAATTCCCCCGTCGCTCCCAAAGATTTACCTAAAAATATATTGACATTTGGATGCTTTTGTGCTAGTTCAAAAACTTGGGCTTCGATCGCATCCGTAATTCCACCAGCAAAGAGGAAATAGGGAAGTATAGCGATTTTTTGGCTACCTTGAGCGATTAAACTCTCGATTTGTTGGCATAAACTCGGTTCTATCGACCAATAGGCTGTAATTGCTCCAAAAAACGCCGCTAGATTCTCCACCTCCCGATTACCCCCGGGGCGACGACTACCGTGGGACAGTAAAATGCGGTCTTGGGGGCTTAAATCAGCAAATTGTCGGGATAATAGCGATTTTATGCCCTGATAACTGCCTAAATGGGGCTTTAACTCTAGCTTGATCGGCGATCGCACTTTGGCCACGGCTGCGGGAATATCTTCTTTAACGTGAACCCCCGACAGGAGAAACAGGGGGATAATCTGCAATCGGTTACATCCTTGGCTTTGTGCTTGTTGGGCAAAAGCTTCTATTTGTTGATGGAGAGGTGTTATCGCTAATTCTAGGGCGGCAGTCCCCACTAATACCCGATTATCTGCTTCTAGAACCGCTATAGGTGGACTAAACTCCGATTTACTCGCTAATCTTTCGGCGGGTTGACTGATTTTTTCCTGAACTAAGGCTGCTAATTGCGTCACCGCCATGGCTGGACGCGGATTGCGACTACCGTGGAAAACCAATAAGTAGGCTGAGGAGGTCTTCAAAGAAATCTTGCCAAAATAGTTTAGTTTTTAGCCTAATACATTTTGTCTCCCTTTAGGCATAAATGCCCCTGATATTCTCAATTTAGCTGGTAAGCGGGAAAACCTCCCCATTGGTGGGAAGTGCTACCATTTTACGCAATGTAAAGTGTGAGCAAATCAACCCACCGCCTTGAGTTAGCCTAGATATTGAGGTATAACCTAATTAATCGCCCAACTTAGTCAACGAGGCAGTTAACGTGAAAGTGGAAACAGACAGTAAACAATTACCCTCCTACGAACCAGCAATTCTCATTTCAAAAAGTAACAATTTATACAGACAGAAAAAGAGATTTAACAGGTGGCAAAATCGCAATCGCCAATCAGTGTTGGACGGGTGTAATTTCAGCTATTCAGTCATTATGAGGGTTATGACATTTTTGGTGGGGGTGCTAAAATCTGCTTCTAGCATCAAAATGAGAATTGCTGCCTACGAACAACCACCCTTGAGAGAATTGGTAAAATTACCCACAGCTTTATCATCAGAATCTTGCCGGATAGACGCAGCAGAAGATGATGATGATGAACTAGATTGTCGGGGAGTTTTTGTAGTTTCTCATCAACCGAAAATCTTATTTTCCGAAGAAGTGAACATTAAATCTCAGGAAAAATCCACTTGGAAACCTTGTGTTGTAATTGATAATTATCGACTCGAAGATGATAACTAATGACCTTTGGTATGAGGCGGTAGATGCAAATGTTGAGTTAACCCAAGGGGATATTATTCTTAATTGTCCTGTAGTTCGTTGGGCTTCTAAATCTGTTGAGGTAAGCAATCAAACAGAAATTGAAACACTTCGATCCTTAGTGGAAGTGGCTGAGATTGATCTGGTTGTTATCACCCAAGGCTGCGACTTAGAAAACAAGAAAGTCAATAATGTCATCCTTTGCCCTCACCTTGCTCTCAGCCAATATCAAGAAAATTGGGAACAGGCCATGAACAATATGAAACAAAATCCTACGGCCAAGGCCTGGGGGAGATATTGTGATGATATTAAAAATGGTTATATATGGAATCTTTCTATGCTCAACGAAGGAGAAATCGGCGACCTAAAATTAACTCATCGAATAGTTGATTTTCATGATGTGTACACTTTACCGAGGACTTTTTTGGAATCCTTCTTGCAAAATAAACAGCAACCTCGACTTCGTTTACGTCCTCCCTATCGTGAACATTTATCTCAAGCTTTCGCTAGATTTTTTATGCGAGTTGGTTTACCTACAGGAGTAAAAAAAGTCTGGTAATAGATAAATCACCTTAACTTTTACCAATAACTACCTATATTGAAAAATTGGTTTTTTGACGATTGGATGAATCAGATTCTTTTCCTAGCCACAGTTCCAGTTTTGTTGGTGATTTGGTTCACTTGATAACGAATTATTGCGATCGCTTGCCAGGAACTAATTTTCAGCGATAATCTAAAGTCAGAGTCCATCGGGAGATAAGATCATGAACTTTCGTCTAGTTCTATTTTCAGGCCTTGTTACCGCTTTAGTCGGGGCAGGTATCGGTTATGGCATTAGCCGCATTGAACGCAATCCCAGCCAAGTCAACTATAAAAATCCCTATAACTATCAAATCATCTATGGACGTTATTTTGCCGGTGCCGGGGCAGCCTTGGGCTTCTGTGTGGGCGCGGGTTTGCAAATGGTCAAAGAACTCAAAGAAGAAAGAGATAGAGAAATGGGCATCCTAGATGATGGCTCAGAATTCTAGTCTTTTGGGGCTAATTCCTCAAGAATGACGAATTGAACGTGATTAATCGCTAAATCGCCGATGGGAACTTGGGTTTTTAACACCGGTTGTCCTTCACTGAGCATTCGTTCAAAGGGGATATCTTTGGCAATTTCCGTATGATACCAAGCTAAACCCATAAAGAAACGATTGGGATAGGGACCACCTTCAAAAATATCATCGGGATTGGACTCCATGGGAACCCAACCGATAGAGGGGAGATAAAATTCCATCCAGACGTGATTGTAATCTGGTTCGAGGGGTAAATTACGTTCGAGGGGATGGGGTGGGCATTTATAACGTCCTACCGTACGACAGGCAATACCATTGAGACGACACAAAGCCAATAATAAACCCACATATTCGCCACAGGAACCGACTCCGCGCCGCAGGGCAATATCAGGGGTGTCGATGTTGGGTTTGATACCGTAGGAAAGCTGATCATAGACGTAATTACGAATACTATAAACTTTTCGGAGGAGATTGGTTTCCCGACCGGTCGCTTCTTCGGCAGCATTGAGGATAATTTCTGTATTCATGGCCAGATCATCATTATCGATCAAATAGCGATCGGGAAAATCGGCGGGTAAGGCGGGTAAATCTTCGCAATCTTGGGGAGTAATTTGGTATTTAATACCCCACACTTCTAATACTACTTTCCACCCAAAAATATGACGTTGTTTGCCGGTTATTTGCTCGAACTTAAATACTGCCACCCGCTGCCCGTCCTGAATTTCTTCAATAAAAGGCAATCCCACCGCTTCGACGCTGCGAATTTTTTGCCGTGGTGTTTCTAAGGGTAAAGCGATGCGCCATTCCACATCTTTTAGTTCGATATTATAGAGAGGTTCCAATTCCTCGACGTAGGATAATTCAATCAGATAACCGTTAGAAAGGGCGTATTTTTTAGCGGGATCGTAGTGAAAATATAGAGGATGGACAAAAGTACGCGGACGATAACTAAGTTCGTGAACCTGTTCAGAATTGGGATTATCGCGGATACAGGGTTCCTGGAAAGCATAGGCCACATATAGGATATCCTTGCCACTGTTAGCATCGCGATAAAATGCCAATCCCGTCGGTGATTCAAAAGGAGTTATCATGCTAAAAAGCTGTTCTCCCGTGGCGCGATCAAGACAGTAAACCGTTTGTTCTAGGGTATCCGTTAACCAAAGTTCTTCCCCGCGAATGGTGATATTTTCGATGCCGATACCAGGCGCGTACAAACGAGTAATTTCCTGTCCCGATTGGCGATCAAATATAAAGATTTGTCCAGAACGTTGACAAGTGACATAAATTGTGTTACCAGTTACGGCGACTCCGTTAGCGGTGTAGGGAAGACGGGTAAAAAATTTCGGGGTAAAATCTTCGAGAGTGCAGCAGTAGAGATTTTCGCGGGTCGTAAACCAGAGGTTATTTTGATCATCGATTGCCAATCCCGTTGTCCCGACGAATTCTTGCCAGCGATGGGAATTAAGTACGCTTGTATGAGCAGTATCGAGGGCAATTTGGTATAAATAGCCGTTTTTTGCGTCGATAGCGATTAATTTGTCATCTTGAAATACAATTCCGTGCAGGGCTGTGGCGCTAATCGGACGAATCGTTTGACGATGGGAGGGAAGACTGGCAGGATCGAAAATCATAGGAGGAAGCGAAAAGGGAAGGCGTTTTTGAGTGAATAAAACAGCAATTCTCCCCACGATAGCAAATTTTCTCGCCCTTGAATGCTCGTAATGAACTGCAATCCCGAAAAAAATGTCAAGAATTGTCACCTATAGTCCCTCTCATACCCTTGTGCCTACCTACGAGTGTTTCAATCGTTGCAGTTATTGTAATTTTCGCAGGGATTTAGGCACTGATGGCTGGTTAAGTTTGGAAAAAGCCAAAGAGATTTTAACTGCTTTGCAGGGTTCGGAAATTACGGAAATTTTAATTCTTAGCGGTGAAGTTCATCCTTTAGCACCCAATCGAGAGTTATGGTTTCGGCATATTTATAATTTGGGAGAATTGGCTTTAAATATGGGTTTTTATCCCCATACTAATGCGGGGGTTTTAACTTTTGCTGAGATGGAAAAACTAAAAAATGTCAATCTATCTATGGGCATAATGTTAGAACAAATGACGGTGACTTTATTAAATACTGTCCATCATCAGGCTCCCAGTAAAGTGCCGTCCTTGCGCTTAGAACAGTTACAATGGGCGGGAGAATTAGCAATTCCTTTTACCACGGGTTTATTATTAGGAATTGGTGAAACAGAATACGATCGCTTAGTAAGCTTAGAAACTATTGCCACTATTCATCAACGTTGGGGACATATTCAAGAAGTGATCCTACAACCCTACAATCCAGGTAAAAGAGAACAGTGGCAAAATAATCCTTTTGATCTGCAAAAACTGCCTGATTTGGTTAGACAAGCTAGGGAAATTTTGCCTCCAGATATTGTCATTCAAATTCCCCCGAATCTAGTCCCTGATCCTCTTTTTCTCTTGGATTGTTTAGCGGCAGGAGCGCGGGATTTAGGCGGTATTGGCCTTATCGATGAAGTTAATCCCGATTACCTCCATTTACACCCCGATAAATTAAAGGAATTTTTAGCAGTTTATGGCTGGGAATTAAAGCCGCGTCTGCCAGTTTATCAGTGATCAGTAATCAGTGATCAGTAAACAGTAAACAGTAATCAGTGATCAGTAAACAGTAAACAGTAATCAGTGAAAAGATAGCACTGTTAATGCCATTTAACACTCCTTACTTAATACCGCATAATTGATTATTAAGTAGGTAGGTATTAAAAACTTTCAGATCCCCCCGCCTATCGGCACCCCCCTTAATAAGCTATCCATTAGTCAGAGCTTTCTTAACAAAAAGAGAAGAAACTTAAAAAAAGGGGAAACGATTGATAGGTATAGTTTTGAAAGAAGGAATTAAGGTTGAGGTAAGCAAAAAAATGGAGAAATGGGCAGCCCAAGAACTACAGTATGCAGACCTAGGGGACACCAGAAGAAAGAAAAGGTTAATCAGTATCGTAGAAAACTTGGCCAGCCAACCTAGTACAAGTGTGCCACAAGCTTCAGGAAATCTAGCGGCAGCG
>SFBL01000074.1 GCA_007095785.1 Microcystis aeruginosa Ma_SC_T_19800800_S464
AGGGATTTGACTTAAGAATATTTAATAACTCGTTAGCTTGTTTTGCCAACCCAGTACGAGCCAGCTTTTCAGCATCTTTTTTCGCTTGTTTGGTAAAAACCAACTGCCAATTATCCATTTAAAATTGCTCTGATAGCCGCCTCATCCACACAATCTTCAATAGAAGTGTTGCCACCTTCAATAATTGAATCCACCATACCAGGAATAGAATACAAATAAAGCGTTTCTTGAATAGAGTTCCAATCTTCCTCAGCGATTAAAATAGCATTTTTTTTCGTACCAGATAACAAAATCAGTTGATGATTATCATTGGTATCATTCACTAATTCATCAATTTGTTCTTTGGCTTCAGTAACAGTAACAATTTTCATGTAACTATCCCTTAAATTAACAACAACAGTGCAACCGATTTTAACAGAAATCAAGTATTATTCAGCATAATAGCACCTTTTCTAAATATTTGTCAAATTTCTTTTTGCTTATTCTCGTTGCCAATTCTTGATAAGTTGCCTTGCTCTGGAGCATGGTACATTGACTGATTGATTACTATTCTGGGTGTTCCTAGCTGAACCAGTTTCGCTGATATAACGCTTGACCAAGGCACTACTATCTAAGAAATAAAGTGCCATTTAACGTCGTTCCTCAATAATCGTTTCTGAAATAGGTTTGCCCTCGATTTCAATCAATCGTCGCTCAGTTATCGGTTGAGATGAAGGACGCTTAATCTGCTTCACTAATCTGGCATCAAGAAGAGATTGGTGAAATAGCGCTTGTTTGTCAGCTTCTTCTTTATCCATAAGATACTGTTGAATCTTCTGATTAAGCTGCTGAAGTTCTTTTAGTTCAAGAGTCTCAAGCTGATTCAAGATTTGAGTAAGGATTGCCTGTGTCATAATCTGCTACTTTTTTGGCTGAATCTCTTATTACCGGGGATGAAGACTTGTTAGTCCTGAACCCATTTAGAAACATTAAAATCATCACCGCATTAGCATTTTTGGATACTTATTCCATCAGTTGATGGGGTTTAGTGTTTTGCCTACTTTCCTGGCTACACCAAGATTAAAACGTAACTCAAAACACCATGCTATGGAACAACAAACTATAGAAGGAACTTGGGAAGAAATTTGACAACATACCTACACCTGTCAGGCGCGGAGAGGGGAGAATAAATAAAAATAATCTCCTGACTCCTGACGACCGACGGTTCAAAAACGGATAACTGATTCTAGCGATCGATCTCGCCTTCGTAGGGTTGGACACCGATCGAGGGATAATTATCGTGGTTAGGACTGAAAACTTCTAACACTGCATGAGCTAACTTTTGGAAAAAGTCGGGACTCTCGTGCAAGGATTTGAGTGCCGCTTCTAATTCAGGAAGGGAGAAATCGAAGCCTTGGGAGCGAGCTATCTCTAGTAATTGCTGAGGATCCTGGGTTGAGCGCATTTTTTGACCCAATTCTTCGTTTTTAGCGGCTAAGGCGAAAAAGTCGAACACTTGATTTTTAGACATATAAATACTTTTCCTTTGATGATTAAAGGTGTGGCCTCGGCGGCGTGGAGGTTAAACTGCCTAGTATGGTTTATTTTTATCCTACCAGTCAGGAGATATCCTCAAAGCAAAAGTTTCGTTTTTCTTTGCTTGTATGGCTGAGTATGCTTTTTCTGGGAAGTGGCAAGTGGGGTGTAGGGTGTGGGGTGTGGGGTGTAGGGTGTAGGGTGTGGGGAGAACAAAGCAGCCGCGCAGCCTCGGAGCCGACCGCCTCTTTCAAGTCAGAGGATAAATAGCCTAAAATAGAAACCTGCACTCTTGTTTCTGTAGCCAGCATCATGAATAAGTCCCCACGTCGTTACCATATCACCACCTTTGGTTGTCAGATGAATAAAGCTGACTCCGAACGCATGGCGGGTATTTTAGAAGATTTGGGGTTTCAATGGTCTGAGGATGCCAACGAAGCCGATTTAATCCTCTACAATACCTGTACAATTCGCGATAATGCCGAACAGAAGGTGTATTCCTATCTCGGCAGACAGGCTAAACGCAAACAAACTCAACCCGATCTTACTTTAATTGTCGCTGGCTGCGTGGCCCAACAGGAAGGGGAACAATTATTAAGACGGGTTCCCGAAGTGGATTTAATTATCGGTCCGCAACACGCAAACCGTTTGGGAGACTTATTACAACAGGTTTTTGACGGTTCCCAGGTGGTGGCCACCGAACCCATCCACATCATGGAAGATATCACCAAACCGCGCCGGGATAGTAATATTACCGCTTGGGTGAACGTCATCTATGGTTGTAATGAACGCTGTACCTATTGTGTGGTTCCGGGGGTGCGCGGGGTGGAACAATCTCGCACTCCTGCGGCAATTCGAGCAGAAATGGAACAATTAGGACAACAGGGTTATCAAGAAATCACCCTTTTAGGTCAAAATATTGATGCCTACGGACGGGATTTACCCGGAGTGACGGCAAGCGGCCGACATTTGCACAATTTCACCGATTTACTCTACTACGTTCACGATGTGGCCGGCATTGAACGTCTCCGTTTTGCCACCAGTCACCCCCGCTATTTTACCGAACGTTTGATTAAAGCTTGTCAGGAATTACCTAAAGTTTGTGAACATTTTCATATCCCTTTTCAATCGGGGGATAATGATATCCTCAAGGCCATGAAACGGGGTTATACTCAGGAAAAATACCGACAGATTATTGCTAATATTCGCGATTTAATGCCGGATGCTGCCATTAGTGCCGATGCGATTGTCGGATTCCCCGGAGAAACAGAGGCACAGTTTGAGAATACTTTAAAATTAGTCGATGAGATTGGTTTTGATCAATTAAATACGGCTGCCTATTCTCCCCGTCCAGGCACTCCGGCTGCTATTTGGGATAATCAATTAAGTGAGCAGGTAAAAAGCGATCGCTTACAAAGATTAAATCATTTAGTGGCCACAAAAGCTGCTGAACGTTCTCAAAGATATTTAGGCAGAATTGAGGAAATTTTAGTGGAAGACGTTAACCCTAAAGATGCTAGTCAAGTTATGGGAAGAACTAGAGGCAATCGCTTAACTTTCTTTACGGGAAATATTGAGGAATTGCGCGGCACATTTGTTAAGGTTAAAATTACCGAAGTCCGTCCCTTTAGTTTGACGGGAGTGATATGTTAATAGTTAACAGTGACCCCTCAACAGTGAAAAAAGACAATAGCTATCGGGAATAATTGGGTACTTTATGGATATTATCGCTATTTTGCAGCAAGATTATCAAAGATTTCCCCTTGATCAAACCTATGATATTTATGCTGATAACGTTTATTTTCAAGACCCTCTCAATCAATTTCGGGGGATTAAACGCTATCGGGAAATGATTGGTTTTATGAGTCAATGGTTCCAAGCTATCAAGATGGATGTCCACGCAATTGAACAGCAGGGAAATATTATTAATACCCGTTGGACATTGCAGTGGACAACTCCTTTACCTTGGCGGCCCCGCATCGCTATTTCTGGACGCAGCCAATTAACTCTCGATGACAATAATCTGATTATTTCTCATATCGATTATTGGGATTGTTCGCGCTGGGATGTGCTGCGTCAGCATTTACCTTTTCCCGGTTCTTAACTACACTTTTTAACCAGAAAATGCCGACCAACGAGCGCTCGTTTGCTTGACAAAATCCTGTAAAAATGCTAGGCGCTGATTTTGTTCCCAAACCTGTTTAACTTTATTCTGCAAACTCGTCCAATTCCAATCATTATTCAGTTGCTCATTAATTTCCTGTTCTTGGAAATATTCAATTAAACTTAAACCAGCTAAACGAGTTAGATAGGCTGCTCCAATTCCCTGCACTGTACCACCAGCAATATAAGTAATCGCATTTCCCTTGAGAATCGTTCCTAATGCCTGGGTTGTCACCTCTACCATGCCCAATTGTACCATCATTTTACCCAGGGTGGTCATGGCGGTTTTTGCTTGTTCAAGGGACATTTTTTGTTGATAAATTGCCCCTAAATCCATTAACATTTGAGCGTTAGTGGCTGCCGCTAAAACTAAATCTAGGGCCGCGAGAGGATTAGCAAAAGTGGCAGTAGCGGCTATCCATTGGTATTGTTCGATAACAGGTAAAGCCTTTTTGCGTCGGGATTGATTAAGTAATTGTTTGGTTTCCTTGGCTAATTCGAGCGCTTGTCTCCAGATAGTTCCAAGAACTAATTCGGACTTTTCTCGTTCGATAATTTGTCGGAGATGATTATCTAGATTATCAATAACAATAGCTTGGGTTTCCGTCCATTCCTTGATTTCTCCATTGCTTTGATGTTGACGAACTTTTAGGGGTTCAGGGGCAGCGGCTATGGCTAAAATATTATGAGCAGCAATAGTTTCTTTCAGTCTTTGTTTCAGGGAAAGGAGTATTTCTGCTCTGGTTTCGACGGTTAAACGATCCTGTTTATTCAGTAACAGGATAACACGCTGGTGCATTCGATCGAATTGCTGGAGGATTTGCCATTCGGAATCGCTTAAATCCCCATTGATGAGATACAAAACTAAGTCGGCTGCCAGAGCTTTTTTCTGGTTAGCGGTGGAGTCGAAAGTTAGAAGCGGTTCCGTTTCCACAAAAGCGATAGATTCCCCAAAGTTGCCGCTTTCTAGTAGTTTTTTTAGGGCAGTTTTACCAGTTTTTCTAGCACCAGTAATGGCAATTTTCAGATCTTGGCGACTAAATTCTTGATTTAATTGGGTTAAACTGGTTTTGAGTGGGGTTAAGTCTTGATTGGGGTCTTCTTTGGCCAGATAATTAATTATCTTCTCAGCCTTGGTAATCGCTTGTTTAACCTTTTCTAGACTCAGGGGAGTGGGAGGGGAAAAATCGATTTTCGTGTTGGGTTTTTGCCACAACCAGATACTGGCACCAAGGACAAACGCACCGAAAATACCCCATGAACCGATTTCGCTCAGTGTACTATTGAGAGTTTCCCCCAGGGTGAAAGCGATGGTAATGCCTATCCCCGTCACTAAAATCGGTTTACCCAATCTTACCGTCATTTTTCCTCATCCTCGCCAACTGCTGTGATTATTCTAGCTTTTTTGTGCTGGATTTCATCCCAAGCCAAACTTTTTAGCCGACAATTCCCTGCGTTGCCCCGGCCGCTCTTGCCTAAAAAGCCCCAGATATGTCATAATGATCGATTGCGTGTAAATTTACCCGATCCCCTGTTGTTATGGCTAGTAAAAAAGGCGTTCGCCTAATCATCACTGTAGAATGCACGGAATGCCGCAGTAATCCCGATAAGCGTACCCCCGGCGTTTCTCGCTACACCACCAGCAAAAACCGTCGCAATACCACCGGCAGACTGGAAATCAAGAAATACTGTCCCCACTGCAATAAGCACACCGTCCACAAGGAAATTAAGTAAGCACACTTTAGTTAAAAAGTCAAGCAATCTTTACAAATCTATGAGCTACTATCGTAAACGTCTCTCCCCCATCTCCCCCAGTCAACCGATTGACTACAAAGACACCGAACTCCTCCGCAAATTCATCACCGAACGCGGCAAACTTCTACCTAGACGCATCACTGGTTTAACTTCTAAACAACAGCGAGATTTAACGGAAGCGGTGAAACGGGCCCGTTTAATGGCTTTATTGCCTTTTGTCAACCAAGAAGCCTAAATTCAGTGATCAGTAATCAGTAATCAGTGAACAGTGATTACTGAAAATAACATATATAGTTAACTAATTACAGCAGTTATCTTAAATGGTGAGGTAGGAAGTTCTCCTTTTGGAGAGCCGGTCGTCCATACCAAATTAGGTTATGCTTCCTCTTGATGAGAAACGCTGTAATTGAACTCTGATAAGTAATAGGACAAAATTAACTTCTTGGTGAGGATAGGCACTCATGGAAGAGGTAGTTAGATATACTTAATTAATTGTGTCTAGCTACTTAACTTAAAACTTAAACCTGATCACTGATAACTGGTCACTGATAACTGATAAGCGATCTCAGTATATTGGGGTTGCTTTCTCGTTTTTGCAAAGAAATATATCGAAATCGGCAGCGGATGGGAAAATTTGTGCGAGAATCTAAAGAAATTGTTAAATCGCCCTAGGAGTAGCCAACGATTTTGTGATTATCGATCCAAATCCACCAATTAGCACAAGGGGAGGCTCTTATGGAAAAGCAGCCATCAGAAATCGAGATCGAGCTAGATACACAGCTAAAAGCGGAGGATTCCGAGCAGTTTCTGCGTAGTATATTTAATTCCGTGCAAGCGTCGATTTTTGTAGTGGACGTGCTGGAAAATAGAGATTTTCGCTATGTGGGAGCAAACCCCGTTCATGAACGCTGGACAGGATTGCGCTCATCGGATATTAAAGGCAAAACTCCCGAACAAATCCTTCCCCCCGATGATGCGCGTAGTGTGCGGCAACATTATAGTGATTGTGTGCGTTACGGAACGACTATTTCCTACGAACAGTATTTACCTTTTCAAAATATACCCTACTGGTGGCTGACAACTTTAACACCCCTACGGGATAACAATGCGCGTATCTATCGTTTAGTGGGAACCAGTACCAATATCACCGAACGCAAACGGGCCGAAGAAGCTTTAAGATTACAAGCAGAACGGGAACAACTACTAGGGGTAATGCAGGAAAGAATCCGGCAATCGTTGGATCTCGATCGCATTTTGCAAAGAACCGTTAAAGAAGTGCGACAATTCCTCCACTGCGATCGAGTGTTAATTTATCGTTTATTCCCCGATCATAGTGGCATGATTGTGGTGGAATCCCATACTGCGAGGATTAATTCTGTCTTAGGAAACAGCATCGAGGATCCCTGTTTTAATTTATCCGCAGAACGTCTGGAAAATTATCGTCGCGGGAGAATTCAAGTTATTGAAAATGTTCATAATTCGGGACTTGATCCCTGTTATCGCAGCCTACTAACCTCTTTGCAAGTACAGGCTAACTTGGTGGTGCCAATTATCTGCGATAACCAACTCTGGGGGTTACTAATTGCCCAAAATTGCCAAAAAACTCGCTCTTGGCAATCCCAAGAAATCGATCTGCTTAAACAATTAGCCATTCAAGTGGGAATTGCTATTCAACAAGCGGAACTGCACCAACGGGTAAAATGCTTGAATACTGCCTTAGAATCGGAGGTTCAGCAAAGAACCGCCGAATTGCAGATGACTTTGAAGTATGAAGCATTAATCGGACGGATTACCGAAAAAATTCGCGATAGTCTCGATGAAAATCATATTTTGCAAACCACCACTAGGGAATTAGTCCAGGTTTTACCCGTAGAACGCGCCCAAATTGAGCTTTACAATCCCAGTCGCAGCAAAGCCACTATTGTCCACGAATATACCACTCAAGAGTTTATTTGTCAGGGAATTAGCCGTCAAATTAGCGATTTTCCCGAAATCTATCAACCGCTGCTGCACAAACAAGTTTTACAATTTGTCGATTATCTTCCCCTTGGCAATCCGCAAATCTGTCGTGTTAACCGTTGCGCTTGTCCTATCTTTGACGATCAGGGTTTTTTGGGCAATATTTGGCTAATTCGGCCAGCTAATCAGATTTTTAACTCCTTAGAAACTAATTTGATCCAACATATTGCCACCGAATGTGCGATCGCTATTCGCCAGGCGCGACTTTACGAATCTTCCCAAGCACAAGTGAGGGAATTAGAAAAACTGGAAAGATTAAAAAGCGAATTCCTGAAAACCCTTTCCCATGAACTGCGAACCCCGATTACCAGCATTCGTCTAGCGGTGGAAACCCTAGAGAGTCTCCTAGAATATCAAGGGATCGAGATTGATCCACAGGATTCGATCGGTCAACTGTTGCAAATTCTTAACATTGAATGTCAGCGTCAGAGTAAGTTAGTTAATGATTTGTTGACTTTAACCTATCTAGATGCGGAAACCGACCCTCCGGCGATCGAAACAATCGACTTACTTTCTTGGCTACCCTTATTAGTGGAACCTTTTCGCACTCTCACCCGCGAGCGACAACAGCAGTTAATTTTAGATATAGATGGGGATATACCGGAGATTAATACCAGTCTGTGTGATATAGAACGCATAATAGCGGAATTACTGACCAATGCTTCTAAATATACCCCAGAACAAGGGATAATTAGGGTAAATGTGAGGCGTGCGGACGAGCAAATATTAATCAGTGTGAGTAATTCAGGAGTAGAAATCGCTCCAGAGGAATTATCAAGAATATTTGCTCCTTTTTATCGCATTCCTAACCAAGATCCTTGGCGCTACAGTGGCACCGGTTTAGGTTTAGCTTTAGTCCACAAACTGATTAAACCCCTGAATGCCACCATTGATGTCACCAGTGCCAATGCTGTCACCACTTTTACCCTCACCTTGCCAATCTAGTCGAGCAGAAAACTTTTTAGAAAAAAACCTTGCAATTATTTCGAGGGTGTGCTATATTGAGAAAGGACTGAAAAACGCCGAGATAGCTCAGTTGGTAGAGCAGAGGACTGAAAATCCTCGTGTCCGCGGTTCAAATCCGCGTCTTGGCATCGAAAAAACACCAAAATTAGCCCTGTATTTACTTCTTATTCTGCTGGGTTTTGTAAACGCAGGCATAGGCGGTTAGAATGCGTCTTAGCTTATAAGTGATGATACGGGCCGCAGATATTCGATCGAATTAGAGTCTTCAGTTCACTGATTACTGATCACTGAAAAGTCTCCCCAACCGGCAACTACTTTTTGATTTTGGGCTTGACGTAAGCGGTCACGGATTAAGATAATCTAACAAGTATGTACGACAATGAAATCCTAGACTCTAGCAACTCCTTAAATAATCCTCTCGATGGGAGCGATCCGGATCAAGCAGCGGAAATCCCCCCCGATCCCGAGGAAATGCTTTCATTGCTTACTTCTGCTCATGTTAGCGAGAGAATGATCGCCGCTCGCGCCTTTTGTGAATTGCGGGACGAAAGAGCGATCGCGCCGTTACTGGAGATGTTAAACGATGTCTGTCCCCTGGTGCGTGTCAGTGTCGCCTATGCTTTGGGACGAAATCCCAGTCTTAGCTCTGTTGCTCCCTTAATCGATTTACTGGCCAAAGATTGGAATGGTTACGTCAGAAAAGGGGTAGTTTGGGCCCTGGGTAACTGTGGCGATCACAGAGCGATCGAGCCTTTGGTTCATGCTCTCAAAACTGATATTTCGGCGGTGCGATTATGGGCAGCCAGTAGTTTGGCCCAGATTGCCAAGGTCAATTATGAAGATATCATCACCGTGTTGCCGCCTTTAATTGAAGGATTGCGCCGAGATTTAATCGCAGCGGTGCGGAGTAATTGCGCTTGGTCGATCGGTCAATTATGCCGAGAATTGCCCTTCAATGTGATTTATGCCACGGCGATCGATGCTTTGATCGAAGCCTTGGTGGAAGATGAGGATTTAGGTGTCAAGGAAGATGCTAGGGGTGCTTTATTAAAAGTGGGCGACCCGAGAGGATTACAATTGATCGAGGAATTAGAGCTTGAAGGAATTATCTAAACCGCTAATTTTGGGCGTTACGGGGGCATCAGGGCTGATTTATGCTGTCCGTACCCTCAAATATCTACTTTTAGCCGACTACACGATCGATCTAGTGGCCTCCAGATCAGCTTACACTGTCTGGCAAGCGGAAGATAATATGCGGATGCCTCCAGAACCGGAGCTGCAAGAACAATTTTGGCGCAGCCAATGCGGGGTGATGGAAAAGGGAAAACTACGCTGTCATCGTTGGGGTGATGTGGGGGCAACGATCGCCAGTGGTTCCTATCGCACCCTTGGTATGGTAATTATTCCCTGTAGCATGAGTACAGTGGCCAAATTAGCGGGGGGATTAAGTTCCGATTTGCTAGAAAGAGCGGCCGATGTGCAGATTAAGGAGGGCAGAAAATTGGTTGTAGTGCCGCGAGAAACCCCTTTTAGTTTAATTCATCTGCGTAATTTAACTACTTTGGCCGAGGCGGGCGTTAGAATCGTGCCAGCAATACCGGCCTGGTATCATCATCCCCAATCGATCGAGGATTTGGTTGATTTTGTCATTGCTCGTACTCTCGATCAGTTAGATATTGATTGTGTGACAATTAATCGCTGGCAAGGACATTAACAGTTATCAGTTATCAGTTATCAGTTATCAGTGGATAGTGGACAGTGGTTAGTGGTTAGTGGGAAAGCATCTCATTTATGCAAGTGAGTAATTATACTTATCCATAAAACTGGTTTCTAGCAAGACTTTCAAAATAGCTTGACATAAAAACCTGATTTAGGGGTTACAAAGGTGAGATGCTCCCGTTCGTGGTTAGTGATTGATCACTGTTTACTGATCACTGTTTACTGATCACTGTTTACTGATCACTGATCACTGAATCAAGGGAGGTAAAAATGGGCTGGATTATGGTCTTATTTGCGATCGCTGTAGGCGGATTACTGATCTGGCAGAATCTGGGGGTGATCACTTTGGTCTTTTTTGGCGGTATTATGACGGTAAAACTGCCCCTAGCGGTCTGGGTGTTACTTTTCACCCTAGCGGGAATTATCAGTGGTTTAACCCTGCAATTTCTCTATAGTTTTGGTCGTCCTTTAGCTGCCCCAAAAGCTTCCCCTCGTATAGGAAATAATCCTACAGTCCCACCGCCATCTCCCCGACCTACCTATATTCAAGATTCTGCTCCGTCTCCACCGAGTAACGATTGGGAAAGAGATAGCGGTGATGATTGGAATTTTGATACACCCCCCGAAAAACCGACGATCATTCAGGAGCGGGAAGAATTCTCGTCTAGGCTTGCAGATGAGGAAAAAGCAAATTTTGTCAAGCCACCAAGTGACAGTTCTCAAACTGACTCGGTTTATTCCTATAGTTACCGCACAGCCAAACAGACTCGCGGGGAAAAAGTCGATCAAGTTTACGATGTTAATTATCGGATTATTACGCCACCTACCCAGGATCAAAACCAAGATCGGGAGGTAAACAAAGCAGATGAGGAAGAGTGGATATAAACTTGCCCTTAGGTTTCTACCCAAATCCCTCAGAGAAGATAAACTTTTCTGGCCTTGTCTCCTGTCTTACAATAGTCAAATCTAGGTTGTGTAGATAGAGTGCCATGAAACACACATTATCCGTATTAGTTGAAGATGAAGCGGGAGTCTTAACCCGTATTGCTGGATTATTTGCCCGTCGCGGCTTTAATATTGAAAGTCTGGCCGTGGGTCCAGCCGAACAGATGGGAGTTTCTCGGATTACGATGGTAGTACCGGGAGACGAGAATAGCATCGAACAGTTAACCAAACAACTTTACAAATTAATTAACGTCCTCAAGGTGCAGGATATCACTCAAACCCCTTGCGTGGAAAGGGAATTAATGCTGATTAAAGTTAATGCTACCGCCGATCGCCGGGCCGAAGTGATCGAATTAGCGCAGGTATTCCGAGCGCGGATTGTGGATATTTCCGAGGAAACTCTGACCATCGAAGTGGTGGGGGATCCGGGTAAAATGGTGGCGATTATGCAAATGCTGAATAAATTTGGCGTTCGCGAGGTGGCGCGTACCGGTAAAATTGCTCTGATTCGCGAGTCGGGAGTCAATACGGAATACCTGAAAGCTTTAGAGGCTAAAATGTCAATTTAGGGATATTGGGCATGAATTGGGGGGATGGGGTGTTAGGGTGTTAGGGTTTTAGTTGAAATTCCACACTTCACCATCCCCCATCCCCCATCCCCCATCCCCCAACCCCTGATAAAAACTATGTCTAACCAGTCGCCGAAAACCCAAATTAGTCAACTTGTCACCGTTGCCGTGCAGAAATTGCAAGGAAAGGTGAATTTTCAGGCGGTAAATCTCAAAAAAGGGGCGAGAGTTCCTGAATTACGCCTTAAAAACGAGAATGGCAGCGGGGAAAGCAAATATCCCCTAATCGGCGATCGCTATTTATTGGGTCGTAGTTCCAGTTCCTGTGATATTACTATCCGTAATACCGTAGTGAGTCAGATTCATTGTTCCCTGCAGCGGGACCCGAAAAATCCCCATAATTTCCTGCTCACAGATGAAAACTCCACCAACGGGGTTTATATGGGTAAACGTCGTCTGAAAAGCGTTTCCCTGCGTCATGGTGATACCTTTACCCTGGCACCCCCAGACTTAGCCAATTGTGTCACCATCTCCTATTACTGTCCCCCTCCCCTGTGGGCGCGACTTTTGCGCTATGGTTTCTATGGTGCGGGAGGTATTTTCGGTTTATTAGTTCTAGGGATTATCTGGGAAAGTCGCAGAGTTAATGTTTATCCACTCCCTTCCGGGGTGAGCGGTCCGGTGGTGGTTTACCCTAGGGATGGTCAAACTCCCCTCAATCCCAGGCGACAGGAAACTCACCAAGAATTAGATAATCTGGGCGATTTTTCTCCCTATTTGCCCAAGGCGGTTGTCGCTTCCGAAGATAGTCGTTTTTACTGGCATTTTGGCGTTGATCCTTTGGGGATTGTCCGGGCTGTTATGATTAATCGGGAACGTCAAGGCATTCATCAGGGGGCCAGTACCCTGACTCAACAGTTAGCGCGTAGTTTATTCCCCGAAGTCGGTCGCCAAAATACTGCCGATCGCAAACTTCGGGAGATGGTTGTCGCTTTACAATTAGAAGCGGTCTATAGTAAGGATACAATTCTCAAAACCTATCTCAATCGAGTTTATCTCGGTCTGGCCGGTTACGGTTTTGAAGACGCAGCCCGCTTTTATTTCGATAAATCCGCTAGAGATTTAGATATCTCCGAGGCTGCCACCCTTGTGGCTATGTTACCCGCTCCGAATCGATTTAATCCCATTCAAGATTACGACACTTCTGTACAATTACGCAATCGTGTCATCGATCGCATGGCTCAATTGGGCATGATTTCCCCAGAAGCGGCCGCCAGCGCTCGCAGATCCCGCATTGAAATCAGTCCCCAGGCCAAAAAATCCCTATCTAGTACGATTGCACCATATTTTTATAGTTACGTTTTCGAGGAATTACAGGATCTTTTAGGGGAAGAAGTGGCCAAAGAGGGCAATTTTATCGTTGAAACCAGTTTAGACCGCCGGCTGCAAGCGATCGCAGAAAAAAGCTTAAAAAATAATGTCTTAAACCAAGGCCTCCGGTATCGATACTCCCAAGGGGCTTTAGTTACCTTAAACAGTCAAACCGGGGAAATTCTCGCTTTAGTCGGGGGAGTTGATTATCAAAAAAGCCAATTTAACCGCGCTATCCAAGCTAAACGTCAACCAGGTTCCACTTTTAAGGTATTTGCTTATGCTGCCGCCCTGGAAAAGGGAATATCGCCTTATAAAACCTATACCTGCGCTGGACTCTCTTGGCAAGGACAAGCCTATTCTCCCTGTGAACGCAGTAGCGGGGGAGTCAATATGTTTCAAGGTTTAGCGCAATCGGAAAATAGTGTCGCCCTTCGCATTGCTCGCGAGGCAGGATTAAGTAATGTGGTCAATGTGGCGGAACGTTTGGGGGTGAAATCACCTTTAAATCCTGTACCGGGGCTAATTTTAGGGCAAAGCGAAGTAAATGTCTTGGAAATGACCAGCGCTTATGGGGTTTTTGACCATGGTGGGCGCTGGAATCGTCCCCACGCCATTAAACGCATTCTCGACGCTTCCGACTGTAAAAATGTGGAGGATTTGAGTACTTGTCGGGTTATTTATGACTATGGCGAGGATAGCGATAGAAATCAGCAGGTAATCTCAGCTAAAACCGCCGAGACGATGAACAGTTTATTGCGGGGGGTGATAACTAATGGTACAGGCGGCGCTGCCAGTATTGGCATGGGAGAAGCGGGTAAAACGGGAACTACGGATAATTATGTGGACCTCTGGTTTATCGGTTATCTTCCCCGTCGCGACTGGGTGACGGGCATTTGGTTGGGGAATGATAATAATTCTCCCACTTCCGGCAGCAGTCAACAGGCAGCCAAGTTATGGGGCGATTATCACCGTCAGTTAATCACTACACAAAATTAGTCCCAATAGGACTAGCTACTGTTCCCGTTGCCTGTTCCAGAGTTACCTAATACCAGAGACTTCCTACCTCACTATTAAAGTAATAAGGGTGTCCTAGCTTTAGCTAACACACCCGCAGAGACTATTTCTGGTGGCTTGGTTTTACCCCAAAAATCCACAACTGCTAGACCCACTTGAGTGGAGGAACAGGGATAGATTAGGCAATCACCTGAATATTGCCCGCACCGAGGGTCGCTGCGCCAGAGCCAGCAATGTTTGCGATTGTAACCAGACCACCAGAATTAGCCAGATCTGAGTCAAACGATAAAACACCGCCACTGTAGATAATTTTGGCAGTGCCATTTTCAGTTGTCGAGAATAGGGTAGGAGTTAAAGTACCGCCAATGGTAGTCAGTCCGCCGAAACCACTGGAAGAAAGTACGATAGCATCTGCACCCTGACCAAAATCCGTGATGCTGTCACCGCCTTCGTTGGGATTGTTGTAAACAAAAAGGTCAGGATCATTACCACCAGTGAGGGTATCGTTTCCTAAGCCGCCGATTAGGGTATCGTTACCACCGCGACCTAATAGGATATCGTTACCATTGCCACCGATTAGGGAATCCTGTTGCGTACCACCATCTAGGGAATCGTTTCCGTTGCCACCATCTAGGACATCCATTCCCGCGCCACCATTTAGGGTATCGTTACCATCTCCACCCATTAGGGTATCCGCTACACTGGCACCAGTTAGGCTATCGTTGAACGCACTACCTGTGATGAAATAGGAATCGGTGGCGAGGAGATTCCAGATACCATTTCTTTGCACACCCGACGCTTTCGTGTTAACAATACCGCCGCTTAGTTGGTAAGTGCCAGCAGACCCACCTCTAACAAAGGTAAAGCTATTTGCTGGCAGGGAAAATGACTGAGAAAAGCTTCCACCGTACTGGGAAAGGGTTGCGCTATCAGCAGGGCCGAAGTTGGTTATTCTCCAAGCTGTAAGGCTTTCGTTGGGGCCCAAGGGTAAAAGGCCCTGGGAAGTGAGATTATCCTGGGTAATGGTAATGCCTGGTCCTGATAAATAAATGGGGATATCATAGGTGTTCAGGAAAGAGGCAACTGACGTAGTCACAGCAGGATTGAAACTAGCACCAGAGGGACCGGAGAGGCCAGCGAATGATATAGTTACAGTGGGCATAGTTTTTTCTTTGAATGATATGTTTGAACTTGAAGAGTTTGACAGTCTTCCCAAGATTATTATATACCACGAAAAAAAATGCAACCTTGTTTTCTCGATTTGTTTCCTGAATTGTTGCTAATGTTCGTTATTTTACATCTGGTCAAGTTTTTATCAATTTTGGGTGAATTTTTGGCTGGGTGTGATATAAATCACCCCAGAAATTAAAGTTAATGCTACCGATAGCCAAAAAGAGAACTGAGTAATTAAATTATATTCAGAAGGCAAGGGAGCAATTAAGAGAGCGATAGCGACAATTTGGCTGAATGTTTTGCTTTTTCCCCACCAATTAGCCCCTTTTATGTCGCTATTTCCCGTTAAATTCGGATTAATACGCCAACCAGCGATCGCCAATTCGCGAGCAAGAATTAAAAATACTCCCCAAGCAGCAATTAAATCCATTTCAATGAGAGCTAAGAGAGGAGCGAGAACCAGCAATTTATCGACTAAAGGATCGAGAAATTTGCCTAATTCGGTGATTTGATCCAATTTTCGCGCTAGATAACCATCGAGCCAATCGGTACTGGCAGCAATCAGAAAGATAATTAAACTTAACCAGCGATCGATTTCTGTGCCTTGGTGCAACCAGTATAAAATTAATGGCAGTCCCAAGAGTCGCGATAGGGTAATCGAGTTGGGTAGGTTCATTTTTCAGTGATCAGTAATCAGTAATCAGTAATCAGTAATCAGTAATCAGGCTCTCTTAGGTTTGGTGGGTAAAATGTATTCTAAGATACATTCCTCCTAGCGAGTGAGTGGAAGGAACCACAAAGACACAGAGGACACAAAGACTGATCGATCATAATGTAAGTTAAACTTATCACACAAAGAATAAGAGAGCCGTAATCAGTAATCAGTAAACATTAAACAGTCAACAGTAATCAGTAAAAAGGCAGCTCCGAGCTTGTCGCTTAATACTATTCACTTAAAACTTAAAACTTAAAACTTAAAACTTAAAACTTAAAACTTAAAACTTAAAACTTAAAACTTAAAACTGATAACTGATAACTGATAACTGATTTTAGCTGGCTAATTTTAGATCGAAATTACTTTGTTTATTGCCTAATTGTCTGAGCCAACGATAATTATAAGCTAAAGCACCCCAGAAGGTGGGATAAACAGCATAATTAACGCCAAATTCGTGGCAAACTTCCGCTAAAATTGGGGCAATTTTGGGGTAGTGAATATGACAAATTTGCGGGAAAAGATGGTGAACAACTTGATAATTTAAACCTCCTAAATACCAATTTAAAAAGGCATTTTTAGGAGCAAAATCTACGGTAGTTCGCACTTGAAAAATTGCCCATTCGTCTTCGATTTGGTTAGCTGCCGAGGGTTGAATAAATTCGGCGGGTTCCAAAACGTGAGCCAACATAAATACATGACAAGCAAGCAATCCATAGGTCGTAAAAACAATGAGAAAACCGATCGCTATTTCTAGGGGACTATAACCAACTAAGAGGGGAATGCCAATAAACCAAAAGAGATAAATAACTTTTCCGCTCAATAAAACGAATAGATCAATCGCTTTAGGATTGGGAATTTTAATCTCGCCAAAACGATGACGAAAGAGGATGGAGCGCACATCGGAAAATGACCAATAGATAGGAATTATAGCGTAGAGGATTGGGATAAATAAATGTTGATAACGATGATACCATTTATGCTCGGCATGGGGAGTCATTCGCACGATACCATCGCCGTGAATTTCCACATCGTACCCTAAAACATTGGTGTAGGTATGATGGAGATAATTATGACGAAAACGCCAGAGATAACTGGAAGTACCAATGATATAATCGTAGGTCAGTCCAAGGAGAGAATTAACCCATTTTTTACTAGAATAGCCGCCATGGTTGGCATCATGACCAATGCTAAAACCAATCCCTGCTAATCCTCCTCCTAAAACCATGCAACCGATAATTTTTAGCCACCAGATATCCGGACCAAAAAGCACAAATAACCAAGCGGCAATTACCCAAGTTAAAATCGTGATCGTCTTCAGGTACATGGCCAAATTATCTCTGGTGGGGATGCCGTTTTCGGTAAAATAAGCATCAACCCGTTTATTCAATTCCTTTCTAAAACCCTGATTTTCGGTAAAAGTTACTCGCATTCCTAATTTTTGTCCTAGAAGTTGATATGACGGCAATTTGTGGCAGCTCAGAGGGAATCTATGAGTCTTTTACTGGTTTGCTAAGGCTGTCTCACTATAACTGATAGTTTCTCATCAGTCCCTCATCTATTGTCAGAGAAAGAGGTGCGCTTGGCAAGGGAATCACCGAATTTATTTGCCACTCTTGCAGAAAATCTTCGGTTTTTACCTAATCAGATATCAGATACCTGTAGCTGGTGATAGAGATGAGCGTTAGGTACTTTTATACTACTATTAAAGCGATTGAAGGCGATCGAGTTTTCTGGTGCGAAGTGCCACAATTAAGAAAATCGATCAATGCGATCGCTGGAAAGGTGGCAAATGATCAAGCGGTATATCTTGATCTGTGGCAATGGTTACAGAATGATCCTAATAACCAATTAGTCAAGTCTCATTGGATGGTTTTTTTACAATATCGCTCCTGTATGGTAACTCAAAGGGTCTATCAAAATGTTGGCCATCGGATCGATGCTGATTATGAAACCCTATTCTACTATTTGCTGAATTTGCTGGCCACGGCAATCACCAACAATCCTAGCAATTTTTACGGCAACTTTCAGGATCAAAAGACCAAACTGGGATTTTTTCGCTTAATTTTAGAAAAATGGACAGATAAAAAATTAAGAAATACTCTCTATAATTTCCTGCGAGGAGAGTATAAAACTATCGGCAGGACTAATCTCGGTATAGTCAGTCTTTTTAGTGCGAATAAAATTCAAAAAGTTTTACGAGCATCGGGTATATTTACCGAGAATCACCTGCTAATATTTAACTGTTTTCGAGAGGTAAAAAAAGCTTCTCTTAGATCATTGGATAAGTGGCAAGAGGAGGATTGGCAACAAGTAATCGATCGCTTGCAGCAGTTACAACCGCAAGTTATTTTCACCATTGAGGAAGTGCAAGCAAAACTCAATCAAATAGGGGAGATAATGCGTAATCACATCGATCCTCCTTGCTCTAAATTTGAGCCGACTAATTATGACCATGATAGCAATTACTTTTGGGAAAATCTCCCCAGCAAGAGGCCAAGTCAAGACTTACTACAACAGCAAGAAATCCAGGAAGATATTAAGAAGTTACTGATCACTCAAGAGGAGGAAGTTAAACAGATTGTCTATTGTTACTATCATCAAAAGATGACACAGGTACAGATCGCTAATCGATTGGGAGTTCACTCATCTACTATTAGTCGAGAAATAACCCAATTATGTAAAAAAATTTATCAGCTACTCTGTGCAAGGGAAGGCAAAGATTGTCCTAAGTTATTAAATGAGATTAAATTACAATCTCTGCAAAAACAAGAGATCGATGCTTATCTAGAATATTTTTGTCAGTCCTACTTAACTCAAAACTAATCTGTCAGGAGATACCATGAAAGTCAACCTCGATATTTTGCAACAAATTAACCCGAAATCTCTTTGGCTAACTTTTTCGGAAACAGAGATTAAACAAGCTCGATCGATTCTCGGTCAATATTCTAATCAAACCGCCAAAAATCAGGCTTTGATTAATTACTTAGTCCAAATATGCTTAAGCAATTGGCTGAAAAACAATCTTGATTCTTCTCTTAAAATAATACCTAAAAACCATCAGTATCTTTGGGAGTTTATTAACGGGGTTACTTGGCAAATTCAAGATAAAAAAGTGACTACTATTCCCAGTCAAGCCATTGACATTGAGGGATTGACAATAGAGCAAGAATGGGTTGATATTCCCGATTTAGCGGCGGATTTTTATCTAGGAGTGCAGGTAGATTTAGCAGAAAAATTCCTCAATATCTGGGGTTTTATATCCAGAAAAGATGTTAAAAATCTCGCAGAATACGATCCAATTTACCATCAATATTATTTGGACAGTGAGCAAATAATTGATAATTTAGATATTCTTTGGCAGAGTTTGTTAGAGGGAAAGAGTGAAAAAGGAAAACTGGAATCCTTAGCAAACTTATCGCCAGCAATAGCAGAAAATTTAATTAAAAAGTTAGGTCAAGTTTCACCCTATTCTCCGAGATTAGATATTAGTTGTCAGCAGTGGTTAGCTTTGTTGAATAATCAGCAATGGCGAGAAAAACTTTATCAGCAGCGTCTAGAAATAATCCCCACTAAACTTAGTCAATGGTTGCAGGGAATTATTACAGAGAAATGGCAGGAAATCCTTAACACCCTCGACAATTATCGTCCAATTAATCCGGGGTTTTTGTTGGCTGCTGAAAAAATCAGCAGCCGAGAATCTCCGACAGATATTCAGGGAGAAATTAGACAACTGTATGCTAGTCAAAAAGAGGTGGAATTTTGGGAACATTTAACCCCAGAGGAAGCTTTAGCAAAACTACAACATCAAACCCAAGATGAAACTATTCGCTGGCAAGCAGCCGAATATCTCTGGAATATCGATCCTCATTATCCCAATGCTGCTATCCGTAAAATGCTCGATGTGGGTAGTCAATTAATGGGACATAAAATCGCTTTAATGGTGGGAGTTTTATCGACCAGTGACCAGAGAATTGCTGTCTTAATTCGTGCCTATGCCATGGAAAATTTTGCCAAGCTACCCCCCGGTTTATCTTTGCAAATTAGCGATGAAATAGGCCAATTAATCCCCAGTTTAGAGGCAATAGCAAGGGAGAAACCCTTAGATAGCTATCTGCAACTTTATTTTCTAGCTGATGCCGATGATCGCTTTAATGTTAACCTAAGTTTAGGGGATAGTAGCATTACCGAACACTTTAGGATTTAATAGAGATAGCAGAAAATGTCAAGGGTAAAGACATGAGCAGAGTTGTGATTCTGAAAATTGGGGAGGGAAATTTTGCAACGGGATTTTCCGTCACTCTAGAAATTCGTGACAATAATCGCTTGATAGCGCCTTTTGCTGAGGGGAAATTAGTCCCTAACCTTGACATTGCCGACGCTTTGCAAAATTATCGTCGAGCTTATTATCATTGGGTAAAAAGTCAACCCAGTTTAGGAATTACCGTTCCCCATAGTATGATCACCAATGCAGCGGTGGGTGATCCTAGAGACAACCTGAGAAAAGCTACTCAAACTTTAAAAGATAGCCTAAATGAATGGCTAAATTCTAGTTATCTGAGTTCGATACAAAATCATATTTTGTTCCATATAGGTACTGAGTCAGAAGTCAGATTTTTTATCCAAACTACCCACTTTGATTTACAACAAATTCCCTGGGAGTCTTGGAATTTTTTACACGAATGGTGTCCCGATATGGAAATTGCTCTTACTATCCAGAGAAATCCCCCGATAATTAACCTGACTTCTCCAATTAAGGTTTTAGTAATTTTGGGCAATATTGACATCGGAAATGAGCATACTTCCGTGTGTTTATCCAGTTTGCAAACGGTACTAGGAAATCCAGATAAGATTTTTATGCAAATCTTAAGTCCTAGTTCAGAAGTTCCTCTTTCAACGAAAAGTATTCACAATGAGTTGATCGAAAATCAATGGGATATTGTAGTTTATTTAGGTCATAGTCAAACCAGTAGCGACGGTCACGATGGAGTTTTTATCATTGATAATGATACGGCTTTATCTCCTGAACATAACTTAAGGAATTCCCTAGAAATAGCTGTTAAAAAAGGATTAAAACTTGTTATCTGTAACTCCTGCGATGGGTTAGGTATTGGTCGTCAGTTGGCTAAGATCAGAGTACCCCATATTATTGTTATGAAAGAACCGATAGCGGTGCGGGTTGCTTTGAGATTTCTAGAAGTTTTTCTTCCCAATTTTCTTGGACATAAATCCCTACAAGAATCCTTAACAAGCGCTCGACAAGAATTAAGATTACATGAATTTGAGGTGGATGCTGCTAGTTCTTCTTTGCTGCCTCGTTTGATAGAAAATCCTGAAGAACCACCGTTAATTTTACCTTTAACCCCTGAAAATACGGAGGAAAATCACCAAAATAATGATGAGCAAAGTTGGCCTTCACGTCTATCTAGTCGCTGGAAACAAGCTCTGTTATTTATTTTAAGTCTTCTGGTAACTTTATCAGTTTTATATGGGGGAGGAGTATTTTCCGATGATGCTAGTAAATACCCAGAAATTAGCTTAGGTGAAGAAATATTATTCAAGACAAACCGACAAGATAACAGTCTTGAACGGGGAAGACAAGCTTTTAAAAACCAAGAATATAAACAAGCAATTAAGCTTTTTAAACAATCCCTTGATCGCTTGCCCAATAATCCAGAGATTCGAATCTATTATAATAACGCTCGTGCGGCCTATCAAGACAGAAATCCCTTAAAAATTGCCACCAGTGTTCCTCTTGGTAATAATCCAGAAATTGCCCAAGAAATTTTACGAGGTATTGCTTTATTCCAACAGGAGTTAAACGATGAACAGGCCAAAAACCCCGATTTTCACTTTCTACAGGTAGTGGTCGCTAATGATAATAATAGCGCCGTAGATGCCGAAGATCGAGCCGAAAAATTTGTTAAAGATCCGTCAATTATAGCAGTGGTTGGTCATAATGCTTCTGCTGCTAGTGAAGCGGCCAAAGATATCTATGTACCAGGGAAAATTGTTGCCATATCCCCTACGAGCTTTTCCCCGAAAATCTCTGGCAATGACTATATATATAAAATGGTTCCCGATCTGGAAACTTTTGCCACAACCTTAAGTGAATATATCCGTCAACAAACTGACAAGCTAATTATCCAAAACCCCACTAATTTAATTTGTTACGACAATCGCTCTGGAGATAATTATAACTTTGCTAAAAAATATAGAAACATTCTTCTCGGTCAGCAGTTTCAAAAATTTGTTAAAGATGAAGATTTTGACTGCAATATCGAACCAAAAATTCATTTAGGTGAACAAGAAATTTATCAAAAAATTGCTCAATATCAAGTAAATATTCTCATGGTTGCTCCCTATGTTAATGATCTGAAAAGAGCCGTCAGTATCTTTAAGCAACGTCCCGCAGAACAGTTAAACTTAGTAACTTTAGGTTCCCCCACTTTTCAAAGTTATCTCACCCTTGCAGAAGGTAAACAAGGAGTAGAAAATTTAGTTATCACCGTGCCTTGGTATGATCTCAAACAAGATAATTATATCCAGAGTTTTTGGCAAAATAAGATCAATGTTTGGCGCACTCCCATGTCCTACGATGCGACCAAAGTTATCCTCACCGCTTTGCGAAAGTTATACCAACAAGGACAAAAATTCGATCGAGAATTATTAAATCAAGTTTTAAGAAACGATTTTTCTATCGAAGGAATGACTGGCACTGTTAGATTCGATGAGAATGGTGTCCGCAACATGAATAATAATCCTGATGATCGCCGCTACTTGATTCTACAGGTCAAAAATGGTCGATTTGTCCCCCTCGCTCCCATTAAATCTGCCGGTCCACTCTAAACCTTCCTATCCTTGTCAAGACTTTTTACAAAACTTAACCTTATCCACTGCATCAAAGTTGGCCATCACTCCTAATTAACAGGTAATACCTCTAGGAGACAAACGGCATGAAATTGTTAAAAAAATTAACCCCAAAGGCCTTGATTTTTTGGCTGATCGGTGATAAGGCAGGAAATTCTCTCGTTGCGATCTGGAATTGGTTGTGGGGTATTCCCATCGAATCCGGCGGAAAAATTGCCGTAGAATCGGCCAGAGAATCCCTAGAATCGATGCAAAAATCCCTAGCGGAATTAACAGAATCGGTGGCGAAAGTAGTAGCGGCCCAGCAATCTGCTCAAGCACAATACGAGGCAAAAAAACAGGAACACACAAACTACTTGCAGCAGGCTGTCACCGCTCAAAAAAAAGGTCTTCAAGAAGCGGCAAGACTGGCTATGGTTAAGGTTATCTCCCTAGAAAAAATTCTACCCGCCATGAAAGATCGGGTTGATAATGCCGAAAAAGTGGTCATTGCTGCTAAGGAAAAACTTCGCAAAGAGCAGGAAAAAATCGAGCATTATAAGTTAGAAATGAGCAACTTAAAAGCGATTAGTTCCATGAATGAGGCTTTAGGTAAAATAAACGAATTTGATAGTAGTCTCAACCTCAATACCTCCCGCGATCGCTTTGAGGATGCCAATGGAGCGATTAACGACCGTTATCGAAAAGAAAACGTCTATAGTGAATTAAGCGAGAACTATAGCGAGAAATTAGCTCAAGAAATCGATTTCTTAAGCCTTGATGACGAAATTAACCGCCGTTTAGCCGAATTCAATCAGCAAAGTTAAGGAGTAAAGCGATGACAAAGACTGGCAAAAAAGCGAGCTTACCGCCAATTTTCTATGTTTTACTGGGGTTGATCGGCTGGTTTCTTTTTCCCCAAATATTGGCAATATTTGCCCCAAAAGCCGATAATAATCCCCGCATGAGTTACGGCAATCATCTCCTGATCAAAACTAATTCTAACACCACCAAAGAATCAGCGATCGCTGCCATTGCTCAAGGTGATCACCAAGAAGCAGAGCAACTCCTGCAAAAATCCCTCGCTCAACGTCCCAACGATCCCGAAAGCGTAATTTATCTAAGCAACCTGCAAACTGGCTCAAATCCCTTTAAAATCGCCGTTGTTGTCCCAGCGACAACTAATCCCAACGTCGCTCAAGAAATATTGCGAGGAGTCGCCAGCGCACAAACCCAGATCAATCAACAGGGAGGGATCAACGGCAGAAAACTGATGGTTATCGTGGTTAATGACGATAATCAGCCGCAGATATCGAAAGAGGTAGCCAGTGAATTAGTCAAAAATCCCGATATTATCGCTGTTATCGGTCATAATGCCTCCGATGCCAGTTTAGCCGCCGCTCCCATCTACGAAAAAGGCGGTTTGGTGATGATTTCTCCCACCTCCCTGGCTAATAATCTCTCCGGTGCGGGAAATTATATCTTTCGTCTGGTGGCTTCTAACGGCAAAATTACGGAAAAATTAGCAAATTACATAGTAAATACTGCTAAAGTCCAGAAAATTGCTTTTTGCTACGATTCTCAAGCTCCCGATAATATTTCCTTTAAAGATGAGTTGATGGCTAATGTGGCGAAAAAAGGCGGTCAAATTGTGCCGATTGTCTGTGATCTGAGTGTACCCAATTTTAAGGCCGATCAAGCCCTTAATCAGGCGATTTCTGGGGGTGCTAACGGTCTATTTGTCGTCGCTCATGTTGATCGTCTCGATCCCGTTTTTGAGGTTATTCGCTCCAATCGTCAGCGTTTGCCTCTGTTTAGTAGTCCCACCCTCTACAATATTCGCACCCTCGAAGATGGCGGCAAAAACGCCCAAGGTTTAACCCTTGCCGCACCCTGGCACCCCTCGGTTAACCAGACTTTTGCCAATCTTATGCAGGAACAGTGGCGCGGTCCAGTTAGTTGGCGCACAGCTACCAGTTTTGACGCTACACGGGTGATTATTGCCGGTTTAAGGGAAAATCCTCAACGTCAGGGCCTACAATCCAGGCTGCGTTCCGCCAATTTTCATCAAACAGGGGCCACCGGAAAAATTAGCTTTGATCCTAATACTGGCGATCGCATTGGTCAACCAGTGTTAATTCAAGTGCGCTCGACTCCCGACGGTGAGCAGTTTGTCCCTTTACCTTAAAAAGTCCCTAGTCCACAAAATTCGGGAGAGCTGCCAACTCTCCCCCCGAAAAAATCTCAAAAATTACGATTATTTCAATGTTGGATTCCAAGCTATTTAAGGGTTTAGGCTCCTTTAAACTACTAATTTGCTATAACCAGTCTAGGAGAGCCGAAATGAATAGCTAATATGTTAAAATATGCCTAAGTAGATAGGTGTTAAAAATTGTCAGATGCCCCTTATTAAGGGTAGCAGGGGGGATCAAAGGCAAAATCTATCTTCAATTAAATTATAACTACTTACCTATGGATATCGTTATTATCGAAGATGAAATTGAAATCGCCCATTTGATTCAGCAAACTTTAGAGCGGGAATCCTTTACTTGTCATCTGGCTTATAATGGTAGGGTAGGACTAGAACTATTTTATCAAAAGCAACCAGACTTAGTTATTTTAGATTTAATGTTACCGGAATTAGACGGACTAGAACTGTGTGCTAGAATTCGCCAAAAACCCGGGACAAAAGACCCCTATATTTTAATGTTAACCGCTAGGGGAGAAGAAATTGATCGCATTATCGGTCTATCCACAGGAGCCGATGATTACATGGTCAAACCCTTTAGTCCCCGGGAATTAACCGCTCGGGTAAGAGCCTTATTAAGACGTAGTTTAAGACACGATAGTCAACCGCAGCAACTCCATCGCAGCCGTCATTTTCTGATCGACTTAGATCAACATTCTGCTCTTCGTAAATTGGAGGGAATGCCAGAGGAAACCCTCGATTTAACCACCTTAGAATTTAATTTATTAGCTACCTTTGTTAGTTATCCCAATCGCGTCTGGAGTCGCACCCAATTAATCGATAATCTCTGGGGAAATGATTTTTTTGGCGATGAAAGGGTAGTAGATACCCATATCCGACGCTTACGCAAAAAAGTAGAACCCGATCCTGCTAATCCGATCTTTATCAAAACTGTAGTCGGTGTCGGTTATAAATTTGAGGATGACATTTGATCAGTGATCGGTTATCAGTGATCAGTTATCAGATGTGAGTTTTCAGTTATCAGATGTGAGTTTTCAGTGAATAGTATTAAGCGACAAGCTCGCAGCTGCCTGCTCACTGCTCACTGATTACTGATTACTGCTCACTGATTACTGATTACTGATTACTGCTCACTGATTACTGATTACTGCTCACTGATTACTGATTACTGCTCACTGATTACTGATTACTGATTACTGCTCACTGATTACTGCTCAATGATTACTGACCAACACCCCAACCCCAATAAAAAATTCTTTCTAAAGCCATTTAAGCAGTCTTTAACCCTTATGTGCTACAATTTTTGAAGATTTTGCTATTCATTTAGGTTCAATCAGGGATCACAGCCTTTTCAGGGAAATTTTATGACAAGTAACTACGGCGCGGAACAGATACAAGTTCTCGAAGGGTTAGAACCAGTCAGGAAGCGGCCGGGGATGTATATCGGTACGACTGGGCCGCGGGGACTACATCATTTAGTCTATGAAGTGGTGGACAACTCGATCGATGAGGCCCTAGCGGGTTACTGTACTCATATCGAAGTGGATATCAAGGCCGATGGTTCCGTCAGCGTCACCGACGATGGCCGGGGTATTCCCACCGATGTTCACCCCACCACGGGTAAATCTGCCCTCGAAACCGTTCTCACTATACTTCATGCCGGCGGTAAATTTGGCAGTGGTGGCTATAAAGTGTCGGGAGGGTTACACGGAGTCGGGATTTCCGTCGTTAATGCTCTTTCCGCATGGGTCGATGTGACAGTCTGGCGCGATCATAAAGTACATATCCAACGCTACGAAAGAGGTATCCCCGTCACAGAATTGGTCAGCAGTCCTAGTCAAGAGGAAAAAACGGGAACTAGGGTTAATTTCCTGCCAGACACCGAAATTTTTAGCCAAGGCATCGAATTTGATTACAGTACCCTCTCCGGACGTTTACGAGAACTAGCCTACTTAAATGCGGGTGTTAAAATCACCTTTAGCGATTACCGTCCCGAAGAACCCCACATCGAAACCTATTGTTATGAGGGGGGTATTAAAGAATACGTCGCCTATATGTGTCGGGAAAAAGAAACTCTGCACAAAGATATTATCTATGTATCGGGGGAAAAGAACGGAATTAATATCGAAGTGGCGTTTCAGTGGTGTATAGATGCCTATAGCGACAATATTCTCGGTTTTGCTAATAATATCCGCACCATTGACGGGGGAACTCATCTAGAAGGATTAAAAGCAGTCCTGACTCGTACTTTAAATAATGTTGCTCGTAAACGCAATAAAATTAAAGAAAACGAGCCTAATCTAGCGGGGGAAAACGTCCGTGAGGGTTTAACCGCCGTTATTTCCGTAAAAGTCCCCGAACCGGAATTTGAGGGACAAACCAAGACCAAATTGGGTAACACCGAAGTCCGGGGTATTGTTGATTCCCTGGTGGGGGAAACTCTCAACGAATACCTAGAACAAAATCCCCAAGTGGCCGACACGATTATCGAAAAAGCAGTACAAGCGTACAAAGCGGCGGAAGCAGCCCGACGGGCCCGGGACTTAGTACGACGGAAATCGGTCTTGGAATCCTCACCTTTACCGGGTAAATTGGCTGATTGTAGCGAAAGAGACCCAGAAAAGTCGGAAATTTACATCGTTGAAGGTGACAGCGCCGGCGGCTGTTTTCATGGTGATACAGAAATCGCCCTTGTCGATGGACGCAACCTCAGTTTTAAACAGCTAGTGACCGAACAAGCCCAAGGAAAGGAACATTTTTGTTATACCATTCGTGACAATGGCACGATCGGGGTTGAACGAGTTATTAATGCCCGCATCACCAAAAAAGACGCAGAAGTAATTAAAATTACTCTCGATCATGGTGAAGCGATTATTTGTACTCCTGACCATCTTTTCCTGTTAAGAGATGGTAGCTATAAACCTGCTGCGGCTTTAACTCCAGAAGATGCTTTAATGCCTTTGTATCGGAAATTGTCCGCTCTTCGTGACCCCGGAATCACCATTAACGGTTATGAAATGGTCTGGAATCCCGCTTCCGATTCTTGGTTGTTCACTCATGCGATCGCTGATTGGTATAATCGTTGGCAGGGAATTAACACGATCAAGAAAACTTACTATCAAAAAACCCTAGCGACCTTAAAACAAATTGAGATCGATCGAGGTTATATTGATTTGGAAGCTTATCAAAAATATCGGCTTCAGACGCGGGATAAATCAATATTGCGATTTGATTCTTTCTGCGATCGCTACTTTGATGGTGATAAAAATAAAGCCTTAGAAGCGGTGGCTAATTACAATCATCGAGTCGTGGCGATCGAGCGATTAGAGACAAGATTCGATGTCTATGATATCGAGGTTCCTCATACTCATAACTTTGCCCTTGCCTCCGGTGTTTTCGTCCATAACAGTGCCAAACAGGGGCGCGATCGTCGTTTTCAAGCGATTCTACCTCTGCGGGGAAAAATCCTCAATATCGAAAAAACCGATGATGCCAAAATCTACAAAAATACGGAAATTCAATCCTTAATTACAGCCCTCGGTTTAGGAATTAAAGGAGAAGATTTCGACCCCTCACAATTGCGCTATCATCGCATTGTTTTAATGACTGATGCTGATGTGGATGGCGCACACATCCGAACTTTGTTGTTAACTTTCTTCTATCGTTATCAGAAGAATTTAATTGACCAAGGTTATGTATATATCGCCTGTCCTCCTCTCTATAAATTGGAACGCGGTAAAAATCATTCCTACTGCTATAGCGATCGAGAATTACAGCAAAAGATAGCAGAATTTCCCTCTAATGCTAACTACACAATCCAACGTTTTAAAGGGTTAGGAGAAATGATGCCCCAACAACTTTGGGATACTACCATGAATCCCGAAACTCGCACTTTAAAACGGGTGGAAATCGAAGACGCAGCCAAAGCAGAGGAATTATTTACCATTCTTATGGGCGATCGAGTTGCCCCCCGGCGAGAATTTATCGAAACCCACGGACCGCGTTTAAATCTTACCGATTTGGACATTTAAACAGTAACTTGGGGCTGTGTTAGTCTAGGCTAATACAGCCCGATCATATTCCCTAAATAAAGATAGATTATTCATTCTTTATTATCGATGTAATTCTGACGGATATCCACACGCTCGATCATCGGCCCGCTAAAATTTGATTTTTACAGAAGCTCTATTATAGCATAGGCTTTGAGCAAGCGGATTGGGGTGGAGACTTCCCCCGCCATATTTTTGTTAAACTAACTTTTGGATAGCTGCTACTAACTGCTCGATTTCTGATGGCAAAGTGAAATAATGGACACAGGCACGCACGCAGAGGGGGTCGAGGAGAGTTCGCAGTAAAAACCCTTGTTTTTCTAGCTGTTGCACTAAATTTTGTGGGGTGATGGCCGAGTCAATTTGAAAGGAAACTAAACCAGATTCCGGCGGAGAATTTTTTAAACATTTCACCCCTTTAATCGTCTTTAATTCTTCCCAGAGATAAGCCGCTAATTGACAAATCTTTTCGTATCTTTGTCCCCCATCACCCCAGGCGTTATGTACCGCAATAGTTGCCCTTAAACCCTCAAATTGAGGATAGGCAGAAGTGGCCACTTCAAAGCGTCTAGCGTCTGGTTTCCAACCGATAGGCTGTCCTCGGTTATCTGTTTCAACACCGCGCCAACCGATAAAAGTGGGCTGTAAACTAGAGAAAATTTCGGGACGAATATACAATCCTCCCACACCGGCCGGTCCACACCACCATTTATGACCCGTAAAAGCATAACAATCGGCCTCAGTAGCACTTAAATCCAAGGGCAAACAACCCACGGATTGGGCAGCATCCACCACCACTAAAACGGGTTTTTCGGTGACAGAATTATCATGACAAAGTTGCGAGATTTCCTTGAGGGGTAAAACCTGTCCAGTATTCCACAGAACGTGACTAACCACCAAAACCCTAGTTTTTGGCCGTAAATGCGCGGAAATGACTTCTATGGGGTTGCCGTCGTTTAAAGTTTCCCGAATAGGACAAGTGGAGATTTCCAGATGATAACGACGGGCAATTTCCCGAACCGTGGCGATAATTCCGGGGTGTTCACAATCGGTTAGTAAAATATGTTCCCCCGCTTGCCAATCAACTCCCCAGAGGGCGATATTACAGCCCACAGTGACATCCTCGGTGATAGAGAGATTGCTGGGGCTAATTCCCAACTCCTGAGCCATTTCTTGCCTGAGAAGTTCCGTTTTTCTGGTAATCCAATCGTTTACCTGTCCTGAAAAAGGCCCCTTTTGTTGGAGAAAATTATGGGCATCGATAATCGCTTCTAATCCGGCCTTGGGCAAGGTTCCCTGACCACCGAAATTAAAATAAACTTTATTGCTAAGTCCCCGAAATTCCTGTCTTTGTTCGGCTAAATCTGGTTTACTAGGGGCGCAATCGAGGCTATTTTCGTCTAAATTCTGCATAAGCGAGGAGATGGGGGGTCAGTTATCAGTTATCAGTTATCAGTTATCGGTTAGAAGGTGTTGGGTTTTGGGGTTTTAGGGTTTTAGTTGAATTCCCCATTTCCCCACTTCCTGACTCCCAACGACCGACGGCTGAATTCTAGCGACGGATTAAGTCGCAATTGTCACAATAGTATTAGAGTAGAGGAAACATACTTGGGAATGTTTTCTTTTTTTAAGTTTATTATTTTTTACTTTACTTCACTGGTCCAGGAAAGCTTAACTTTTCTCCTTGTATAGAATGCTACTGACCGATGATCTACTTCTAGACTACCAACGTTGTCAACGCCGTGGGTTTTTAAATCTCTACGGCAATAGCCAAGAAAAAGACCCTGAGCGAGATTTTTTGCTTAAATTGCGCCAGGAGAGTCAAATTAACGTTAACAAAGTCCTGCAAGACTCCTATCCCGATTATTGTTCCCTGACTACTCCCACCAGCGATATTTTAGCCGCCGCTAGGGAAACGGAAGCTTTGATGGGTCAGGGGGTATCCTGTATTTATCACGGAGTCCTTTTACAATCCGGCTATCCCGTCTCTTTAACCGGTTCCCCGCATTTATTAATTAAACAGGCAGGAAAGTCGAAATTTGGCGATTGGATTTATTATCCCCTCAATATTCAACTCGGTCGCCGTCCTAAGCCTGAATATAAGATGCTGGCTACTTTTTACGCCTATTTATTAGCCAGTATGCAGGGAGTTTTTCCCAATTACGCGGAAATTGTCCTACGTCGTCATAATCGCTATCGGGTGGAATTGAATCTCTGGTTAACTAAACTAGAGGAAATAATCAAAAAGTTCGGCGAAATGGTGATTAATCGCCAAGAACCAGAAGTTTTTATCTCGCGTCAGCGTTGCAGTTTATGTCATTGGTATAGTCACTGTTATGGTATCGCCCAAGCGAGTCAACATCTTTCTTTAGTCCCGGGGGTAACTCCCAGTCGTTACCAATTTTTACAGTCTTTGGGGGTTTCCACCATGGAATCCCTGGCGCTTACCTGTCCTACCCGTATGGGGGAGGGGATGGGGTTAGAGGTGGCTAATCAGTTACAATTACAGGCCCAAGCAATTATTGAAAATCGGGCCTTTCGCAAAAGCAACGGCAAAACTGCTTATTTGTCCCCCCTACCGAGGGCCGAGATTGAATTTTATTTTGACATCGAAGCGGAACCAGAACAGAATTTAGATTATCTTTTGGGGGTTTTACGGGTTGACCATCGAGTTAATACCCAGCAATTTTATCCCTTTTTGGCAGAAAAGCCAGAAGATGAAGGCAGGATTTGGCAGGAATTCTTAACCTTAGTCATGCAGGATTATCAAGCACCAATTTTTCACTTTTCTGAGTACGAAGTGGAAACAATTAAGCGATTAGGTTATCTTTATAAAACTCCTTCTTCTTTGATTAATCAGTTAGTTTCTCGCTGTTTTGATCTGCACTATCATGTAGTTAACTCGGTAACTTTTCCCGTGGAAAGTTATTCTTTAAAATCCCTCGCTAACTGGATTGGCTTTCAATGGCGCGATCGAGGAGTAAGCGGGGATCAATGCGTTTGGTGGTATGACCAGTGGTTAAAAACAGGAGATCGGACTTTATTGGCGGCTATTTTACGTTACAATGAGGATGATTGTCGCGCCACCTTTATACTAAAAGATTGGCTTTTGACATACCCCACGCCGTAAACGGACGTGGATTCTTCTAGCATCACTGCTGAGAATTTCTGGCTCAACGAGTCCACTTGAATTAGATTCCTGGCGAAATCCCACCCAGAGGTGGTTCTCTCCTCAGACTTTCGCTCCCTTACAGAAGCCTGTTTTCGTATGCCCTACGATACAGTTCAAAACCTCTAAAATAATTGGTTTCTCTGGTACTTGACGCTTAGAGCTTTTACCTATAGGAGCATTCCCCTATAGAACCCCATAACTCTAGTTTTCAAGGTGCGTTCATCCTGCGATGACTGGGTTTTTTAAGCGGTTGCTTACCCTGCCCGCTATTCTTAATATCATACATCAGATAAAGTCGCCCTAAAAGGGCGAGGCTTTAAACCCAATTTTTCGGTCAACTTTTTAATTTGATTCTAAAGATTTATGACAAATAGGGGGGAATGTAACCGCTGCTACCCGTAGCGGCAAAGGGAAAATGATAAGCTATGGATGTGAAGACAGTCCCCTCACCCAATGGTGATCCCCATGTTCTCCCCACTTTTTCCGCTTCTACTCCTACTGCTTTCCTTCCTTAGTCTTCTCTGGTATCAAAAAACCGATAATGATATTTTTAAAGCTCTTGCCGTTAGTAGTTTGATTTTTGCAATTATTTGGGGCTTAGTTCTCGTTCATTGGTCAATTCACCTGCTGGGACTGCTGTTATTGTTAAAATTCAGAACCCCCGCTTTCAGTTTGGTGCGCGTGCCTAGATGGTGATGGTTTGACCCTAATCTTCCAACTGTCGGGTAGGTACTTCGATCGCTTGTACATCGATCGTACCGGGAGGGGTGAGAATAATAAACTTACCCCCTGCCACTTTTAACGGTTCACCACAGTTAGGACATTGGCATTCCGTGCGATTAAAACCCGTAAATTCGTAGCTACAGACGGGACAGCTATCTTCAACTAAATTGCGTCGTAACCACCAGCGAAAAATCCCCCAAGCAATCACAGGAGAAATTATTAGGAATGCCACGAGAATTAAAAAACTATTGACTAACCAACCCAGTCCGATCGAGCCTAACAACAATCCGACTAAAATCAAAGATAAGAAACAACCCAAACCAGAATCATTGACAGAATAGCTGCGGAAAAAGTTGTTATTCACGGCTCAACCCTCGATTCATCAAAGCTGCAATTATCTTTAACCTAACACATTCCCAACACATTGCCACGGTTAAATCTTCTTTTGACTCACTGGTTCCTCACCCTATTCTGCCTTGGCTTTAGTTTTGAGCGAGATTATCCAGATTGACATCCTCACCAAATCTGCTGGCGAGTAGGTCGTCTGCTCGCTTCAACTTGTTATAATAGGTCGATACCTATCCACCATATCTCTGAAAACCATGAGCGATCCTCGTCTGTCTCTAGTGGCAGCTGCCCGAAGATTTTATCAACTGGGTTGGATGCTTGGCACGGCGGGTAATTTATCCGCTAAAGTTGATGATCATAGTTTTTGGATTACTGCCAGTGGCAAAAGTAAAGGTAAATTAACAGAACAGGATTTTGTGCGCGTGGATCTGACCGGGAAAGTCAGGGAATTAGCTCATCCGGATAATCGTCCTTCGGCAGAAACTAGCATTCATCAGGTGATTTATTGTCTCTTTCCCCAAGCACAAGCTTGTTATCATGTTCACTCGGTGGAAGCGAATTTAGTTTCCCGTTTTGCTCGCGAGGACAAGTTATCGTTACCTCCCTTAGAAATGTTGAAAGGTTTAGGTATTTGGGTAGAAAATCCTCAAGTATTTATGCCAGTTTTTACCAACTATCTCGATGTGCCGAAAATTGCTGCAGAAATAGAAAGTAGATTGTCAGCTTTCCCCCCAGAAATTCCCGCTTTACTGATTTCTTACCATGGCGTGACAGTTTGGGGTGAGTCTCTAGAAACTACCGAGAATTATTTAGAGATAGTCGAGTATATTTTTCGCTATCTAGTGGCAGCCTATCAAGTAAAACCTTGTTAAATTTTCATTTAGACAAGGGAATAAAAGAAAGATTGCCGATATTTGCCAAGGCGCCACCCAGATTCGAACTGGGGGTAAAGGTTTTGCAGACCTCTGCCTTACCACTTGGCGATGGCGCCGATCAGTCATTATTCATCTTAGCACAATAGATGACAGTTTGCCAAGAGTGGAACCCAAGAGTTAAGCGATCAATCTATGATCTATGCAGCCCTTTTCTAATCTAGTGAGAGATTTTAGGCTTTTAAAAGCAATTATGATGAGAAATCCAAGATATTTACTAACTTTTATCGGTTTATTGGCTTTATCCTTGCCAGTACAGGCTAATAATACCGTTTACCTTAGCCAAAGTTCTAATACTGCCACGACTTTCGACAGTTATCGTCAAGAATGTTTACAAAGAGCGCGCGGGGAAGGATTAGCTGCTGATGTGGCAAAAGACCTATGCGACTGCACGATTAAAAAATTCCAAGCTCGTTACAATCTACAGCAATTCCGCTCCCTCGTGCAGAAGTCGAAAACCGATAAAGCTGCCGCTAGAACTTTAGCGAGTGTGGGAGAAGCTTGTTTTGATGAGATTTTGTACGAATAGCAGGGATTTTTTTAGCTATGACATTGACACTCCCTGCTACCCGCTCCGGGACTCATAGACAGTCTTAACGAGTAATTTAAATAGTCAACAGCTTATTTATGTCAACGCTCCCGATGGCACAAAAATCGCATTATTGGAGTATCAAGACGATTATCAATGGCGATAATTTCTGTCTCAAATTCTTTAGGAATGCCTCCCAATCATTAATAAGTTCAGACGTATTATACTAAATCCTGTTTTAAAAGTATAGGAGGGTAAGGAGTGGGGAATTAGGGAAGTAGGGAGTGGGTTTTTAAAGTTCGATTGGCAGTTAATCGCACTATTAAAAACCGATTTTGTGTTATTATCTAAATTCTTGGAGCTTGTTGCTGTATAATTCTGATGACTGCCACCGCTTTTCATCTGAACTATGCCCATTCCCGATTTTCAATCGATTATGTTGCCCCTATTAAAAATACTTGCAGATGGCAAAGTTTATAAATATCGAGAAATTCTTGAAGCTTTGGTCAGAGAGTTTCAAGTCACGGAAGCAGAAAGAAAAGAAATGCTTCCCAGTGGACAACAAGAAATTTTTGCTAATCGAGTCGGTTGGGCAAAAACCTATTTAAAGAAAGCGGGATTAATTGACTCACCCCAAAGAGCAACTTTTGTAATTTCTGAGAGAGGACAAGAAATCTTATCTCAAAATCCTGCTCGAATTGATGCAAAATTTCTGAGACAGTTTCCCGAATTTCAAGAATTCAATCAAGTCAATAAGCAAAATGAAACTATTACTCTTGAAAGCAATTTATCAACTTCTGAGCAAGAACAAACACCAGAAGAATTACTAGAAAACTCCTATAAAGAAATTCGGCAAGCATTAGCGACAGACTTACTCTCTATTCTGCGAAAATTATCCCCAGATAATTTTGAAAAATTAGTAGTAGAATTACTGGTAAAAATGGGTTATGGAGGCTCGATTAGAGATGCTGGTAAAGCGGTGGGTAAGAGCGGTGATCAAGGGATTGATGGGATAATAAAAGAAGATAGACTCGGTTTAGATATAATCTATATTCAAGCCAAAAGATGGGCTGATAATAATGCCGTTGGTCGTCCAGAAATCCAGAAATTTGTCGGGGCATTAGCGGGACAAGGAGCCAAAAAAGGTATTTTCATCACTACTTCCTATTTTACCAAAGAGGCTTTAGAATATGCCCCCAGAAATGAGATAAAAATAGTGCTGATTGATGGGGAAGAATTAGGTCAATTGATGATTGATTATAACTTAGGTGTATCGACCAAAGAAATCTATGAAATCAAGAGAATTGATCATGATTATTTTGGGGATGAATGAGAGAGAGAAGGGGACAAGGGTTACAGAAAACGGCCATGGCGTTAAAATAGATAGAAAAAATAGAGGATAAAAACTATGGACGGGATGACCTTTTTTCAGAAAAGTGCGGGACAGTGGAAATCTCAGCGCACTACCCATCATTTACCCTTTCGACGCTCAGAAACCGGCGATTCCGAGATTTATGTGGAAGCTTTAAGCTCCGATAACCCGAAAATTATCGCTATCTGTGAAATGCACGAAGTGGATCCCGCTAAGACTGTGGGAGGTGCCTTTGTCAGTTGGGATGGTTCGATGCAGTGGGACAAAGAAGACGAAAATCATCAAGGAACCACCGTTTTTGCGCTAATTCCCGACGAAGATAATCCCCAAGCTGGTGTTCTCCTGCGGGAGCGAGGTTATGCGGAAATCGTTCCCGTGGCGGGCCGTTATCACATTGATGAACAGGAAGGTTTAGTCTTAATTACAGAATACGAAACTATGACCTCGATCGAGCGTTTTTGGTTTGCCGATGCCGATTTACGTCTCCGCACTAGCACAGTTCAACGTTTTGGCGGTTTTAATACGGCCACGTTCTGTGCTGAATCCCGCAATCAGTCATCGGAGTCAGTCTCTAGTGATTCCCCCGAACCGTCATCCTATTCGATTAGTGGCTGGTAAATTCAGTTATCAGTTATCAGTCATCAGTCATCAGTCATCAGTTATCAGTTATCAGTTATCAGTCATCAGTCATCAGCTTTTTTCTCCCCTCTCCCCCGCAACGCGCACGCAGTGACCACCCCAACCCCCAACCCCCAACCCCCAACCCCCAACCCCTAACCCCCAACCCCCAACCCCCAACACCCCGGATAGTAAACAAGTTTTCTTAACAATTGTAAGAATTTTTAATATTTCTTTTCTAGTTGGCACCTACTCCCTTATCATTAGGAGGAAAGTTTTTTAAGCATTTCTAAGGATACGGAGGTTTACCCTTGGCCATTCCTCTTTTAAATTACGCCCCCAAGTCCCAAAACGTGCGGGTAGCTGGTTATGATGTCGGTGGAGACGAAAAACCGAAAGTTTACACGACGGAAAATGTCCTCTCCCCTACCGACCTGGACGATTTAATCGAAGCCGCTTACCGTCAGATTTTCTTCCATGCCTTTAAATGGGATCGGGAACCTTTCCTCGAATCCCAATTACGCAATGGACAATTATCGGTGCGGGATTTCATTCGTGGCCTACTGTTATCGAAAACCTTCTATAACAGCTTCTACGAGAAAAACAGCAACTATCGCTTTGTCGAACAGGTAGTACAAAGAGTTCTCGGTCGCGATGTCTATAGCGAAAGAGAAAAAATTGCTTGGTCGATTGTCGTTGCCACCAAAGGGATTCAAGGTTTTGTCGATCAACTGCTCAACAGTGACGAGTATCTGCAAAGCTTTGGTTATGATACCGTTCCTTACCAACGTCGTCGCACCCTAGCCAGCCGCGACATCGGTGAACGTCCCTTCAACATCACCTCGCCTCGCTACGATGGCTACTATCGTGGTATTTTGGGCTTCCCCCAAATCGTTTGGCAGAATGCTGTCCGTCGCTATATTCCCCAAGAGCAAAAACCCAAAGCTGGCGATCCTTCCAGCTTCTTGGCTATGGCCCGGGGTCTCGGTAGCGCCAAAGGCAATCCTGTACCAAGAGTCTCCGCTATGAATATTAACATCGAGGCTTCTGTACCCCGTCGTTAATTTTTAGCTAAACCTGCCGGGGAGAGTCCCTAATTGGCAGAATGACCTGCGAACCATAATCAGGTTATCCTGTGAATTGGTGGCTCTCCCTATGGAGTTGCTCCTGAGATAATCCCCCCAGCGAGATCGTATTCCAAGGCAGACCCTTGCAACAAGGATATTAAGTATTGATCTTCTAGGACACCTTCTAGTAATCGCTTACTCTGCTTCTCCAACTAATATAAATCCGGCCCAGTTAACGGGTTCAGGGTGTTGTTTCATAATAGTTAACATTGCTTGTTGTAAAGCTTGGGCTTTATTGGGTTTAGTTTTAAGATTGTTGTAAAATTCGATCATTAAATCAGAAGTTGCTGCATCGGGAACAGACCATAAAGAAACAACTACACTTTTGACTCCTGCTGCCATAAAAGGTCTTGCTATACCTACAACTCCATCACTGGTAATCTCTCCTAATCCTGTATCACAAGCACTTAAAACAACTAAATTAGTGCGTAAGTGCATCCCATAAATTTCTCCACTCAAAAAGCCAGATTGTTCGTTAGCAGGGGCTAGAGCGATAGCTTGATCATTACCATGAGTTGCTAAGTGAATAATATCAGCATTAGGCATTTGTCCGGTGACATTTTGTATATTCGCTTGTTCACCAATTAGGGGTTGAGTTCCTAACATTTGAGAAATGGCTTCTGCTTCTTTTTCTGTTCCGGGTAAAGCGGGAAGTTGTTGACCATTTTCCATTTTAGGCATGGTAGGATTTCCAACAATTAGAGCATTTGAGGTAAGATTTAGAGTATTGTTACTAGATTCTTGATCAATTAGTTGTAGGGTTTGAATAGAGGGAGAAATCTGGATTGGATGCTTTTCTATGAGATATTTTCCATCAGCAGTTTTTAAAGCAGCAAAAGGAACTCTAAAGCCCACATTCAGCAGATTAAATTGAAAAAAAGTTATTTTAGGTAAAGTGGATTTTAAAATGACCAAAATGAAAACAGAAGTTCAAATAGACATACAAGACATAGACCACTTGGGTATC
>SFBL01000075.1 GCA_007095785.1 Microcystis aeruginosa Ma_SC_T_19800800_S464
CCTCTAAGCTTGTACTCTAAAACAAACATTTTGCGTTATCGACCTACCACGCAAACTACTCTAGCATACTAAAATTAAATTGGCAACTATAGATTAGAGTTATTCTTAGTCGTGCTTCGTGTCACTGAGCCTGTCGAAGTGCTGTTCTATGCTGGCGGAACTTTTCATCTCCGAGGTGAAACCGAGAGATGAAAAGCCGACATTATAGGTAAAAAGCGATTTCTTTGTCCTTGAGAGGGGCAAAATCGGCGGCTAACAACAGCTGATTTAATTCCTCTTGGGGGATATGTTTGGCCCCGATGCGGACAATTCGCGATCTCATCGTGTTAGAAACCCCGCTTCTTTGTCGTCCTGCTTCCAAACCCATTACCCGGTGATAAAGTTCCAATTTTGCCTGGGGAATTGGGGAACCATCAAAATCAATGCCATTAGCGATCGCCACATCAATGGCATCAGCGCCCGTAGTCGTGGTTAAATTAGTTTCGGTGGACATAAAGACAATATAAAGGATCGTTGCTATTTTATCAGGCGATCGATATCCGCCGCTATGATCAGGAAAGTAATCTTCATTTCTGTGTAACTATGGCTCAATTGCCGACCTATCAACCAAAACAGTTATCCCTAGGCCCCCTAGAAGCGGAAATTCTTAATATTGTCTGGGAATTGGAAACCGTCAGCGTTAAGGATGTCCATGATCGCATTTTAGCGGATCCGGAACGGGACCTGGCCTATACTTCTGTGACTACGGTACTGCGTCGTTTAACTAATAAAGGCTGGTTAAGTTGTTATAAAAAGGGTCGGATTTTCTACTGGAAACCGATGGTTTCTAAGGAACAAGCACAGGCAATTAAAGCCTACGAACAATTACATCGTTTTTTGGCTATTGGTAATGCGGATGTGGTGGCTTCTTTTGCCGATAGTCTCGATACTGCTAGTGTGGAACAATTAAAAGCGATCGCATCTCGTTTAGATACCCTGCGTCAACAACGGAGAGAAAGCTAATGCACGGTTCAATGTTATTACTAGCATTAACTATCGCTATTGGTTTACGTTGGTTTCTGCCTAGCTATCAGCGTCGTTGGCAGACAACGCTATTTTTCTTTCTCTTTCCTCCTTTGCTGCTGTTAATGACAGTTATATCGGTGGTTTGTATGGGCTATCGCGGGCAAATGCTAGGCTATAACTCTAGTTTAATAAGTTACTTTAGTGCCATAATTTGGCTAGTTTTTGCTCTCTTTTGTTTGATAAAAATCTCCTATCAAACTTGGCAAACCCATCGGGATTTTAGCAGTTATCCCCTCAAAAAAATCACCGCTCAGAGGGCGAGAGTTTTAGCAATCGATTTTCCCTACAGTGCCAGAGTTGGCTTCTGGAAGTCGGAATTAATTGTAACCCAAGGATTATTAAATCTCTTGGATCAAGAACATTTACAAGCAGTTTTAGCCCATGAACAAGCTCACCAAGAATATCATGACACCTTCTGGTTTTTCTGGTTAGGTTGGCTGCGATCAATGTCTTCTTGGCTGCCCAATAGTGAGAATTTATGGTCAGAATTGGTCTTCTTGCGGGAATTACGCGCCGATAAGTACGCTTCTGGACAAGTGGATTATTTACTATTAGCTGAATCCCTGCTTTTAGTGGCAGAAAAAGTTAATCAAGTAGCGGAAATAAATTTCTCCGATAGTTGCTGTGTCGCTCTTAGTGATAATTCTTTAAATAATCGTTTATTAGAGAGAATCGATGCTTTAGTCGAGTCAGAAAAACCCGAATTTCCCAGATTTAACTATCAAGTCTGGCTATTGCTTTCCCTCTCCCTTGCTCCTTTCTTACTCTTGCCTTTACACTCCTAAAAATGACCCTAGAAGTTGGACAAAAAGCCCCCGAACTTGCCAAATTAGCAGATTTTGCTGGTCAGTGGTTGGTATTATATTTTTATCCCAAGGATAACACTCCAGGCTGCACCACAGAAGCGATCGATTTTACCGCTTTGTCACCGCAATTTCAGCAGTTAAATGCGGTAATTTTGGGAGTTAGTCCCGATTCAGAAAAGTCCCACTGTCGTTTTATTGAAAAACACAATTTAACTATTCAATTATTGAGCGATACCGAGCATCAACTGGCGGAAATTTATCAAGTCTGGGGATTAAAAAAATTTATGGGTAAGGAATATATGGGGATTAAACGATCCACTTTCCTGATCGACCCCCAGGGAAATATTGCCTATATTTGGTCAAATGTCAAGGTAAAAGCCCATGCAGCAGCGGTTTTGAAAAAACTTGAGGAATTGCAGTAGCAAGCCCTCAGTACCCAACATTTAAGGGTATGCAATCGCGCCCTTTCGTGTTAGACTAGAAAAGTTGTCAAAAATCGCACATCTAGGCGATCGGGTGTTTCTAGAAATCTAGAAATCCAGCCCTAGATGGAGGATAAACCCGAAAAGGAGAAAAATATGCCCGTTGTCTCTCTCGCAGAATTGCTAGAGTCTGGGGTTCACTTCGGCCATCAAACGCGCCGTTGGAACCCGAAAATGTCTCAGTACATCTACACTGCCCGGAATGGGGTTCATATCATTGATTTGGTGCAAACTGCCCAATTAATCGAAGAAGCTTACGAATTTGTCCGAGGAGAAGCCGATCGCGGTAAACGCTTTTTATTCATCGGTACGAAGCGGCAAGCAGCAGGAATCATTAAACAGGAAGCTTTACGCAGCGGTAGCCACTTCGTTAACCAACGCTGGTTAGGGGGAATGTTAACCAACTGGGAAACCATTCGCGGCCGGGTAGAAAGACTCAAAGAATTAGAAGAATTGGAAAATAGCGGCGCCCTCGATAAACGACCGAAAAAAGAAGCATCGGTACTGCGTCGGGAATTAGGCAAACTAGAAAAGTACCTCGGTGGCATTAAAACCATGCGCCGGCTGCCGGATTTAGTCATCGTAGTGGATCAGCGTCGGGAATACAACGCTATTCAAGAATGCCAAAAATTGGGCATTCCCATCATCTCCCTTTTGGATACTAACTGTGATCCCGACTTAGTAGATGTGCCGATTCCCGCCAACGATGACGCGATTCGCTCAGTCAAACTGATTTTAGGCAAAATTGGCGATGCGATTATCGAAGGTCGTCGCGGTGGTCAAGCCGCGGTGGAAGAATACGAGGAAGACTACGAGGATGAAACCGAGTACGAGGAAGAAGGTGATTATTCCCAATACGCCGCCGAATTTGCCAGTGGAGACGACGATAATTAGGGAAAATTAGCTGTCGATGGCCGCTAGGTTCGGGGGGAAACTTTCCGAACCTATCGATCGGCAAAACCTGCCCCTCTCGTGGCATGATCAATTATAAGCAGTAGGTTAAGAATTTTATGGCGGAAATTACAGCACAACAGGTTAAAGAACTTAGGGAAAAGACCGGCGCCGGCATGATGGATTGCAAGAAGGCGCTGACGGAAAACGCGGGGGATATAACTAAAGCGATCGAATGGTTGCGTCAAAAAGGGATTACTTCCGCCGAGAAAAAAGCCAGTCGGGTAGCGGCAGAAGGGATGATCGGCAGTTACATCCACACCGGCAGCCGCATCGGTGTTTTAGTAGAAGTGAACTGCGAAACCGATTTTGTTGCCCGTCGCGAGGAGTTCAAAAAATTGGTTAATGACGTGGCTATGCAGATTGCCGCTTGTCCTAACGTCGAATATGTGAAAGTAGCCGATATTCCCGTCGAAATCGCCGCCAAAGAAAAAGAAATTGAGATGGGACGGGACGATTTAGCCAATAAACCCGATAATATCAAAGAAAAAATCGTGGCCGGCCGCATTGAAAAACGTTTGAAAGAACTTTCTCTGCTCGATCAACCCTTTATCCGCGACCAGAACATCAGTGTGGAGGAGTTGATCAAACAAGCGATCGCCGCTTTGGGAGAGAATATTCAGGTGCGTCGTTTCCAACGCTTTGTACTAGGTGAAGGGATCGAGAAAGAAGAAACGGATTTCGCCGCCGAAGTAGCCGCCCAAATGGGACAAAAAGCCCCGGAACCCGTGGCAGCAGCCCCGCAAGTGGAGGAAAAAGCCCCGGAACCCGCAGCGAAGGATAATCCGCCCGCTAAAGGCAAAAAGAAAAAGTAAGTTAAATGAAGATGAATCCGGTGGGGTGCGAGTTTCGTACCCCTTTTGTCTTCAGGGGAGTGGGAATTATGAATTATCAATTATGAATTAGCAAGTGGGAAGTGGAGAGAATCAATAAAAATAGGTAATGATTTGGTAGTACTGGTCAGCCATGTTGCTTATCTGGTATCAACTGTGTAAAATATTTATTAATAAAAATAATTGGAGATCAATCAGTCTTTAAACCTCTGGCTTGATCAGCTGCCGTTACTTACACAGAAATTGCGAGTAAACGTCATCGAGCGGTCGGTCAAGAAACTGGTCAAACTAATCCCATGAGTATAGGCTACTTATGAGGACAGGCAAAAGGGGCAATAGATAATCAGTCTTTAATAACCGGATTTAGTATCACCACTACAATAAAATCACTACCTCTGGTTTTAGGGAACTCTGGAACCCCCCAACAGTAGCCAGTCGTCTGGGGGTGATGCCCGATCCCATCATACTTCATCTTTATGAGAAATACTGTATCACTAATAATTGTATCTCTATTTTGTCCTTAACTTGATTACTTATACTTACTGATGATGATTAAATTTCGTGCTGAAGACTATCTAGTTTTAGTTGTTGATGATGTCAGTAAAAATCGGCAATTAGCGGTGGAGATTCTTGATTCTGCTGGTTATGCCACCATTTTTGCTAGTAGTGTTAAACAGGCAATAGAACGAGTAAAAACTACTAATCCTGACCTAATTATTCTTGACTTAATGATGCCAGAGATGGGGGGGATAGAAGTTTGTAAAAGGCTAAAAAGTGATAATTTGTACGCTCATATACCGATTATCTTTGTGACAGCTAGTAACGAAAAAAAAGATATTCTCAATGCTTTTGATTTTGGGGTTGTGGACTATGTAAATAAACCCTTTCATAGTTGGGAACTGTTAGCCAGAGTTAAAATTCATTTAGAACTGAAAAAAACTCAAGAAGAATTAAAAAATATCAATTCTCAACTAGAAAAGCTAGTCATAACTGATAGCCTAACTGGGGTAAATAATCGTAGAGAGATTCTCGCATTGGGCGAGAAAGAATTTCAACGATGTTGTCGTTATCATCGTTATTTTTCAGTTTTACTCATCGATATCGACCATTTTAAACATATTAACGATACCTTTGGTCATCTCCTAGGGGACAAAACTTTAATTACTGTCGCTGGGGCAATTAAAAACTGTCTGCGTCAAGTGGATAGTTTTGGGCGCTTTGGGGGCGAGGAATTTGTCGCTATTCTCCCAGAAACTAATCTTGAAGATGCTGCTGCCACAGCCCAGCGCATTTGTCAAGTAATTAACCAGCTAAATATTGAAATTGATCGACAAGAAGTGCGAGTTACTGCTAGTATTGGTGTGGCAACATTTAGCCCTCAAGATAATAATCTAGCATCGGTGATCGAGCGGGCTGATCATGCCATGTTCGCCGCTAAAAATCAAGGTAGAAATCGAGTTAGTGTCGGTAAAAAAGTATGAAAAATTTGTTATTTATTCTTGGTTTTTTGCTCTTAGGTGTAGCCCCAAGTTTTAGCGCCGATCTCGATACGATTATACGCCGGGGAAAATTAATTGTCGCTGTCAAAAATAATCTCCCTCCCCTCGCTTTCCTTGATTCTCAGGGCAATCTGCAAGGATTGGAAATCGACATCGCTAAACGTCTAGCGTCAGAAATTCTCGGTTCTGACAGTGCTATTATTCTCAAACCCGTTAGTAATCAAGAACGTTTACAGGTGGTTATTGATGATCGGGTGGATTTGGCGATCGCTCGTGTGGCGATTACTCCTGCACGTCAGCGCTTAGTGGATTTTAGCCCCTTTTATTACCTCGATAGCAGCGGTTTTGTGACGAAAAACCCGCAATTGCAGCGTTTAGAAGACTTAGCTAACTCTAGAATCGCCGTACTCAACGGCTCGACAACAATCGCCCTTGTGCGTTCCAATTTACCTAACGCTATCCTGCGCGGGGTTGCTTCCTATCAAGAAGCTTTAATTTTACTGGAAACTGGGGAAATAGACGCTTTTGCGGCTGATAATAGCCTTTTAACTGGTTGGGTGCAGCAATTCCCCAATTATCGTCAATTACCGATCGAGTTAGGGGCGATCGCTCTAGGAGTCGTTCTCCCTAAAGGTTTACAGTACCAAAGTCTCCGAGAACGCGTCAATCAAGCGATCGAGCGGCTAGAATCCACCGGTTGGTTAGCAGAACGGGTGAACTATTGGGGTTTACCCCTGAGAATTCGGGAAATGGGGAGATAGGGAGATGGGGTGTGGGGGTGTGGGAATTATGAATTATGAATTATGAATTATGAAGTGGGGTGTGGGGTGTGGGGTGTGGGGTGTGGGAATTATGAATTATGAATTATGAATTATGAAGTGGGGTGTGGGGTGTGGGGAGTTTTTTGCTGTGAACAGTGAACAGTGAACGGAAAAAACACATCTGATAACTGATCACTGATAACTGATCACTGATCACTGATCACTGACTAAATCCTGCTATAATCTGATTGAATAAGTATAAAAATATTAATTGCTCGATCGCTAATTATGGAAGATACCCTGCCGCTTATTTACGTTTCTGGATTGCTAATTTTCGTGATTGGTTTAGGAATTTTTGTCATCGTGCAAATCTTTAAAACCCGTCGAGTGGAAGGAACCTTTAACAAGCTACAAAAGAAATTGCAAAAAGAAAAAGGTACAGCTAAAGAATACTACGAATTAGGGAGTCTTTATCTGGATAAAAAACTCTATGTTCAAGCCTTGAGTTTACTACAAAAGGCTTTAAAAATCTCTGAAGAAGAAGGCATCGACCCAGAAAATCAAGCCCTAATCTACAATGCGATCGGTTTTTCCTATTTTGCCCAAGAACAATTAGAATTAGCGATTCGTAACTACAAAGAGGCAATTAAACTTTATCCTCAATACTCGATCGCTCTCAATAATCTTGGCAATGTTTACGAAAAGAAACAAATGGCTAAAAAAGCTCTCGAAACCTACGAAGAAACTCTCAAATTTGATCCTAATAATACCGTAGCGAAAAAGCGCACCGAATCCCTGCGTAAACGCTTTGCTGAATCGAAATAGTTTTGACTACTGATCAAATTCTTTTTAGAGATCGAAGAATCTTCGATCTCTTTCTTTATTTCAAGCCATAAAACAAGACAATTAAACTAGGGGTTAAAATCGTCAAAATTAAATTTAGGGGCGCACCCAAACGGGTAAAATCGAGGAATTTATAGCCGCCAGGTGCATAAACCATGGTATTAGTTTGATAGCCAATTGGTGTTAGATAACTATTAGAAGCAGCAAAGGTGACAGCATACATAAAAGCCAAAGGATTTAAACCCAAAGTTTTCGCCACTTCCACGGCGACGGGAATCATTAACACCACGGCGGCGTTATTAGAGAGGATTTCAGTTAAAACTGAGGTAATTAGATAGAAGAAAACTAATATCCAAAAACCCGAAAGATGGCCGCCGATAGCCACTAAATTATCTGCCAACCATTTAGTCGTTCCTGAGTTATCCATGGCAGTACCTAGGGGAATTAAACCCGCTAATAAAAAAATAATATCCCAACGAATGGAACCATAGACTTCCCCGGGTTTTAGACAGCCAGTAATTACCATTAAAACCACCCCAACTAAACTGGTGACGAGAATCGGTTGAATATCAAAAGCGGCAATAATAATCACTAACAAAGTAATCATTAAAGCAATAATTCCCTTATCCTTTCGGAGAGATTCGATGTCTTTCTCTTCTAAGACTAATAATTCTCGCGTGGTTTGTAACCCCACAAAACTCTGTTTGGGTCCCTGAACCAAGAGCAAATCGCCAAACTTTAAAGGAATTTTTCCTAATCTTCCTTGCAGTAATTCCGAACCACGTCTAATCGCTAGAACCGTTGCGTTATAACGCTGACGGAATTTCAAATCTTTTAAAGTTGTCCCAATTAAACGGGAATTAGAGAGAATCAAAACCTCGGCTAATTTTTCCTCACCTGTAGTAATTGTAGATTCAATATCTCCTTTCTGAAATTTGAGATCAGCAAAAATTTCTAATCCCCGTTCATCCTTAATCTTTAATAGTTCTTCCCGACTACTGTGAACGATTAAAATATCGCCAGCATTGAGAACTTTATCGGCTAAAGGTTGGGGTAAATGTACCTTATTTCTGATTAATTCCAACACATCAAAGTCAAACTTTCTTTGTAGTCCACTTTCGGATAAAGTTTGACCGATAAGATTAGAACGAGGGCTAATAATTACCTCACTCAGATATACTTTAGAACCATAATCATCGTCTAAAAATTCCCCCGTAGAAGATTTGCGATCGGGTAGTAATTTCGGGGCAAAAATTGTTAAATAAATCAAACCTGCTAAAAAAGTTACTACTCCCAAAGCAGTGAATTGAAATAAGCTAAATTGCCCATAACCCAGCTTGGCAGAAATACCACTAGCGAGAATGTTTGTAGAAGTTCCCACCACGGTAATCATCCCCGCTAAAACCGTGGCGTAGGAAAGGGGAATTAATAACTTAGAAGGAGAAATTTTTTGTTTTTTACACCAATCTTCGACGATAGGTAAAAAGATCGCCACCACTGCCGTGTTATTAATAAAAGCACTAATTGGCCCCACTAATGCCCCTAGAACAAATACCTGTTGGTGGGGACTTTTGCCCCCCCAAACCAACAAGCGATCGCGAATTACTTGAATCACTCCCGTGCGGGTAATTCCGGCACTAAGCACAAACATCGCCATCACTGTCACCGTGGCAGAATTACTAAATCCGGCGATACCTTCTTCGGGAGTAACTAAACCCAAAAGAATGAGGACAATCGCCACGCATAAAGCGGTTAAATCTACCGGTAGCCATTCCGCCACGAAAGCGACTAAAGCAACGACTAAAACCGTTAAAGTCAGAATAATTGGTGTTGGCATTGATTTATTTTTTCGTCATGAACCAGCGAATAAATAACTTCTCCAACTCAATCCAAACAAACATTAAGGCACTAAATCCAAAACAGATTAATAATTCTGTGCCACTAATCCATTGAGTGCCGAAGAAGCTTTGTAGAGGAGGAGCATAAATTAACAACAATTGTAGGATCGTTGTCAAGCCCACGGCGGCAATAATGTAAGGATTAGAGAAGGGATTCATTTGCACAGCTAACTGGGTATGGGAACGCACCGCTAAAGCATGACCCATTTGTGCTAAACAGAGGGTAGTAAATACCATAGTTTTCCAACGTCCGGGATCTCCGATTTCGGGGGTTGCCTGAGTATATTGGTAAGCCCAGTACATCATAATAATGGTGAGAATGGCAAAGACGATGCCGATGCGAATCATGTACCAACCCAAACCTCGGGCGAAAATGCTTTCCCGGGGGCTAAAAGGTGGACGTTTCATCACATTAGGTTCGGCGGGTTCCATTGCCAAAGCAAGAGCCGGTAAACCGTCGGTGACAAGGTTCATCCAGAGGATTTGCAAGGGAGTCAGAGGTACACCCCCCATACCGATTAAAGGAGCCGCTGCAATGGTTAAAACCTCGCCAATATTACTGCCGAGAATGTATTTAATAAAGCGCCGAATGTTACTGTAAACCACCCGCCCCTCTTCGGTGGCAGCGACGATGGTGGCAAAATTATCATCTAGCAAAATCATATCACTGGCTTCTTTGCTGACATCGGTTCCCGTAATGCCCATGGCGATACCGATATCCGCTTGTTTTAGTGCCGGAGCATCATTGACTCCATCCCCCGTCATGGCGACGAATTTGCCCCGTTTTTGCAAAGCTTGGACGATTCTCAGCTTATGTTCGGGAGAAACACGAGCATAGACGCTCACACCATCTACCTCTCCCTCTAGGTCATTCTGAGACATTTTTTCTAATTCTTTCCCCGTGATTACTCGCTCTCCGGGGGCAGCAATGCCCAATTCACTGGCGATCGCCTTGGCCGTTAATTGGTGATCTCCGGTAATCATAATCGGACGAATTCCCGCTTGACGACAGAGGGCAACCGCTTCTTTAACTTCTTTGCGGGGTGCATCGAGCATTCCCACCAATCCCAACCAAACCAAGGATTGTTCCTCACTATCTTCTCTTTCCGCTTCTGGCACTTCTGTCATCGGTTTATAGGAAAAACCTAAGACTCGTAGGCCATTACCCGCCATTTCGTCATTTTGTGCCAAAATACGGCTTCTTTGTTCATCTGTTAAGGGTTGACTTTCCGCCCCAACTTGGATCAGAGAACAACGTTCGAGAATTAATTCCGGTGATCCTTTGGTAAACATTAAATAGGCAGAATCCCCCAAACCTAACTGGGCATTCTCACAGATTACTGACATTCTCTTTCTTTCGGAAGAAAAGGGAAATTCCCCTAAACGAGGGCTTTTGGGTGCTAATGCTTCCCGATATAGTCCTCCTTTACCCGCTAACGTCAGTAAAGCTCCTTCGGTGGGATCGCCTAAAATTAACCATTCTTGCTCTTTATTTTGCAAAAGTGCATCATTACACAGCACACAAGCCGTTAAAATTGCCTGTAGTTCGGGATCACTTTCACTAACACCACTAAACTCACCGATGGGCGCGTAACCTTCCCCCGTGACAGTAATTGTCTGCTCGGAGGTATTAACTTTCTGCACCACCATTTTATTTTGAGTTAAAGTTCCGGTTTTATCGGAGCAAATCGTCGTTACCGAGCCTAAAGTTTCCACTGCCGGCAATTTACGGATTAAAGCTTGTCTTCTCACCATTCTTTGGGTTCCAATTGCCAAAGTCACCGTCACCACTGCCGGTAAACCTTCGGGGACAACGGCCACAGCCATACTAAGGGAGGTTTCTAGTAATGACTCAAAAAACTGCCAACCGAAGCGAATTACGCCCCCAAGCACGACTACAGCCACTAAAGCTAGGGAACCACTCACTAAAACGTTACCTAACTGCGACATTCGCTGCTGTAGGGGTGTGGGTTCACTTTCTACTCCTTGTAACATGGCGGCGATTTTACCGATTTCCGTGTCCATTCCCGTCTTGGTAATCGCCACTTTCCCCCGTCCCTGTACTACCTCTGTACCCTGATAGACAAGGTTAATGCGATCGCCCAAAGAGGCATCTTCCGGTAAAACCTTCTGTGCTTGTTTATTCACCGATTCCGCTTCACCCGTGAGGGCAGCTTCGCGGATTTGCAGGTTTTGTGCTTCTAATAATTTGCCATCGGCGGCAATTTGTACCCCCGCTTCCAGTAACATGATATCCCCGGGTACAAGTTCCTTGGCTGCCACTTCAAAGGTGCTACCATTACGGATAACCCGGACTTTCGGCGAGGATAACTGCTTAAGGGCGGCTAAAGCCTTTTCTGCCCGACTTTCCTGTAAATATCCTAAAATACCGTTTAAAATAACAATTGTAAAAATAGCGATCGCATCTTTGGGAAATTCCGCTTTTTTCAGGTCCAAAACCGCCGAAACCACCGCCACGGCAATCAGCATCACTAACATAATGTTAGTAAACTGTTCCCAGAGAATCATTAACGGGCTACGTCCCCCCGTTTCTTTTAGTTCATTTAACCCGAAAATATCCTTTCTTTTAACAATTTCCGCCTCGTTTAAGCCAGTTTCCCCATTGGTTCTCAGGATTTCTAGGGTTTGTTCCCCAGTTAAATTATGCCAAGCACGATTATTCTCTATTTCCGAGACTTGAGGTGACGTAGTGGGAAAAGTCATAGCGATCGATTGAAGAGGGTGTACGCGTGAACTGAAAAGGTAAGCGAATTAAGCTAATTACATATCACAATATCAGTTATCAGTTATCAGTGACCAGTAAGCAGTTATCAGTAAGCAGTAATCAGTTATCAAGGAAGTGGGGAGGAGGAATTATGAATTATGAATTATGAATTATGAAGTGGGGAACTGGGGAACTGGGGATGTGGGGAACTGGGGAACTGGGGATGTGGGGAACTGGGGAACTGGGGATGTGGGGAACTGGGGAACTGGGGATGTGGGGAACTGGGGAAATGGGGATGTGGGGAAGTGGGGAAGTGGGGAAATGGGGATGTGGGGAAATGGGGATGTGGGGAAATGGGGATGTGGGGAAATGGGGAAGCTGTCTCATCACCCCAAAACCCTATCACCCTATCACCCCAAAACCCTATCACCCTATCACCCCAAAACCCTATCACCCTATCACCCTATCACCCTATCTCCTCCTGCCTTCTGCCTTTTGCCACCTGCCCACGGCCTTCTTGATAAGCTGAAAAAAATGTAACGAAATGTGAAGTATAATAGGGAATGTGATAAAGACAAGACATTAGAGAGTAGATAAGAAACGATGCGAGTTGCGATCGCTGGTGCGGGACTAGCCGGATTATCTTGTGCGAAATACCTTGTCGATGCGGGACATACGCCCATCGTACTGGAACGTCGCGATGTATTAGGGGGAAAAATTGCCGCTTGGAAAGATGCCGATGGCGACTGGTACGAAACCGGTTTACACATCTTTTTCGGCGCTTATCCCAATATGCTGCAATTATTCCAAGAATTAGGCATAGAAGATCGTTTACAGTGGAAAGAACACTCGATGATCTTCAATCAGCCGGAAAAACCGGGGACCTATTCGCGGTTTGATTTCCCGGATATTCCCGCCCCAATTAACGGTATTGTTGCCATTCTCCGCAATAACGATATGTTAACTTGGGAGGAAAAAATTAAATTTGGACTCGGTTTAATCCCTGCCATTGTTAAAGGACAAAGTTACGTCGAGGAGATGGATAAATATTCTTGGTCGGAATGGTTAGAGAAACAAAACATCCCTCCTAGGGTAGAAAAAGAAGTGTTTATCGCTATGTCGAAAGCCCTAAACTTTATCGATCCTAACGAGATTTCCGCTACGATTCTACTAACAGCCCTCAACCGCTTTTTACAGGAGAAAAACGGCTCAAAAATGGCTTTTCTCGACGGTTCACCCACGGAAAGACTCTGCCAACCTTTAGTCGATTACATCACCGCTAGAGGTGGCGAAGTGCGCTTAAATGCCCCTTTAAAAGAGATTATCTTAAATGAAGATGGCACAGTTAAAGCCTTCTTAATGCGCGGTTTAGATGGTGGGGAAGATTATCTTTTTGCAGCCGATCTTTATGTGTCTGCGATGCCTGTAGATCCCTTAAAAGTTTTACTGCCTAAAATTTGGCAAGAAGATAAATTCTTTCAAAAATTAGAAGGATTAGAAGGGGTTCCCGTCATTAATTTACACCTTTGGTTTGATCGCAAACTAACCGACATCGATCATTTATTATTCTCCCGTTCGCCCTTACTCAGTGTTTATGCTGACATGAGCAACACCTGTAAAGAATACGCTAACCCCGATCGCTCGATGTTAGAATTAGTTCTCGCTCCCGCTCAGGATTGGATTACTAAATCCGATGAGGAAATTATCGCCGCCACGATGAAAGAATTAGAAAAACTCTTTCCCCAACATTTTACTGGCGATAATCCCAGTCAATTGTTAAAATACCATCTGGTGAAAACTCCTCGATCGGTTTATAAAGCCACTCCTGGCCGACAAGCTTATCGACCTTCTCAGAAAACTCCGATCGAGAATTTTTATCTCGCCGGTGACTATACCATGCAAAAATATTTAGGAAGCATGGAAGGAGCGGTTTTATCGGGGAAATTAGCGGCAGCAGTGATCAGCAAAGATCACCCCGCAGCACCGCTAAACCCGAATAAAACCCAATCTACACCAGTGTCCAGCGCTCGTTAATTCTCTGGCTAGGGACTAATGACGAAAATGGCCTTGAGTGAGACAATGCTATATCATTAGCCACAGTTCGCCGTTAATCTAAGTCAATCATTCCGCCCCAGCAGAATGCTCCAATTGCCAAAACCGACCCACCCCACCAAACCCCTCGTCTCCCTTGCGGAGTCCTACGAACTCTGTCGCCGGATTACAGAGAAGTATTCCAAAACGTTTTATCTCGGTACTCTCCTGATGCCGAAAGCAAAACGTCAAGCGATCTGGGCAATTTATGTCTGGTGTCGTCGTACCGATGAACTGGTCGATGGACCCCAAGCCCGGTTAACTACACCTGAAACCCTCGATTTATGGGAAAAACAGCTAGAAACCGTCTTTTCTGGGGTTGCCCTCGAGGATGCCGATGTCGCTCTCGTGGATACTCTAGAAAAGTTCCCCATGGATATCCAACCCTTTCGGGATATGATCGCCGGGCAACAGATGGATCTCTATCGCAGTCGTTATCAAACCTTTGATGAACTGAAACTGTACTGCTATCGGGTGGCGGGGACGGTGGGGTTAATGTCCAGCGCGGTCTTAGGATTGGAAGATGGCGATCGCTCTGCTCCTTGGCGGCGCAATCAAAGCGTTTATATCCCGCAAGAAGAAGCGATCGATCTCGGTATTGCCAATCAATTAACCAATATTTTGCGGGATGTGGGGGAAGATGTCCATCGTGGGCGGATTTATCTGCCTTTAGAGGATTTAGAGCGTTTTAACTACAGCGAAGATGATTTACTCAAAGGGGTTAATGATGACCGTTGGAAGGCGTTAATGCGCTTCCAAATTGAGCGCGCCCGTTATTACTACGATTCCGCCGAAAGGGGGATTCGCGCCCTTAATCCCGATTCCCGTTGGCCGGTTTGGGCGGCTTTACTGCTTTATCAAGGCATTTTAGACGTAATTGAAGCAAATAATTACGATGTCTTCGCCCGTCGTGCCTTCGTGCCTTTAGCCAAGAAAATGCTCTATTTACCGGTGGCTTGGTTGCGATCGCAAGCCTTATAAAAATGCGACGGGTTTTGTCGCTTGCCGACTCCACCCGTCAAATCTTACCTAGGTTGGGCTTTTTCAGAGCGATTTAGGAGTCACCAACCAGAAAGGTCCGGTTTCCGTGCAGGGAACATCTCGATCGGTTTCGTAAACCACAAGACCATCTTGCCGATCCAAAACCAAGGCCTCTCCTAGACGGACGTAGGATATAAAAGGGCCGAGATAGCGGACAACAGGCTCATCGCTACAGGCCGGCAACACCCGAGCGTTAAAATACTCCCATCCCACATCCTCGACGCTTTCATAGTAGCGGATGCTGAGATCATCGATCGCTTTCCCCGGAAAGCGGTCTTGGATAGCTGACCGGAGAAATTCTGGCAGCGGTCGATCGGGCGATAATAATGTGGCAGATTTCATGGCTTTTCCCCCTAAAACTAAAGGAAGCGGGAAACTCTGACAAATGCCGTCCCGATCGGAACTATTGGCTTTCGCTCTCCACCTGGCCAATTTTTTACTAGGGATGGAATCTGGCGCAGGGAGTCCCCTTGTATTCATTGTAACAAATTTCCCCGCAAGGGTTCGGGGCGATACCGTCAGAACAGGTTCTCTTGATTTTTCGTTACAAAGATTGACAAATTTATCCTTTTATTTTGGCGATAATAATAATTACCAGGCGACAAGCCAGAAAAAATAGTGGAAACAGGGAAAGACGGACGAGGCCCGGACTAACTAACTGGCAATAATGATAGCGAGAAAAGAAGTGGTTTAGTAGTGCCGAATTCTCGTTCCCAATCATTTAGGAGGTAGGAAAGATGACAATTTATGTAACCCGCGAGGGAGATAAACTGGTGGCCGATTCCCCACTGGAATTGGTAGAAAAATTACAACAATGTCAGGGTAGAATGACGGAAACAAGACAGGAATTCATGACTCGGATGGCTGCACAGATGGTAGCCAGCCAAGGCGTTACCGTTCCTATCACTGATCCGGAGAATTTTATCGCCGAGCTAATCCACAACGATTTTCTGTGTGTGGTGGACAGTATTGATGGCTAAAAGTCGGACGGGGAATTGGCGGCAAAACTTAGCCCCTAGGGTTCCTAATTAGGGTTTGCTGAATAAATCTAAAAACCTTATCCAACAAGGTTTTTAGACTTTTTTTCCCTCAAAAAGTGCCGACCCTTGGAGTGATTGGGGGGAAAATTCAGGGACTTTTTCCCGGAAAATTAGGTAATTGACCACCTGAAAATGGGTAAAACCCCACACCCCACACCCCAACCCCCAACCCCCAACCCCCAACCCCCACCGAAAAACTTTTTCAGCAGACCCTAATTATTGGATGACGATGGCAATCTCTTAGAAGTGTGGCAAGGATTGGAATTAAAGGTGATTAAACACAGAAATCCTCAAGATACTGGGATTGCAGCCCTTTTACCCTGTTATTTAGAACGAAAGATTAAGGAGATGATGCCTAATGTCGATTTAACTTTAATTCTCGATCGGGATGCAACGGTAGAAAGACGAGTCAGAAGCGATCGCAGTTTAGGGATGTTAACCTCATCCCCTAGTGTAATTCAGCGTCGGGGGGATGGCAAGCCAGAATTAAGCGATAACGAGGCGGTTTCGGTGTCTCATGCGGAGGATTTAACCCTTGTGGTTAAGGGTGCATCGGGATGCGATCTGGAAACGATTATCCCCCGCAATGTGCAGATGTGGCGCGATTTATTGGGGGAAAATTCCTTTAATTTAGCGCAGGTAATTAGTCAAGAGAATCATGAGGATTTGAATATTGCAGCGACTCGCATTTGGTCTGCTAAAGAAAGTATTAAGAAAGCGGGTTTGAGTCTCGATATCCTGACAGGGGGACAAGAAGGCTGAAATCCATATATCGTAAGCTTTTCATGGTTTTAGCTCGAAAAAGTTCGCCGCACCATCTCTCACTTATTAATAATAATTCCTAGTAATCTCGCTCCTATCCCTAATTCTTTCGTTAGCTTTTTGCCTAGAATCGCTAGATCTATTTCTAGTGAGAGAAGCCAGAAGCCTTTGTTGGCAAGTTTTCTAGCTCGCTTGTCCCCCTGTCAGCTCGATATCCCGTTAACTTTATCGTCTTTCTCGCAACAATCAACGCCTTTATCCCCTATTTTGTGGTTATCTTCAGGAAAGGATTTAATCATCACTTTACCTGTTTCTTTCCGAGAAACCAAGACAGCTTTCATCTTGGCAATATTTGTCCAAACAGTTCCAGAAAAATCGGACTTACTTCAGACAGAACTATCAAAGTTTTTCTGATAAAAATTGTCCAGTTTTACCATTTTTAAACCAGAGGAGAACCAAATCATGACCACAGTTCGACAAATTCCTACCCGAAGCAATCCTATTCAACCGATTTTAAATATCATCCGTTCTTTCGTTTATGCGATGAATGGACGCTGGCATAAATTGGGGATGCAAATCTTTATGATAGTGACTATTGCCCACATCTCAGAACATATTATTCAAGCTTATCAATTGTGGGGTTTAGGATGACCGAGAACAGAATGTTTAGGGTTATTAGGACTCTGGAAACCCTGGTTAATGCGCTCGGAATGACTACACTATGGACACGCTCTTTTTATGTTATTAGGGTTAGCTATTTTTCGTCCTTCTTTTCATGGAAAAGCTCCTCTTTGGTGGGATTTGGCTTTAGGATTACAATTCTATCATCATTTTGAACACGCTTTACTCTTAGGACAGGCAATTATTGGTCAAAACTTATGGGATTCTTGCGTTCCTATTAGTATCGGACAAATTTGATTTCCTCGTTTAGAACTGCATCTTTTCCATAACTTAATGGTTCTAATTCCCATGATGATTGCCATGTATTATCATCGTTTTTCACCTATGAATGAGGGGAGATTAGTTTAAATTTCAGCCAAAGTCAAAGAAAATATTGGGAAAATTGGGGTAAATGAGTATTTACCCTATTCTTCTAGTTAATTGTGCTGAAAAGTTGTCTCTAGTCCTTAAAAAAGGCATGATTGCTCTCCTTCTCATATTAATTAAGATAAAGAGTCATTAACTAACTGTTGAAATTCCCCCAATGAATTAATAGTAATACTGGGAACAAAAAGACTCTCTAAGACAGACACATCCTCAATTTGGTTAATCGTTTCAATCAGGGAATTGGGAATTTCCCCAAAACGACTTTGTAAAGCTAAAATAATATACTTTTGGCTAGTTAATTTAGCTCCTGATTTAGCTCCTTCTTCGAGAGCCATTTCTTCTATGGTGCTTAAAAAAGGCATTTTGTTTTCCTCCTCGTATTGACTGAGTTTTGTTTTAAAGTTAAGTTGAAGTTGCAGGGGGAAGGTCATCATTTTATCAATGAATTTCCCTAGATTGATAATCTCAAACTTGGTTAATCCCCTTTGATATAAACCTCTGACTAAGTTCCACTTCCATTGTTCACGCTCCCTGAGATTATTGGTCGTGGCCTTATTTTTTAGGTGTGCCATCACTATTATAGCCCAAATATTCTCACTTTGTTCTAAGTCTTCCCATTGATAATCCAATAATTTGACCATTAAAAAATCGACTCTTACTTGACTTCCCCCTAACCCATATTGATAAAAATCAGGTCGCCAAGACCTACTTTCATCACCTAAAATAGCTAAACTAATAACGGGTTTATGGTACAAGTCAAAGGCTCGATAATTATAAATAAACATTCGTTGAGGGAATTTTAGATCATATTGACTTTGGACTTCAATATGAATTAAAAGCCAGATTTCCTGATTATCTAATAACCAAACTTTCAATAATTTATCAGCATAGCGTTGCTCAGTTTCCGCAGCGGCCGTAATTTGTTCTAATTCTTTATTAAGGGAAATAGGGGGTTGATTCCAGTCAATTTCTTGATAAATATTGGGATAAAAGAAGTTTAAGAACTCTGCCAAATAAGTGCTAATCGCTTCTTTCCATGTTTTGTCGTAATTAGCTGTCACCTCAGCCATGCCTTTCCCACCTAATTGCTATATAATAAATAATATCCTAATCTTTCAAAAACAATCGACAATTCTAACCCCACTCCTATCCCCTGCGAACATAGTGATACTTCTTCCTTAGGACTTTTTGCTATTGGTGGACTGGGATTAACCCAACTTTGCAAGAAACGCCAATCAACTTAACTTAGGGTGGGTTCTGCTCACCCTATTTCCTTAAGGGATGGCTATAATCGAAACATGACCAAACTTGGTAAACTGATCAAAAAATTTCTCTCGAAACTGCCAGAAGTTCACTAATTATATCAACAATTCTTGTATAATAAAGGTTATTCTAATAGTGATTGGTGAAAAATTACCTAATTCTTAAAATGACTAACCTAGAAAATATTAAAACTTGCTTAAAAAAGCAAGATTCCTATTTAAAGAAACAGTACCATATTCAAACACTAGGAATCTTTGGCTCTTATGTTAGGGGAGAAGCAACACCAGACAGCGACCTTGATATATTAGTTGAATTTGAATCAGGATATCACTTTGGTTTATTGACCTTTTGTCGCCTAGAAAACTATCTTAGTGATTTGTTAGGCGTTCAAGTTGATTTAGTCATGAAAGATAGTCTTAAACCGAAAATTGGCGAGCAAATTCTCTCAGAGGTTATTTATTTATGATTGAGCGATATAGTGAAGATTATTTAAGAGATATGGAAGAAGCAATTGGTTTAGCGATTGAATTCACAGAGGGAATGGATTTTGATGATTTCTGTCAAGATAAAAAGACGATTTTTGCCGTTACCAGAGCCATTCAAATTATCGGTGAAGCTGTTAAGAAAATTCCCGAGGATATTAGACAACAATATCCTCAAGTTCCTTGGAAAGATATCGCTAAAATGAGAGATAAAGTAACTCATCAATATTTTTCTGTTAAATTATACGTGGTTTGGGATACTGTTAAGCAAGATTTATCTTTTCTTCATTCATTAGTGACTAAGATGTTGGCAAATAATACAGACTGGAATACAAAGTCAAAATAAAATAATTAATTGACTTTTTGAGCTACTTCTGCTAAACAATCAAAGTGACGACCATATTTAACGATAATCGTCATCGATCCTCGATAATCAATTAACCCTGTCATTACCGCTTTAACTGCACCAATTTCTTGATTAACAAACCGATCCCAATTCTCTCTAGTCGCTGAAAAAATCGGTAAAGATTCGTCCATTTCTTCAATCAGTTCTAAACTAACAATCTGACCCAGATCATCCCATTCTGAACACACAGAAACTCCCTGATGATCACTAAACCAAAGAATTACTTTTCCCAATTTAGCGAACTTTTTAGCCAAGTTTTCTTGTTCGTTCCATGTCGTTTGATAGGCAGACCACCATTCTTGAGAAAAACGAGTTAACGGTTGATTCATGAGTTATAATCAGAAAATAAAAAACTTGTGTTTAGTTTATCATTATCAGGATAACCTATGATCATCTTAAAATTCCTACTTTATGCCCCTCAGGGTAAGCGCATCTTAACAATCCTTGACAAAATGAACTTTATATGGTTTGCCTACCCAGAGCGCAATTCAGACATATTTGAGTAAAATTTGTCATCGCAGTTGAGTTCATAACTATTCTGATTGACTGGTATGATTGCAAATGTCTAGAGAGCAAGCAGCTGACAAAATTGGTCAATTGTCAATAGCGTTCTTTTAAAACCGTTGTTAATCTCGAAAAAATCGCTAAATAATCATGATGAAAGCCTAGGAATATCATCACATTTTCAGTTTTCAAGAAACCAATTTAGTTGGTAATGTTTATTGTGCCAATTATGTGCAATGGCAAGGTCGTTGTTGGGAAATGTTTCTCAAGGATCATGTTCCAGATATTATTACAGAATTATCCCAAGTATTGGCTTTAGTAACGGTTCGAGTATCCTGTGAGTATCTGTCCGAATTATTTGCCTTTGTTCATGTTATTATTCGGATGCGTTTAGGAGAGATTAAACAAAACCGAATTACCATGTTATTTGAATATTGGCGAGTGACTGATGAAGGTGAAGAATTAGTGGCAAAAGGAGAACAACAAACGGCCTGTATGCGACGAGAGGATGGTGAAACCAGACCCACTCCAATTCCTGCTCAACTGAAATTAGCTTTAGAGAACTATCACATCCCGATCTAAAGGATAACCCGAGGAATGTGAGATAAAAATAACCGATAAAAAATGACTCTCCTAGACTGGTTATAAGTAGCTGGTTATAATTAGGGTCTGCTGAAAAAGTTTTTCGGTGGGGGTTGGGGGTTGGGGGATGGGGGATGGGGGATGGGTTTTACCGATTTTCAGGTGGTCAACTACCTAATTTTCAGGGAAAAAGTACCTGAATTTTCCCCCTGATCACTCCCAGTCCTGGTACTTTTTGATTGACAAAAAGTCTAGGATTTTAGGTTCGATCCCCCCTGCCCCCTTGATAAGGGGGGTGTCTGATAATTTTTAACGCCTACCTACTTATTAGTCGTCGTCAACTTCACCTGATGGTTTTTTCCAAAGGTGGTAAACGACGTAAATATGGTGGCTCTACCACAAGACATGGGTTCCGTAAAGGAGATTTAGTTTCTTCTTCCAAAGGAATTGGTTATGTTAGTGGAGATACCGAAAAACAGTTATCTGTAAGCGATGCCAATGGTCAACGATTGGGACAGATAGCCGTTAGCAAGATTCAGTTAATCCGTCGTTCTAACGGTTTAATTGTTTCTCACTAACTTATATAAAGCCGCCCTCCGCTATCGCTAAAGGGCGGGGTTTCAGACCCAGTTTTTCGATGAATCGTTTGGAAAAATTCATCCGACGCCATAGCAAGTCTATCTTGGCATTGGGGCTAATTTTAGTCTTATTCTCTGTTTCCCGTCTCCCTGCCCTATCAATGGCCGAAAGAGAGGCGATCGCTTCTCGCTTTGCCTTTACTCGTTTTCCCTTACCCGAATTAGAAAATCAACCCTATCAAGTAGAAAGACCGACAAATCCCAGCTTAAGCCGTCATTCGGGCTGGATTTCGGCAGTTGGGGCGGCAGTTGCCCTAGGGTATCTCGATGGAGATGGGCGGGATAATGATCTCTGTCATGTAGAAACCCAAAGCAATCAGGTGATTATCTGCCCTGTTCCGGGTACGGGCAATCGTTATCAGCCCTTCACCCTGAATATCACCGATTTTGACTATAACGACCAAACCATGGCCCCGATGGGATGTATTCTCAGTGATCTCAATGAAGATGGACTCAGGGATCTATTGGTGTATTATTGGGGACGAACACCGATCGCTTTTATCAAGCAAGATCAAGGTTTTCTTCAGCAGGAAATCAGCCAAAAAAGGGAAAAATGGTACACCAATGCGGCAACCTTCTCGGATTTAGATGGGGACGGACACCCAGACTTAATCATTGGCAATTACTTCCAAGATAATGCCGAGATTTTGGATGTCAATTCTCAGAAAATCGAGAAAATACAAGATTCGATGACCCGTGCTTATAACTATTTGCTCACGGGTTTCTTCTCGCAGGGAAATCATTTGCTCGCGGTTTTCCTGTCGCATTGCCGAGAGTAAGTATTTCAATTATTGAAGATTATTGCTAGTAACAGTAGTCATACAATTAACCCCAAGAGGATCTATTTAACCAGCACTTTTTAATTCTATTATATTTCACCTATGCTAAAAATGTCAAATTCATCAAATTTAATTACCTCGGAGTCAGGATAACGAGTATCAAAACGATAACTGCTCACGGTTCCTTTTTGTGTATCTAAAATGCTAAAAACCGTCACATCATTACTGGCAATATAGGGTAAAGGTTGATTAACCCAATCCACTAGGGGAGCAATATTCGGGATAATTGCTTCTAATCCATTGGGATTATCGATCGCCGCATAATTTCTATCGAGAGGTACAGGACGTTTTTTATCACCTAAATAAGCACCATAACTATTACCAACGTTAGAAGATTCGAGAAAATTCATACCCTTAGGACTAAGAAAACGATTCCATAAATGAGAATGACCATAAAAAACCAAATTAACCTTAGCTGATTCTAATAAAGGAATTAGATCACGAATAATATAATCATTTTCTTGAGGATAATCATAACGTACCGATGTAACTGTTCTCGTGGCATCCCGTTGAATTGTCGGCACGGGATCGGTGTAGGGTGGAACGATATTTCCTCCTAGGGTATGGGGAGGATGATGAAACATAACTACTTTATATTTAGCCTCTTGAAATTCTCGACTATTTAACTCTTTTTCTAACCATTGATATTGAGGACTACCCTGAGCAATTGGCTCAAAAATATGCTGACCGTAACCCCAGAGTTCTGGTCTATCTAAATCTCTTTGATTTTCGTAATATCTTCCCCTTGCATTGGGTTCTAAATTGGTATTTCTCCAGATATTAGTAACATATAAAACCACTAAACGAATATCACCAAAGGTCAGAGAATAATATTTATTTTGAGGCAAAGAAAAAATTTCTTCGTAGGTTTCTGTGTTGAAAGCATTATTGTTTAACCAGTTTTCATTAATTGCTGCTGTATCCTCTGCTAGTTGTTTAGCAATAAATTGAGGGATAGCATCTTCAAACTGTTCATTTAAACCTCTAGAATTAGAAAATCTCCCCATAACTTCATGATTACCAATGGCAGGAAATAAGGGCGCATTTTGAATAATTTCTCCCCCTTTATAAATAGTCTGAATACCATTCTTTGTAAGAGGATAATTAGCACGACCTTGTAAACAGGGAAAGAATGCCCCACCGCGAATATCATCAAACCATTCGGAAGCTCGATCGGGTATATTAACTAAATCTCCCGCTAAAAAAACTGCATCTACCTGTCCAATAGTTTCGCTAACTTTTTGCAAATTAGCGGCAGTCATGGGCATTAATTGATGATCAGAAGTGAGCAGAATTTTGAGATTAGTTCCTTTTTTTGGTCTTGGTGTAAGGGTATAAATATCACTTCTAATCGCTGTATTTTCCTGAAAACTGGTGACTTGATAGGGAACCCTTTCCCCGGGATTTAAATCAGTAATTTCGACCTGATGTCGCCAGATTTCTCGATCGCTTAAAGATTGATAAGCTTCAAGGGTTCTCGATTTGGTATCTTCTCTAACTCTAGTTAATTTGCTAGTGCGAGCGGGGACCATTTTTTCTAGTTTTTCCCCGTAGCGCACCTGATGACGAGTGCCAAAAAATTCCGTAAACCAAATCACTTGTATTGATGTTTCGGTGGGTAATTGTAAAAAAGGTTCGGTTAAAAGTTGATCCTTGTTCATTGTCGCTAAAAGATAACTAATTATAATTAAAAAAAGCTGGGTTAATATAACAACCAGCTTTTGAGATGCTCAACTTAAAGAGGACTAACAAAACTGTTAACCCATATTAGGGTAATTTTGGTGACAGACTCCCGTGAAAGAATCACCACCATGCTTAACTTTAATGGTGCGAAGATTGTTTTCTAAGGTAAAACTAACCGGTGTTCCTGCTTGACTTTTTCCGCTAAAAGTATTTCTACCTTGCTAGGTAGTGACAGCTAATCCTACTGGCTGCATTTCTGGGGGAGTTGCGGCAGCAAAATTATCAATCGTTACGGTGTTATCATCTTTGTTAACTACCAAAATTTGCCCTTCCACCACATCGCTAACTGGAGAAACCATTGTCAGTGTCACCGGTTCTTTTTTGTTGATTGAGTCATCATCAATTTCAGAAGTATAAACATAGAGTTTTACTCCTTGGGCGGTTTTGCCAGTTGCCGTACAGATGATACCATCTCCTAGACTAGGCATTTGGGCAATTGTCGGCTGAATTAAGACGCTAGGGACACCGATCAGGGTAGCAGTGGCTAAAAGAGCGGTTTTCGTCAGATTTTTAAGCATGAATTTCTCGGTTCAAGTAGACTTCTATTAGGTTTTTAGCACATTACCTGTGCTACGAGAAATCAAGATAACACAAAAATTGGCTAGAAATTTTTGTAAGGTGTTGAGTGAGATTCTCGGCTTTTACTGCCATTAAATCGACAAAATAGCCAGAAAATTCTTCTTAAATTCTCCTACTCACTGGCAATAACTGGCAGATTCCCTGTTTTATCAGCTACTGTAAAACCTTAGACTCTAACTGCTGCTGTTGCCAGAGATTTTGATAGACTCCGGGGACTGCGATTAACTCCTCGTGGGTTCCTATCTGGACAATTTCTCCGCGATCCATGACAAAAATGCGATCGGCAGTGGCAGCGGCCGATAATTGATGGGAGATAAAAATCACGGTTTTTTGGCTTTCTTGGCTGATATTTTCCAAAATAGCTGTAGCCGTTTGATTATCGACGCTAGATAGGGCATCATCAAGGATTAAAATCGGTGCTTGGATGGCTAAAGCGCGCGCTAAAGAGGCCCGTTGACGTTGACCACCGGAAAGAGTAATCCCACGTTCTCCCACTAAAGTTCCGTATTTTTGCGGGAAATTCTCGATTTCCTCCTGAATTCTCGCTTGTTTGGCCGCCGATTCCACTGCCGAAAAATTCAGCAGCGGATCGCCATAACGGATATTATCTTCAATAGTGGTACTAAATAAAAAACTTTCTTGGGGAACATAAGCGATCGCTTTTCGCAGCTCTTCCAGGGCAATTTGAGTGACATCTTGATCATCAATAAATAACTGTCCCTCAGCAATATTCAAAAGACGGGGAATAGCGTTAGCAAGGGTAGATTTTCCCGATCTGATCGCACCGACGACCGCTACCGTTTCCCCCGGATTAATGGTAAAAGAAAGAGATTTTAAGGCGGGTTCCTTAGCATCAGGATAGAAAAAAGTCAAGGCTTTGGCGGTAATTTTTCCTTGAATATTTTTTAAGTGAATACAATCGGCATTGTCTTTAATTTTAGCCTCGGCTAATAGGATAGTTTCCAGGCGATCTATACTCACTTCTCCCTGTTGGTAGGCAGTAATAGTGAAACCTAATAAAGCAGTGGGAAAAACTAATCTTTCTGCCAAAATTAACAGAGCAATAAAGTCCCCAATGGTGATATTACCCGCTATAATTTGTCTAGTACCGAGAGCAAGCAATGCCAATAAACTGACATAGGCCAAAGCTTCAATCAGGGGAAAAAGAAAATTACGAGTCTGGACTAAATCTAAATTAGCCTGTAATAATTCGCGATTTCTTTGCTTAAATGCTCGGCGTTCGTTACCTTCTTGGGCATAAATTTTAATCAGAGTAATACCACTCATATCCTCTTGAATTAAATCGCTCAGATGCGAGAGTTTTTCTTGTACTTTTTTCTGTTGCCGCTGCAGACGACCACTAAATAACTGCACCGCAATTAACATCAAAGGATAGACAGAAATAGCGGCGATTGAAAGGGGAATATGAATCGCTAACATTACAGGCAAAGTTAACCCATAGGCAAAAAAAGTATTAGCCAAACTGAGCAAAGCAAAACCCACCAGACGACGGATATTATCCACATCGCTAGTGGCACGGTTGATTAAATCTCCTGAAGTTTGCCGAGAAAAATAGGCAGGTTCAAGGGTTAATAAATGCTGAAAGATTTTTTGTTTAAGCTCGAACTCTACCTGACGACCGATCCCGAATAATAACACTCTGGAAATCATGCGGATAAACCACATAATCGAGGCTAAAGCGACAATTAAAATCAGATAATAAATGATTTTTTGAAATTCAAAGGATTTACTCAGATCATCGATGCTATCCCGGATTAAAAGCGGTATATAAACACCCAAAAGATTAACAATAAGCAGAGCAACTACCCCCCCAGTTACTATTTGCCAATGGGGACGTAGATAATTTGCTAGTTTTTTAATGCGAGAATAAGCCATATTCAGTTATCAGTAATCGGTGATCAGTTATCAGTTAGAATAGGGAACAGGGAACAGGCAAAAGGGGGAATAGATAATCAGTGGATTATGAGATGCGGCCACATTTCCCACCCAAGAATTTTTATTTTTTCTCCTTGTCCTGATTTGGCCTTCGGTTTAACATTAGAACCAGCCTTGGGCGGTTTACCAGGGGGCTGATCAATTTTAGCTTGATAGCCGTACCGCCAGAAGTGAAGATAATCTGGTCTGAATTGGCATTAATTAACCCTGCTACCTGTTCTCTGGCCATTTCGATGACTGTCGCCGTATCCTGTCCCCAAGTGTGTAAACTGGAGGGGTTGCCCCAATCATGCTGGAGAATAGTGGCAACCCGCTCGATCACTTGGGGATGAGTGGGGGTAGTGGCACTATAGTCAAGATAAATTTGCATTATTTTACAATCTGAGAAATGAGAGCCAAGGACAAGCAGCTATTCCCAGTTTAGCGGCTTAAGGATTAGAAACCCGCGTTCTTAAAGAAAGTGGGTTTCTGGGTTGATGAGAAACCCGCTTTCTGGGTTGTTGAGAAACCCGCTTTCTGGCTTATACTAAGCTTCAGAGGATTTACAGGGGTTAAGTTATGACAGGAATTGAAACAACCATTGTAACAGCATTGACTAATAATTTTATTAGCCAAATGATTAAATCGGGGTGGGAGGGTATTAATAAAAATGAGTTATTGAATAAAGATGTCGGGCAGCTTATTAGAGAGGGAAAGTATCTTTTTTTGCGGGAATATACTCAACGTTACTGGGATCGGCACGGCATGATTAAGGTTTTAAAAATGTCTAAGCCGATGGATTTGGAGTCAATTTATGTTAATGTCAAATGTTTAGGAAATTTAGTCAGGGATTATTATGATGAAAATTTAGAAAATAAATATCGTGAGAGTAAGCAGCGACGGTTTAACTTTAGGGATGATGGTAAAAAAGATGGTTTACTTTTGGCTAATCAAAAACAATATTTAATGGTACTTGGTGATCCCGGCATTGGTAAATCTACATTTTTGCGAAAAGTTGGGCTAGAAGCTCTCAAGGGAAATAAAGACAGTTATCAGCATTCTCTAACACCTGTTTTACTGGAGTTGAAAAACTTTAAAGAAAACGAGATTAATATTCAGGCATTAATTGAAGAGGAGTTTAAAATCTGTGGTTTTCCCAATGTGGAAAAAAATATTAGCAATAAACTAGAAAAAGGGGAATTACTAATTTTATTAGATGGTTTAGATGAAGTGCCAACAGCTAATGTGAATAATGTAATCGAGAAAATCAAAGATTTTGTAGATAGGCATTATAAAAATCGTTTTATTCTCTCCTGTCGCACTGCTGCTAGAACTCATCTTCAACGATTTACCGATATTGAAATTGTCGAATTTGATGATCAGCAAATTCAAAGTTTTATTGAACATTGGTTTAGTTCCGAATTAGATCGCAAAAATGAGACAGCTAAAAATTGTTGGGAACTGTTGCAAAAGGAGGAGTATAAAAGTGCAAAAGAGTTAGCCCATACACCGTTATTGTTGACTTTTTTGTGTTTGGTTTATGATGAAAATCAATCTTTTCCCACAAATCGCAGTCGCCTTTATCAAGATGCGTTACGAATTTTATTGGAAAAATGGTCAGCCGAAAAACGTTTACCTAATCGCGGTTTAGTTTATGAAAATCTCAGTATTGAGCAAGAAGAAATTTTGCTGTCTGAAGTTGCTTATCAGAATTTTGTAGCAGATAAACTTTTTCTAGAAAAACGAGAAATTGTTAAGCAAATTAAAGATCACCTTAAACAAAACTTAAATGCTCCGCAACATCTAGACGGAGAAAAAGTATTAAAAACCATTGAAATTGAACAGGGAATTTTAGTAGAGCGGGCGAGAGATATCTATTCTTTTTCTCATTTAACCCTTCAGGAATACCTGACGGCTCAGTATATCTATGATAATGATTTGATTGAAGAAACAGTTAAGAATTATGTAACAGAAACTCGTTGGCAAGAGGTGTTTTTGTTAGTGGCGGGTTTGATGCGAGGGAAAGCCGATAAATTGTTATTAGCAATGGAGAAAGAAGCCCATAATTATCTTAAAACGCCCCTCGGTCAAAAATTAGTGCCGATTTTGCAATGGGCAGATGAGATGACTAAAGATTCTGTTGATAGTCCGATTAAACCTGTAGGAAGAAGAGCGCTCGTCTATTGGCTCTTCATCGCCAACGCCATCGTCATCGCCGACTGCATCGCCAAAGTCACCGCCCGCGGCATCTCCATCGCCATCGGCATCGTCACCACCAACAGCATCGCCATCGTCCACGCCTACGCCTACGACATCGTCAGCATCCTCTTTACCCCCAAACTCATCGATGAGTTTGTCCGGTTAGTTAACTTATTGGCTCAGGATCGAATTGTTTCTAAGGTTAATTTTTCCCAATTAATCGCTGATTTAGAAGCTTTCAAACAAATTATTCTTTATGATAAAGCAACTAAAAAAGAACGTCAAGAATTTGGTGATCAATTATTTAAAATGTGGAATACTGCTTTTAATTTAACGCCTGAATTACTTAATTTATCCACCGACGAAATTCGCGAAATAGACGAGCATTATTTTTATATTAATCGCCGGATTCTCGAATGCCAAAAAGTGGCTGTTAATATTTCCCCTACCGTCTGGCAAGAAATCGAAGACCGAATGCTCCGCATTCCTTAACTTCTACTTTTTTTCTCAAATCTTGCCTTTCCAATTGGATGAGATTACCGAATATTAAGTGGGTGGGTAGAATTAAATATAAGATGAACGTAGGTTGGGTTGAAGCATGAAACCCAACGCCCGCATGGGTTACGCTACCGCTAACCCATCCTACAAATAATTGTGCCTACCTACTTAACACTATGAGGATTGGGAGCTTCAAAAACCTTGCATTACCATTTTTATAGAACACAAATTAGTGCAAAAAGAGGACAACAAAGCCTGAAACTCCCGCTTCCTGACTGACTTCAACAATAAACTTGTTCAGCAAACCCTATTTATTGGCGGTAAGCTTGACTGCGATGTTCAATCAGCAAGACGATAACTTGAGACTAACTATCATCAACTGTATAGATAACCCGATAGTCTCCAACGCGGAAGCGATACTTCCCAGCAAATTCTCCCTTTAATGCTTTAATTTGAGGGTAATTTTTCGGTGTTTCTTGAAGGAGTTTTAAACACTTAGCAATCTTCTTTTTTAAGATTGGATCCGCTTCAGAATAAACTTTATTTGCTTTAGCTGTCAAACGGACTTTATAAGTCATCTCAGCTTTCCCAATCAATGAGGCAACCTGATTGTAAATCCATTTCAGCTTCTTTCAAATGTTCCATAATATTCGGGATTGCTCTAATTTCTTGCGTTGCCTTTTCACTTTCTTTATCTGACAAATAAGCGGCAAATTCTAGAATCATCTTTAAATTTTCTACTGATAGGGTTTGTAAATATTGTTGAATCTTTTGCTGCATTAAATCGACCTGTACTAATGTTTCAGAATCTAAAAAATCTTCTGGAGTCGAGGGATTTACTTCAACGTCAGTTAGAGTCATATTTAATCAAGTGCTTCTCTCAAGTTTATTATTTGTATCTTAGCGTGTATCCCGTCTCCCGTCTCCTGTCTCCTGTCTCCCGTCTCCCGTCTCCTGACTCCTGACTCCTGACTCCTTACCCCACAGTTAACTTTATTTTTGTCCAACTACTTAAGACTGCGAATGTATGGAAACGCATCAATTGGGCAAAAGCTCAACGATGCGTTTTTAAGCTCCAAAAACTGCTATGGTTGTCAGCCAGGACCAATCAATTCTGATTAGAGTCAGTGGCTGCGGCCATTTGCATTCTCTGTACCAGATTATCGAGGGCTAATTCTAGATGTAAACCGGCATCTACGGCGGTCCAACCCTGTTCGGTTAGGTGTCGCCATTCAAAGTGTAGGTGGGGACCAGTAGAAAGTCCCGTACTACCCACACGACCGATAACCGCACCCTGTTCCACCCATTCTCCCGGTTTGACGGTAATTTCCGAAAGGTGTGCATAACGAGATTCTTGACTACCATCGAGGTGACGTAAAATCACCGTTAATCCGTAACCTCCTAACCAGTCGGCGGTGGCCACTTCCCCCGCGTAGGCGGCTAATACAGGTGTTCCCATTGGTGCGCCTAAATCAGTACCCGCGTGCATGGCCCGATTCCCGCTGACCGGATGATTTCGCCACCCGAAAACCGAGGTAATTTGGGCGGGAAGGGCGAGGGGAAAGATTAAATCGGTGCGTTGAGTTTGGTTAGAATCCGTGGGACTTAAACGGGTGGCGCGCTCATAGGTGGTCGCTTCGCTGATTGCTTCCACTTCTGCGCGAGTCACCGGGGCCAAAGCTAATTTTACGCCATTCCATTCCGGGGGATTGAGGGCTACCACCTGACTGGCAATCACCGTCGGGGCGGCCAGACGTACCGGGGCGCTAGAAGCCACGAGAGTGGGGGCATAACGACCCAGGGAATTGTTAGCGATAACCGGCTGATTTCGGGGCTGCCGTCCTACCCGCACGGCTGGATTAGGATTGACACGTACCCGGGCCAGATTAACCGGGGGTAAGGGTTTGGCCACAGTGCTGACCGGCTGACGACGGGAGGCCCGGGCCGCCAGATTACAGCTACCTCCTACCAGTTGACCATTTTGGGCGATGGTTTGGCAACCACTGCGGCGCTCGGTGACGACAACGGAACTGGGGGGGTTAAAGTTTCTAGTATCGATAAAATTATTTTTACCGCCGGCCCGGGGGGCAAGGGTAGGCATATCGGTTTGATGGTTTTCGGGGATAGCCAGACGGGGGGCAGGATTAGTATTTTCTTTGATAACGGGGGCTTTCAGAGTTGGGGCGGCATTTTCCACCACCGGGGTTTCGCTGCCAATTTCGGAATTAGCGATCGCATTGGGAGCAAGAGTAATCAGACCGCTGATTACTAAACCGAGACCACTGCATAAACTCAGCTTCTTTTTTAAGGATTTCCCTAGAAAAAGTTTCAATATCACCGATGAAGGATACATAGGGCGGCCTCACTTCTCACAGTTTAGTCAAAAAAATATTTAGACTCAATTATAGCCGAGACTGACCCTACCGGCCGGTAGATAGATTTCGCTACTGGCATTGTCCGAGGTGAGTTTAACTTTTAATTCCCCTCGATCGCTTACCCCCGTTATTATGCCCTGATAGCCCTCGAAAACTATCTTTTGACCAAAATTAGCAAAAAGTTCTAAATAGGAGGCTAATAGGGCTTTTATACCGTGATGACAGTAATATTCATAGCCGTAGAGGATAGCATCGCTGGTGAGAGAAGTTAATTGAGCGATCGAGGTGATTTTATTGCCAGTAAAAGCTTGTAAATTAATACCCGTGGGGGGGACAGGATTAGCCCAATTGATGCCCACTCCGATGACTGCTTGCCGGATGTTTTGACCCTGAATCCGGGTTTCTAGGTTAATTCCCCCTAGTTTGCGCCCTAATAATACCAAATCATTCGGCCATTTGATTTTAACAGGTATTTCCTGACAATTGAGGTGATGAGCGATGCCCCAAACTGTAGCGAGAACGAGATGGGCAGATTTATCCACCTCTAAATCCAGATTTAACGCCAAAGATAAATATAATCCCCCCTGTTCAGAAATCCATTCCCGTCCCCATTGTCCTCTCCCGGCACTTTGTTGACCAGCAATCACCAGAAAAGGCGGATTTTCCCCCGATTCTAATAATTGCCAAGCTTTAGTATTAGTGGAAGGTAATAGCTCAAAGTGATGGATTTTCGGCATAAATTGGGAATTATGAATTATGAATTATGAATTATGAAGTGGGGAGTATTTTCAGTGATCAGTAAACAGTAATCAGTGACCTGATACTAAATCCGTTGAGTATAGGCTAAATATCAGGACAGGCAAAAGGCAAGAGGCAAAAGAGGGAATAGATAATCAGTTTTTAATAACCAGATTGAGTAGGAAAACTGACATCTGATCACTGATCACTGGTCACTGATAACTGATCAAAAGCTTGGATTGAATGATCAAGTGGGAAGTAATACTAAATCCGTTGAGTATAGGCTACATATCAGGGGAGGCAAAAGGCAAGAGGCAAAAGGCAAAAGAGGGAATAGATAATCAGTTTTTAATAACTGGATTGAGCATGAAAACTCACATCTGATCACTGATCAGGTGCAGGGGAGAGAACGCAGGTACTCACTGAGGTGGGAACGTAAACCGATGCCATGGAAAAGCGGGCCACGACTGCCTAATTCGACGATACTGACAGCGGCCACGGGCATTTCAAACCGATCGCGATAACGGCCCACATCGATACCCATCAGACTACAGAGCATGATCCGGATGGTGGCCTTGTGGGAAACAATCAGGATATTGCCATCACTGTGGGTGTGTTCAATTTCCTCCAAAACGGCCGCGGAACGACGGGCGATATCGATACCCCTTTCTCCGTTGGGGGGAGCATTCCAAGCGGGATCCGTCAACCAACGCACATAGAGATCATGATATTGACGATCAATATCGTTGGGGTGCATACCTTCCCAAAGACCATAACCGATCTCTTGTAATCCCTGGCGGATTTCTAATTTCAGTCCCACCGCTTCACAGAGAGGTTTAGCGGTTTGAATAGCTCTTTGGAGGGGACTGACGTAGGCCGCGCGCCAAGGTAAAGAACGATAGACATCGGCGAATTCTTCCGCCATTTCGATGCCTTCGGCAGTCAAACCGGGGTCATTTTCTGGAGTACCACAGTATCCTCCCGTTTTGCTATAGGCCGTTTGTCCGTGTCGTAGAAAATATAACATCAAGCACATAGTTTTTCAGGAGACCAAATCTGGGGCTTTCCTTGTTACTGTTGTTACTGTTGACTGGTTAGGTTCCCGCTCGGGAGCGCAGGTCATTGCGGAGGTGAGAGCGATCGCCTATAACTTGAAAGAGGGGACCGTGTTCGGCTAATTCGACGATCGTTACCGAGGCCACGGGCATGGCAATTCGATCGCGATAACGGCCGATATCAATGCCTAAAAGAGAACATAACACGATTCGGATCGTTGCTTTATGGGAAACGATCAAAATATGGCCATCATCGTGATTATGGTCGATTTCCTCTAATACTTCCGAACTGCGGCGAGCGATATCGATGCCTTTTTCGCCTCCTGTGGGAGAATTCCAGCCCGGATCTGCTAACCAGCGCACATAATCATCATGAAACTCCCGATTAACCTCAGCTGCGGTTTTTCCCTCCCATTGGCCGTAGGCAATCTCTTTTAATCCTTCCCGTTTGTGGATGGGAATACCTAAGAGATCGCTTAAGGGGGTGGCCGTGGCCATGGTGCGTTTGAGGGGGCTAGAATAGATCCCTGTCCAAGGCACATCTCGATAGGCAAGAGCGAAATCCTTGGCCATTTCATAGCCGGCCGGAGTTAATTCCAAGTCTAATCGACCGCAAAAACTACCCGTTTGACTGGCTGTGGTTTCGCCATGACGCAAAAAGTAAAGTTTTAGACTCATTTTTTCGGTGCCTCTTAATATTTGTGACTCTCTCCCACCTATAGTGATACTAAATCTTGTTTAAAAAGTATAGAAGAACAGGGAGTAGGGGGAATGGGGAGAAGGAATTATGAATTGGGGAGCAGGGAACAGGGAGCCAAAACGAAAACTTCCTATTAGCTTATCTGATTCGGACGGCAAGCTAACTCAGCAATTGAAGCGAAAATTATGCCGTTCTCTAGGATGCCATTCTGGGTTAATCTGGGTTTCGGGACAATTTATGACTAAATTTTAAGAGGCAGTATGGAACGCACTTTCTTAATGATTAAACCCGACGGTGTACAGCGCAATCTGGTGGGGGAAATTATTCAACGCTTTGAAGCTAAAGGTTTTACGCTGGTTGGGTTGAAAATGATGCAGGTTTCTGGCGAATTAGCGGAAAAACACTACGCTGTTCATAAAGAAAGACCCTTTTTCCGTTCTTTAGTCGATTTTATTACCTCCTCCCCCGTGGTGGCCATGGTTTGGCAAGGAGAAGGAGTAATTGCCTCCGCTAGAAAAATTATTGGCGCCACTAATCCCCTCAATGCTGAACCAGGTACGATTCGCGGTGATTTTGGCATTAGTGTCGGACGCAATCTTATCCATGGGTCCGATGGTCCAGATACCGCCAAAGATGAAGTTAGTCTCTGGTTTAGCGATGCGGAATTAGCTAATTGGACTCCCGCAATCACTCCCTGGGTGGTAGAATAAACCCCTTTGAGGCAGTCAGGAGCCGGTAGTCAGCAGACAGGAGACAGGAGATGGCTTTTATTTATTCTCCTCTCTCCCCTCACTCAACCCCTAATCTTGCCACTTATGACCGTAGAATCCAGCTTACAACAGTTAAAAAGAGCTTCATCGGGACGATTACCCAGCAGTTACGGGGTCTATTTTAAGAATACCCTTGTAGCCCTCTGTCATGCTCTTGAAGATCATATCTTGCAAACTAGCAGCCCAGACAGTACAAATAAACCACTGGTATTAGTCACCTTTCAACAGGGAAAATGGTATTTACAGGAAGCTGAGCGCTATTTAGATATTGCTCGCTCTTCTCGTCATATTGCGATCGCTGCCGTGGCCGATAGTGGTTTTTCTGAGCATAAAACCGGCAGTTTAGAGAATGTTTCGCTAGTGAACTTAGATAATAGCGATAGTTTGGTTAATGAGTGGAATTTAATCATTCTTTCCCCCGATTACGCCTCCATGGTACTCTGTCATGAGTTATCCCCGGAAGAATACCGGTCCGATAGTCAACCCCAAATAGACACGGAGCGAAAATTCTACGGTTTATGGACATTCGATCGGGATTTAGTCGCAAAAGCCGCTACGATCTTAATTGAGCGTCTGCATCCCTATAATCCCAGTCTAGCGGCCGATTTAAGCAGACAACAAGAGGAAATTAGTCAAAATATTAATCCCATTCCCACGGATTTAACGGGAGTAGTCTCTCGCATCGTCACCTATCTGCAAACCAGTCAGCAGCAGTTAGTCACCGTCAGCAGACAAGCACGAGAATTAAGCGACTTAGAAGGACAAGCATCCCGTTTAAATAAAAATTTAGCCGCTAATAAACTGCAAGCTTTTCTAAGAATGGCTCAAAAAGTCGATGAAAGAGATATTGATAATCCCCTCGCTTCCCTACAGGTGGCCGCTTTAGCGGAAATGTTGGGACAATTGCTCGATTTACCCACCCTGAGATTGCGACGCTTACGATTAGCTGGTTTATTATACCGCATCGGTCTAGCGGAGGCTCCGATCGAAGTTTTTAGACAGCGTGCCAGTCAGTTAGAGGGAGCAAATGCGTTATTTTGGCGGGATAGATCGGTATTAGGCGCACAATTACTCGCCACTATGCCCGAATTAGCTCCAATTCAACAGATTATTTACCATGAGTTTGAATACTGGGATGGTAGCGGCGTTCCCAACGGACTAAAAGGGGAAGAAATCAGCCTAGAGTCGCGAATTTTAGGATTATCAGCCTATTTTCAGGAATTAACTCAACCGCGAGGCGATCGACTAGCTCTAGATTTAGGAGAGGCCCTAGAACGCTGTCAAAATTATAGCGGGATTCGTTTCGATCCCGCTTTGGTAGAAAAATTAAGTTCGGTAATTCGTCTGTGCGAAATGGGATGGATGCAATTACCCGATCGCCCTAGTCAAGTCCCCGCCGTCTGGTTAGAATCAGTTTAGATTAGACTCCGATGAGACTCTGCATCGCACGTCCCATATTAGCCGGTTTAAAAGCTGCCATGGCCGCGGTCGGTTCATAGCCGCAATGTACCATACAATCGGCACATTGAGGATTGCCACTGGCTCGACCGTAGTTATCCCAATTGGTTTCTTCTAAAAGTTCCCGAAAGCTTTTGTAATGTCCTTCGTTAAGCAAATAACAGGGTTTTTGCCATCCTAAAAGACTATAACTAGGACTACCCCAAGGAGTGCATTCATAGTCCTGTTCACCGATGAGAAAATCGAGAAAGAGAGGATTATGGTTAAAATTCCACTTTTTCTGACCTGATTTCCAGGGTGAGAGAATTTCTCGGAATAAAGCTCTGGTTTGCTCCCGTTTTAAGAAACTATCTTGATCCTGGGCCCACTCATAACTATAACCGGGGGAAATCATCATACCATCGATGCCCAAAGTAGCGAGAAAATCGAAAAATTCCTGCATTTCTCGCGGTTCTGTGCCTTCAAAAACCGTGGTATTAGTAGTAACCCGAAAACCTCTCGCTTTCGCCGCTTTAATCCCTTGTACTGCCTTATCGAATACTCCCTCTCGATCCACACAGCGATCGTGATGTGCTTTTAAACCGTCCAGATGGACACTAAAGGTAAGATAGGGTGAAGGAGTAAATTTATCTAGGCTTTTTTCCAATAACAGAGCATTGGTACAGAGATAGACGAATTTTTTTCTGTCCACTAACCCCTTGACAATTTCATCGATTTGTGGATGTAAAAGCGGCTCGCCCCCGGGGATGGAAACCACGGGAACCCCGCATTCTTCCACCGCTGCGAAACATTCTGCCGGGGTGAGATGATTACGGAGGATTTCCGGGGGATGTTGAATCTTACCGCAGCCAGTACAGGCTAAATTACAGCGAAATAGGGGTTCTAGCATTAAAACTAAGGGAAAACGCTTTTTTCCTGCTAGACGCTGTTTCAAGATATAGGAAGCAACCACTAAAGCTTGTTGTAGTTGGACAGCCATTTGCTCACACCAATAGGATTTTAAGTAATTATAGACTGTTCCCAGGGCATCAAGGCATAGAAGCCTAGAAGATGGCAAGATAAATAAAAGCTGATGGCTTTTTGGCTGTTTACTTGATTATCACCTTGATCTAGCTGATGGCTTCAAGACTACTGACTTGAAAGTGGGAAGTGGGGAGAATAAATAAAAAAGTCTCCTATCTCCTATCTCCTCTCTCCTCTCTCCTGACGACCGACTCCTAACCTTAACAACAATTTTTGATTTTTACCAGAGGTCTATTATGAGTTCTTTAGGCGATCGCTTTAAGAAATTTGCGGGTAAAACTCGCTATGTGGTCTGTCGCTTATTTTTGCATCTCTACGGCCAAGAAGTCGCACCCCTGATCGGTATTCTTAATCGTACCGGCCGGGAGGCGATCGATTCCGAAGGCGATTTAGAGGTCATGGGAGAGGGTTTAGTAGAAATTTGTCAAAATCTGCTGCAGATGAACCTCTATTGGTTTTCTGTAGCTAATGAGGGCGATATTTTTTGGAATGAGGGGGAAGCGGGAGACTACGTTAACGAACTGTTTACCGATTCCGCGGCCAGATACCTAAGTGAATCGGTGTCTGGGGAAGTGGGGGAAAAGGAACCCTTAACTTTACCCGTCACCGATAACTTAGTTGTTATGATCACAATAGCCTTCGAGGGTGAGAGTGCTGCTTTAGAAACTAGCCTAGCCGATCGAGAGGCCCTGGAAGATGGTTTAAAATCAATAATTAACCTTCACTACCAAGGTCGGCTGCGTGCGATTCAGGTACATTTTTCTCCTGCTCAATTGGGGGATGAATTGACCAATGAGCAACTATTACTCAATTTCCCCGAATTGCTGCCTTTATAGTCTTAATTTTGCCCTTATGCTGCGCCAAGTAACGACAATCCTTTTAATTCTTACCCTTTGTTGCACAACGGTGGCCTGTGGTTCCTCGTCAAATCAAACTCAGTCACCGTCAGCCAATAACAGTAGTGTAAGACAAGAATCCAATCAGGTTAGTAGCGGTCGCTACGAGGTGCAACAAGCTACCTACGATGATGGAGATGGCACTTATACCTTAATGCTGTTAAACACCCCTGGGGGGACTTCACCCCTCTTTCGCACCACTAACCTACAAATGGCTAGATTAACCGAGGAGGACATTGCTAAAGGGGAAAAAACCGCAGTAGAAATCAACGGTGATCAGGCTACCCTGTACATGACCGAAGATTTTAAAATCGAGTATGTCCATAATGTCACGGAAGTGCGGAACAATCCCCAAACTGGACAACAAGAAACCGTGGTGATTCGGCAAGAATCGAGTTTTTGGAGTCCTTTTTTCGGTGCTGTTGCTGGTCAAGCTTTGGGTAGCTTGCTCTTTCGTCCTCAATATTACGTTCCCCCCCTCTATACTCCTGGAGGTGTGATGACCGGTTTTGGTGGTTACGGTTCCACTTATAATCAGGCAGTAGATCAATACCGGACTAAACATAATAGTCCACCTCCGGCAGTCAAAAACCGGCAAACTCTCCGTTCTACTGGCAATTTACGTCGTTATCCCAGTAATACTACCTCTAGTCCCAATCGCAGCAGCACCACCACCACAAAACCCAGTGGTTCCGGTTATGGTTCCAGTACCCTGAAGAATTCGGGTAAATCTGATAATGTCAAACGTTCTCCTAGTTTTGGTTCCTCTGGTTCCCGTCGTACCCCTAGTCGCAGTGGTTTCGGCAGCAGCAGACGTGGCCGACGTTAGCAGGATTTGACTGGAGTGGTGGAAGATTAACCCTGTCTTCCCCACCTCAGACATTGGAGATAGCAACTACTTAGGAGCTGCTGAATAAATCTAAAAACCTTGTTGGGAAATCAAAAAGTAACGGACATGGGAGTGATCGGGGGGAAAATTCAGGGACTTTTTCCCTGAAAATTAGGTAATTGACTCCCTCAAAATGGGTAAAACCCCACACCCCACACCCCACACCCCAACCCCCAACCCCCAACCCCCAGGAAAAACTTTTTCAGCAAACCCTACTTAGAAGCAACCATTTTGCGAATTTCCGAATAGAAAACCGTCTGGCGATCGCCATTGTCCCACTGGATAATACTGGTACGCAATCTCAGATTAGGACTAGCAAACCAGATTCTTTCCTCGATACGATGGTGATTATCTTCGATGGTTAAAGTTAAAGCTTGATCGCTTCTGAGATGATATTCTCCCAGCGCTGCCGATTTACCGTCCGATGTGATTAATTTTCCTTGCCAAGAATTCTCTGAGGGCAGCCAAACTAAATAGCTAGAACCGATTTTTTTCGGTTGTCCATAATCTACAGAATTATCCCAAGTCGCTTTCCATCCCCCCAGACTGGTCTGGGACTGACAGTTATTTTCTAAACATAATTGCACCACATCGACAGCATCGGCAGCCAGCAAATCGATGGTGATTTCTGCTTTATTATTGGCAACTTTTTGGGCAGCTAATTGATAACTGGTGCGCTGAGAAAACCATTTACCCGCACAGAGATTAATAAATTCTTGAATGTCCATGAATGGCTGTAGGCAAAGATTGATCGCTCTGGAAGAATAGATTATTTATTCTATCCTATCCCTAGACCTTGGCCAATTTTTGCAAGGATAAACGGGCAGCTTCGCATACTTGCGGGTGTTCGTCCTTGACCAAAAAATTTAAGGCCGCGATCGTTTTTTCCGCCGGAAGATGGCCTAAAGCTTCCGCTAACCGCTGCCGGATTAACCAGTCATCGGAGTTAACAAAAGTTAAAAGCTTCTCGACGGTTTCCACTGCTTTGATTTCCCCAAGAGCGGCAATAGCGGCCTGTTGAATAACCGCTTCGTTACTATCGAGAGCCGATAATAACACCTGTTTAGCCCGAATATCGCGCAAATTGCCCAAAGCAACGGCAGCACTAAAGCGGACTAACCATTGTGTGTCTTCGTAAAAAGCCCGTTGTAGGGGTTCAAAAGCGCGAATATCTTCTAAATAACCTAGGGCCCCCGCAGCATCGGCGCGAATGCCATAATCGGCATCATTGGCTAACAAATCCACTAGGATAGGAAAGCATTCCTCGGTTTGTTTGACTCCCAAGGCAAAGACAGCCATCGATCGCACTGGCAGCATTTCATCATAAAGGACTTTTTTGATCAAGGGTACAGCTTCCTCTGGGGTCACTTCTCGCAGGGATGCCAAGGCCAGCAGACGATCTTTGGAGTTGCTGCTTTCTAACTGGAGGGCAATGGTTTCTATATCAGGCTTACTCATTTTTGTCAACCACTTGTAATATTTCTTTAATTCTAACGCAATTGTTTCTAAGTCAGCAGCCTTAGGGGACTGAAACGGCTAATTTTTGTGTGTTACAGCGTTTCTCATAAAGATGAAGTGTAACCTAATTTGGTATGGAAGACCGACTCCCGAAAACGAAAACTTCGTACCTGATCATTAAGATAACTGCTATCAACAGGTTCGGGATATTGCTTGAGAAAAATTAATTTTTGTTGTCGGAATGTTCAATTGGCTATAACTTCGGTTGACGGAATTGATAAACATCAGTGATCGCCTGTACCCAACCATTAGCAACGGATTCTAATAATCGATCGCCTTTTTCTTTACTTGCATTAGTAGCATCTCCCATCACTCCACTTTTAGTTAATTCCTTAGTTAACCAAGCAAAGGGTAATTTTCCTTCCATAGTTAACAAACTATTTTCTGGCAAACCCTGGGGATATTCTCGGACAGCCCGCTCAATTTTTACCTGTTCTGGCAGTAATGATAACATAATGCTAGTTTCCACATCTCCTGCATGAATACCGTATTCTAATTCATATTCCGAGAATAATTCAGCCGCATTGTGGGGAACTCGCCAAGTGAAAAAAGGAAATACTAAAAAATCGGGATATTGTTGATGAATATCCCTAGCGGCAATTTCCATAACTTGCGGTTGTCCGCCGTGGGAGTTCATTAATACTAACTTGCGAAAACCCGAACGATAGAGACTTTCAGCCATCTCTTGAATGACTGTTAATACGGTGGCTGCGGAGAGGGTAATAGTACCGGGAAAAGACCAATGTTCGTTAGATTTTCCGTAGTAGAGACAGGGTAAAGCAAAGGCGGGAATATTATCATCTAACTTCTCGAAAGCTTTGCCTAAAACCCCTAAACTAATGGCAGCATCGACGGCAATAGGGAGATGGGGTCCGTGTTGTTCGATCGCACCGATGGGTTGAATAATTACCACATTTTCCTTATCTGGCATTAAATCTATATCGGTCCAAGTAAGATAGGGAAAATAACGATGAGGGGGAATAAAACCGTGCATCATAATTTTATTGGGCTTGAGGGATTAGGGTTAGGGGAAAAATATAGCGTTTCTGATTCAGAAGAGGTACATTTCCAATCCTGAACAGCTTAATCAGCAAAGGTTTAAGTGTGCCGCACAGATGCGAGAACCGCTATAATCGTTTATTTGGTAATTTTATCACTAATTCTTGGCAAGGTTGCCAATCGTCTTCATCGGTCATGGCTGGCCAAAACGAATCCCTATAGCAACAAAACCTGTTTCATTAATTATAATCTGCAATATCGTCGGGGAAAACACCAGGGGTGACTTGTTTTTTTACCCTTGTTACTGATCATTTTTAAGCCTTTTTTAAGTATTGTTGTTTTGATTTTTACGGGGTGGTTGCCAAAAGACGGTTAACAATTCCATTTCGGGTTCGTAGTAGATTTTTACTTGTGCCATAGGGTTTCTCCTGCTTTGATTGCATCAGTTTGGTAAATCATATCAGGAGGCGATCGCCGCTTGAGCAATCATATATTCAATGGCTTGCGGGTTATCAATCCGTTTGGAAGCCTGAAGAATTTCGATGCCAACGACATTTCGGTTAGAGTCAAAGTCCAGGATAATGCCGGGCGTTTCTTCATCACTCTCGTCAATCTCTACATCCTTGAGGGTAATCCGAATCACATCTACTTCGGGGTCATATTTGATTTTCATGGGTTCCTCCAATGTTTTTTAATTTGGCTGGTACGATAAACGGTTACAACGATTGCGGGGTCACTGGTGATATTGATAAAGACTCGAAGTAAGTAAAGCTTGCCTGTGCCAAAATCAATTTGAGATTGATAAATGGTGATCTCTTCGTCTTGTTGCAGAGTTTGCTGTGGATTTTCTAAGACGGCTTCTACAAAGGAAATGGGGACTTTTCGTTTTTCCATTTCTTCCAAAGCATGATTTGAAAACTTGAAATTCATCAGTCATCCCCTCCGCTATCACGCCCCATGCGGTGAGGAAAGGCAAAAGGTAAAAGTAAAAAGGCAAAAGTTTGGAATTGCCCCATTTTTTGCTGTCCTCTCATCATCGCTCCAACTCACTTCATACTTTTGCCCTTTACCTTTTTACTTTTTACTTTTACTATCTCTGCTCATACGGTATTTGATGTCATAGTTGATAATGAAGTCGAGTTCTTCGTCGGTGAAGCCGTAGTGGTGGGCAAGAATGCGATCGATTCTAAGTTTAGGCAATTGCAAACCCCGTATGAAGTCGAACTTCGGGTTCATGGAAACCAAGCACGATATCTTCTTTGGGAATGCCTGCTTTAAGGAGTTCATCGGTAATACCATCTTCGGTGCCATCATATTGCACCCAAACTTTTCCATTGGCAATTTCAAGGTGCAGTAAAATACTATGCAAATGGCGCTGGTGATCCCAACCTTCAGACAAAATAATATACTGGTCAGTTTCAGGATCAAAGGCAGCACGATTTTTGACGTTGACGTTGGCATAAGTAATGTCAGCGTAAGGTTTGAGAACATTACGGATAATTTGCCGATAAGTATTTAAGCGATCCATCGAGTGATAACCTCCTGATCAGGGTTAAATGTAAACAGCTTTAAAACTTGATTCTCTAAAAGAATCTGCCCAATTTCTTGCTCAAATAGCTTTAAGAAGCTGGCATCACGGATGGCTAGGTAGAGGGTGCGTTCAGGGTCAATTCGGCTCAGAATGTTTTGATATAAGACGTACTGACCGAGAGCCGTTTCAAGATCGCGAATTTCAGAAGGGCTGATAAAGCTTTTGATTTCGACAGCGATCTTCTGGGTATCTTTTTCAGCGGTGATGAGTTTTTCACCTGCCAGATCAATGAACAGATCTTTTCTGCCAATTTTTAGGTTGTAGGGATCGTGGGTGATGATCCAACCATCCTTAATCAGAGCTTGTTTGCAGTTGTCGTGATAAATATCTTTGGCTGGCATAGATCCTAATCCTCTCCTCCGCTATCTCGACCCATTCTGTACTTAATGTCGTAGTTGATGATGAAGTCGAGTTCTTCCTCGGTGAAGCCGTAGTGTTGGGCAAGAACGCGATCGATTTCGTCAATGATGGGTTTTGAGAGTCTTGGCTGAAAAGACTGGATAGTCAAAACACCATATTTACCATAATTATTTGTTAGTTCTTGAGAATTTATCTGAAAATCCTGCATTAATTCATTTGCAAGACTACTAAGAGTTGGTACCAACTCAGATTCAATTTCATTCATTGATAGCCTGAATTCTTCAATTTCTCTTCGGTTAACGTTCCTAACGTCAGAGTAGCAATTAAAAAACCAGAAGAACAGGCTGGAATTCAAGGCAGCAATCGCAACATCCCTTAATACATTAGATGAAAAAGAGAGCATCTTTAATTCTGATGGTTCAACTACTTCACCCTGACTATTAACGATTCTGGGTACAAAATCACAAAATTGAACAAAGTATCGAAGTTTTCTTGTATAATAAATAATACTTCGATTACCCTTTGAAAAGAATGCCTTTAATGGCTTTTGTTCAGACAATCGTGTCAGTATATTAGCCTCTATAGCTGAAGATATTTTAGGGATTGATGTACTGACTAAATGTAATAAATAATTGTGCTTCACAAATTTAATTTGAGCAAAAAGATTGTCTCTTTCCTCTGCAAGCCATCGCTTGTATCCTTCGAGATAAGATAATGTTTGTATTTCTTCACTAATTTTACTTGTAAGCCATATAGTCAAACGTTTCTCAACTCCAGTAAATAATTTGGAAGGGCGTTCTGCAAAATTCAGGTTCCATGATATATATTTCTGCCCCTTAAGGAGCTTTCGTAAGGAGTCAAATCCATCGGTACTTACGATAGATATGGGAACAATCATACCGATCCGCCCTTTCTTGAATAAAAGACTTAAAGAACGCTCGATCGTAAATGCATATAAATCCGAGCAGTCTATAGTCTTAAACTCTCGAACCCTGTAAGTATTCTGTACATTTTTGTACTCAACATACGGTGGATTACCAATAATCACATCAAAGCCACCGCGATTAATAATGCTATAAAACTCCACAAACCAATGAAAAGGCTGATGACTTTCCTTCCATTTCTGAAAAGCCCCTGACTTTTTCGACAAACCCAACTCATATTCTTCCGCTAAATAGCGATCCAACTCCTCCCGCAATTGTACCAAAGCTGCCTTTAATAACCGCTTAGATTCTGCAACATCCGCACCCGCAATAGAATCTTGCACTTGTAGCGACTTAAACCGCTTAAACTCCATATCCGCCGCCACCGCACCCTGCACAATCCGATTCAACACCCCATCATCAAAAATCAAACGACCTTGCCCGGTTTGGGTATCCCTTGCCATCGCCTCGCAAACTTCATTCAGCGACGCAAACCCCACCAACGTATTACCCGCCCGAATATTAAAATCAATATCCGGCAACGGTTCCAGTCCAAAGTTTTGCTTCTTGGGTTGCGGTTCCATCTGCGCCACCAGCTTCAGGAATAGCCGCAGCTTACAGATTTCCGTTGCTTCCTCCATGATGTCCACACCATAGAGGTTGTTGAGCATGATCGACTTCAGTACAAAATAGCGAAGATTAGGGTGCTTCGCCATCTCCGCCAGCACTTGGCGGAAGTATTCATAACGCGGTTTTGCGTCTGCTTCTCGCGACAACCTCAGATCATCTTCATCCACAAACCCCTGCATCCGTTCCAGACAAGCTGTATAGAGTGGCTCCAAAATATTCAACGCCGCAAACAAAAACGCCCCCGATCCACAGGTGGGGTCTAACACCGAGACTTGTTCGATCGCTTGATAAAACGCCTTCAATAAATCCGAACTTTCACAACTGGTGATCACATCTTGGGCGAATTGGCGAATATCCAGGTTATGGGTAATCAGGTCATTAATCTGGGTAACTTCCCCCGCTGCCAGCTTTTGTCGCAATGACCAACAGCGTTTGCGCCGGGCCACATACTCCCGCCAAGTTTCTGTGGGTAGGGCAAATCCATCGGCAGCAGGCTTATTCCAGTCGCCCCGTTGCGCCACATCCTCAATGCCAGCGGCAATCTCAGTCGGGAGTTCGATATCTACACCCTGACGAACAGCCGGATAGATGTAATGGTCAGGGTTTTCTTGCAGCAACGCCCATACCGCCCCTTCTGGCTTAAACGCAACCTGACAGCCCTTCTCTGCCTGATCAAACAAAAAGGGAAGAATCGTGTTCTTGCTGATGTATTCGGTGATGTCTTCCTTGGTGTAGTACGCCCCCATTTGCTTCTGGTTGATGTACTTCTCAAAGATGTAGCCCAGTACATCCGGGTTAATTTCGTTTTGGTTGCGAAGCGGTCTGTCGTCTAAATGCCAGTCGTACTCATCAAAAAAACTAAAGACTTGCTCAAACGCCGCATCGGGAATTTGCAGGGTGCGATCATACTTTTCTTCCAACTGGTGGACTTCAAACAAGCCGCCATTCAGATAGGGAATTTTGCCCAGCAGTTGGTCTAATTCAGGATTGCGGTCGCAACGCGCTCGCAAGGCGAGATCGGACTTGCCCAGGCCTTCATGAAATAGCTTTAGCAAAAACTGCCGATAAAACGAATGAAACGTATCGGTTCCCCATTCCGCCTGACACCGCTTGAGCCGATTTCGCAGGTAATTAATATCGCTATCCAGAAAGTTTTTCTTTTGGATGAAATAGACAAACATCAAACGGTTCAGCATCAGCGAAGCATACCAGGTGCGGTCAAATTCTGACTGAATACCTTGAATAAATTTAAGAAATTTCCCGTGTTCCTTTTCAAATCGGGTAAAGAATTTCTTGGTGACTTTCTCGACATCAAAGGCTTTTTTGACCCGTTGGGCGACTTCCACCAGGGTGAGCTTTTCTTCTTCCGCAAAGGCGATCGCCAACGCCTCTAACTTCTGCAACAACCGCTCCGCCGACTGTCCCACCTGATATTGCTCAAATCGAGGGGCGAGGGGTTTTCCCAGTTCTTGCCGCACCCACATCCAAATTTGTTGGGTTTTGCCCTCATCCCCAAACACCAACAGGTGGGATTTGCTGTAGTCCGTCAGTTGGCGATCGAGCTTCACCCGAATCGGGCGGGCTGGAATTTCTGGGGTGATGCACTTGAATACGGTAAAGCCGCGCTTTTGAGTAATAGAAACCACCTCAAAGGGTTCGCCATCCACCTCAAACGGTAACGTGACGCGGTCGACCGTATCCCAGCCCAATTCTTCAATGAACAGAGACTCAAAATCAAACTTCTGGAGATACTTTTGGGCGCGTTGGCGATTCAGTGGCATCTTAGATCAACTCAAGCAGGGTTCAAATCAGTAGGAAAGTCAGGATCAAACAATTGCTCGGATGTATAAGGGCAATTTTGGGGTAAGTCTTCATAATTTAAGGGTGTTTCCTTGACCACCAAATCTATGCCAGATTCGTGGGCATGGGCGATCGCCTCTATCAAATAGGGCTTGAGGCTAGGGTTTTCCTTCAGGAGTTGCCAAATTTCTCGCCGTTGCTCACGAATTGTCACTCGCCAGCTTTTACTGCGCTTTTCAGACTGATAGTCCCATTTCAGCAGATGTCCGATCAAGATACCGAGTCGGTTTCTAAGTTCCTGACGCTGTTGTTTTCCCAAAGACTCAATTTCCTCCACTAAATTAATAACATCTAGATGCTTAAAATCACCCTCCTTAAGCAACTTCGACTGCTCTAACGTCCAAGCATAAAAATCTGTTTCATAGAGATTGGATCGCATCGTTTCTTCTCCTAGTTTCAGTCATAGGTTGTTTTCTCAACAGGGGGAAATACTGGGAAACTGCCTCTACTTTAGCCTCTAAATAACCCCATCGAACAGATAATCTGCGCTCCGTCTTGCCGTTCCTCTGGGTTGATCACACACAGGGCTGCATGGTCTCGCAGAAATGTCACCAGTTTTGCCAACTGCTCATCGCTGATGCCCGCTTTGAACTCTCGATTCAGGCTGGCGGTCGCAACGCGCTCGCTACGCGAGACCGCATTTTGCTTCAACGGATGCTGGTTGATTTCTTCGATCGCCCGTTCCAGGTGTTCCCATTCCGTCCCCCTGGCCAGTAGAGGCGTGGTTTCGCGGATCTTTTGGGTGTAGGCCATCAGGCGATCATAAGTCCGTGCCGCTGCACTGCGCTTATTGCCCAGGGGACCCGCCACCGTTTTGGTTTGCTCCGCGATCAGTTCCGCCCCCCGTGTCACGAGTTCATGATGTTGGGGATGGCGGAGCAAGGTTGGGGTATCAATGCTGCATCGCACCATAGGTCGAATCCGCATCTGAGACTGGGTAACACTGTTGCCGTCTTTGTCCACCCATGCCAAAGCATCGGTGCCGCTATCCGTGCGGAGGTACAATAGCACACCCTCTGGAGTGGACTCCGTCCCGCTATCGCGAACAGATACTGTAGGTTCATGCTCCCGTGTGGAGTACACCACATCGGGCAGTTTTTCGATCATCCCTTTCAGGGCAGGGTTGGCATTGATCGCACTTTGCCAGATCTGCAACGCCTCGAATGACAGCATCGATCATTTGCCTCTGTGAATCTACATTGCCTACGACCAGTCGGATAGTCGCCTCACAGTTTTGATCAACAATTCCTTGCATCATAGAGTTATTGCAAACGACCGACACCAAAGCGATGAACTCCTCTATGACCAATCCGAACGCACCAGATTTGAGCGTCGGGGCAAGGTTCTAGCAATCGGTCTGAAGCAGTCATCGTATCCTTTGCTAATTCAAAGGCTCCTGTCTCAATATCGATCGCCACAATTTTGCCATAGTTGCCCTCCTCGACTTGGGGACGTACCTGAGATTGATAAATCTCATTACCACGTCGAGCAAATTCTTCTTTACTGTAGCGGGGTTGTCTAACTGTCATTGAAGCGACCCTGTGGCGACTTTTGCCCCTCTATTTTAACCAAACATTGGGAATCTTCCCTAACATGGTCCCACCAGACTTGCCCTGAGCTACGTCGAAGGGCGGCATCGCACTTAGACTCACAGTTTCAATTCCTGGGCATGGTGCGTTCCCCAAAAATCGATCGGTGGAGCAGTAGGACTTGCATTAGGGAACGCACCCTACGGCTACAGAAAAAGTTATCATCTGATAGAATAAAATGGGGGGGGGTAGTGTTACTTAGTCATTATATTATTAATGATCTCGATTAATGTATAACTTATCTCAAGTTCAAAAGATAGCTGAGTTTTTAAAGCAGCATCCGGGGGAAAAATTTAATGCAAGACAAATTGCAGAAGCGATTGTTGCAAAGTATCCCGAAGACTATAAGGAAAAGCGAAATAATGAAAGATTTCCCAGCGATAGAGCTTTTATTTCTCAGGTTGTCGCTGAAATTGGCTCAAATAAGGATAGTATTATCAAGAAAGAACCACATATTTGCTGCCAGGATAAACCTCGTCCAAGAATTTACTGGTATGATCCTGAAAAATTGATTGATCAAGATTCTCCCTACTTTACTGTCTCTCAAAATAATAACGAAGATAGTGAGTTAGAAGAAGAAATTTCTGTGCAATCTGTTCCGTCCACAAAAGTTTTATCAGAACTAGAACTTTATCCATTTTTAATTGATTTTCTCAAAATAGAATACAAGCTTTATTGTCAAAGAATTGATGAGAAACGCTCTAAGAATCAACGGGGAGCAGGAGGAAATCAATGGTTACATCCTGATATTGTGGCAATGCAGGCAATTGATAAGGAATGGCATGAGTTGGTCAGAACTTGCGTTCAAGAAGGAGAAGGAAGAAGAGTCAGGCTCTGGTCTTTTGAGGTTAAAAAGGAACTGAATAGCTCTAATATTAGAAGTAGCTTTTTTCAAGCAGTTAGTAATTCTAGTTGGGCTAATGAAGGATATTTAGTCACAACTTCTATAACTGATAATATTGAACAAGAACTGCGTATGTTGTCTGCACTTCATGGAATTGGAGTCATTATTCTAGATACGGAAAACCCTTCTGAAAGTGAGATATTTTTACCAGCAAAATCTAGGGCAGAAATTGACTGGCAATCAGTGAATCGTATTGTGGTTGAAAATGATGATTTTAAAGATTATATTGAGCTAGTTTCAACTTATTACCAAACTGGAAGAATTAGAAGTCGGGATTGGAATAAAATTTGATAGATTTTCATAATCCCCGACGTTGGTGATTAAAACCCTTAACCGTTTGTTCGGATATCTCCTAGGGTACTGTAAACAATCTCCTTTAAGGAGACTTATCACAGAAGCCTTCTGGGATTCTAGCAAAGATTCTTATATCTGACTGCACTTGGTCACAAAATTTTACTATTATTTTGACACTCTTAATGGTTGGAAGGGAAACATCGATTGCCCTATCTCAAATTAGAAAAAAGCGATCCTAAAACCGAATAAATTCAGTAACAATCAGTAGTGAAAAAATTCAACCAGGCGATCAGCCACTATCATTGCTAATCGTTCGTCAAGACTGCCAATTTTGGCAACAATTCGGATTTTGTCAATCGCCCTAATTTGGTCTAAAGCGATACTACCTCGCACATTTTCTTGGTCAATTGTGATTCTAGTTGGGTAATTTTTGACATTACTGGTGATTGGTGCAATAACGACTGTTCTTAATCGAACATTAATCTCACTAGGAGAAACAACAACACAAGGCCGAGTTTTTTGCAGTTCAGACCCCCTAGTTGGATCGAGTGCCACCAACAGGATGGCAAATCTTTCTACCATTGATTTTCTCGCTCAAACTCGTTTTCTACTCCCAACCAATCCTGTAAATCGGCTTCAAGAGGAGCATCATCAAATAACTCAGACCAACCTTCCCTCACCTTCTTTTTAGCACTCAGAATAATCATTTTACCATCAACTATCGCCTCAACTTCATCTGTGAATTCACACTGTTCCATGATTGCTTGAGGAATTGTAATTGCTTGGGAATCACCGATTTGTACGATTTTCAGCAACATTTTGACGACCAGATAAACATAGGATAATTATATCAATCTATACCGATCAGAGGGAGATCGCCTCTCCCTATTTTTTCAGAAAAGCGATCGCCTGATTAAAGGTAATCAAGTTATCCGCAGGATTTGTTAGGATGGGGACACTAACAACTTATTTAAGGATGAGTAAGTGGATGTGGTGGCCAGGTTCCCAATTAGATCGTATTGAAGCAAACCTAGAGGCAAATCAGAGCTAACTACCTCTTGCCTCTCCTAACCAAGAACCTTTTACTTAATTACTGTTTATTTTGTAATTTTATCACTAATTCGTGGAAAGGTTGCCAATCGTCTTCATAGGTAATTGCTTCCCAAACCGATTCGATTAGCGGTCTAAGTAAAGCGGTTTTAGGATTATAATGCGTTAAGGTATCGCCAATTTGAGCCAAGGAATCTAGGGGTAATTGATTTAAGACCAAACTATATAACTCTCGCCAACGTTGCCAATCAGCTTTCGGTAAATCCATATTTTCAAGAATTAGAGAACTATTTTCTCGCCAACCGTAATTAAATTGTTCACTTAATTGATAGAAAAATTCGTGATAACCGAGGCCAGTTTCTTGGAGAACTTCCACAGTTTTGCTTACCAGCAAAGCGGATTCGGGAGTAAAAATATCCTCAAAACCTAACTTTTTGAGCATCATTTTTTGATAATAAAAATTGTAATGCTGGTCATAGTTAGCCAAAGCCATATCTAACTCTAACAAGGAGACAACCATGGCGAGAGGAGATTGCAGTAACTCTAGATTTAAGCGACAGATAAAAGGCTGATTGCCATAACTATAACGGCCACCGTAGTCGAAATAAGCCGCCGTAAATTGGGGGTTATAGGAAGGAATAAAAGCGTAGGGACCATAATCGAAACTTTCCCCAGTAATTGACATATTATCGGTATTGAGAACCCCATGACAAAAACCTGCGGCCATCCATTGGGCTGCTAATTTAGCGGTTCTTTCAATCAAAGCGGCGTAAAATTGTAAATAGCGATCGCTATCTGTGGGATCAATTTCAGGATAATAATAAATAATCACATGATCGAGGAGTCTTTTAATTAAATCGCTACGTTTAATATGAAATAAACGCTCAAAAGTCCCAAAACGAATATGAGAATTACTAACTCGAATCATCACCGAAGATCGCGTTGGGGAAGGTTCATCACCGCGCCAGAGATTTTCCCCCGTTTCCACCAAACTTAGACAGCGAGAGGTATTCACCCCCAAACCGCGTAAAGCTTCCCCAGCTAAGACTTCTCTAACTCCACCCTTGAGAGTTAACCTACCGTCCGCATGACGGGAATAGGGAGTCCGTCCCGATCCTTTCGTACCAAAATCGTATAATTTGCCATCAATACCCCTAACTTGACCGTAGAGAAAACCGCGACCATCCCCCAAGAAAGGATTATACTCGCCAAATTGATAACCGTGGTAACGCAGGGCTAAAAAAGGGGTCAGGGATTGAAATTTACCAAAAGCCTCGATAAAATGCTCATCTAAGGTTAATTCTGGCTGAATTCCCACCAAAGGTAATAAAGCATCATTGCGAAAACGAAGGATATGACGGGGAAAATCTGCGGCTGCGACTTGATCATAGTAGTGGTCTCCCAAGTCCTGCATGACGCTTTCGTAAGGGAGACTGAGAAAGGGATTGGTGAGATGGTCTATCATAGTGGTGGTGTCGATCGAGCGTTGAGGCGATAAAGTGATAAAGATAGCCAAAAAATTTTCCTACTGAGACTATCAAACAGCGATGCCCGATTCTATTATGTATCAAGGGGACTATTTTCTTGTCCTTGAGGCCGATCAACCTGAACAATTCCAGACTCCCGACCAGTTGCGGGATAAGTTAAAAGATTTAATCACCGCAAAACCAGAGATTTGTCCCCGACAATTGGCGAAATTCTCTAGTTTTGAGGAAAAATCTCTCTATCTGCGCGATAATTACTGCGAGTTAGACCTGGGTGAGGAGGGTTATCTACAATGGTATGTAGTCCGTTTGGAAAAATAAGGAAACCCGTTATTCAGTAGTTAGGTGTTAAAAACTGTCAGACACCCCCCTTATCAAGGGGGGATTAAGGGGGGATCCATCTTCAATTTAATTATAACCAGTTACTTAGTTATTAAGGCAGAGGCAATCAGAGCAATTATCTTTTTAACTTTTTACTTTCTAACTTGATCATTATGGGAGAAATAGAAGATTTACTGGCACAAATGAAGGCAGAATACCAGAAACGGGATCAGGAAAAACCGATGCCGTCCCCTTCTTCTCGCCAAGAAAAAGATCGTTCCCCGGCCGAATTTAAGGTTAATTATGCCAGCGATTCTGCTACCGATGCGCTTTTAAAAGCTTTAGCCTTAGAAAACCAAGAAAGGCAACAACAGGAGGCAGCGGAAAAAGAAAAAGCGGCGGCATTAAAAAAGCAGCGTAAGCGAGAAGCTTTAACTAGAAAGGCAAAGCAATGGTTAGATAAATTAGATGCCAAATCGGAGGAAGGACGCTGGTTTGAGGAGTTTTCATATAGCTACGATTCTCCTTTAGAAGCGGCGATTACTTATCTAGAAGCTTTGGGAGAAGTGGACATTTCTAAATGATCAGGTCTAATTTAAAGTTGTGGGTAAATTTGCTTGGTCAAAAACTCGATTATGCCACCAAATATTATCACCGGCTAGAATATTTGTGCCGTAACGAGGGACGATGCCATAAACAGTGCCGGGGTCATAATCCAAAGCTTGACTGATGAGATTGTAGAGACGTTGTAGATCAAAACCCCGGGGGTCACAATGGGGATATTTTCCTTGATTAATCAGAAAACTATCTACGGCAAAATGGCTGACAATTTGCGGTAATTGTCCCGTTTGTAAGGCTGCGAGGAGATAATATTTCGCCGTTTGTTGGTATTGAAAATCGCTGTAACCGGGGAGGGGTTGCAAGCGTCCTTTGGTCAAACAGTGGGATCCCGGCGCCTGTACCAGTTCAATGTTAACGCTGGAGATAACCCGACGATTTCTTTCGGCAAAAACTGGTCGCAAGCGATCGCAATTAGGGTGAGATACCTGATCACAAATCGCTGCTGTTGCCCATAATGCGGTGCTTTTTGCCCCATCAAAGTAATTTATGGGATATTGCTTGACTAAACGCCTAAAGACGGCTTCTGAAGGCGTATTTAACCAAATTCTCGCTCTTTTTTCTAACTCAGGGGCCGATCGCGTACTCAAAGGAACACCCTCTAAAGCAAGTGCAAAACCCTTGACGCGGATAGTTTCTGGGGTAAGTTGCCACAGTTGACGCACTAATTGATCTCTGGTGTCTGCGGGCAGCATTTCGGCCGCTTGTTCATAAAAAGTGGCCGTGGGACGGTGACGTTCAAAAAAAGGCCGGGCGATCAAGTCTAAAATATCTCTATCCCTGGAATGCGGTTTGCGGGGGATGTAAACATTGGGACCCAATTTCATCGGACCGCGAGCAGATTTTTTCTGTTCTTCGATGTTACCCGCAGTCATACTCCAAGCTGTATCGTGGAGAATAAATAAAGGAGTGCGATCGAGGGTTAATTCGGTTTCTGGTTCGTCAATTTGCAAAAATTCGGCGATTTTCTGCTTTTCTAACTCATCTAAACTCCTACCGGCTAAATTCTCCCCCACAGTGGAGGTATTAAAAATATTTATGGTTGCAGTGGAGAGACTAGAGGTATTCAGTTTTAAAATCACTAGGGACAAGACTAAACTAATCACCAAAGAAGTTACTCCCCATCGCCATTGTTCCGGGGGAAAGATAGAATATCTGGGGGGAGAAAATTGTCTTGATTTTTGCCGTCTTTGTCGATTCATCGGACTTTTTTTAACGCGCTTTCCACCTATTGTATTGACTTTCTCGAAAAAGGGAATTAATAGTCAATAGGCAAAAGGCAGCTTTGTTCTCCCATCCCCCATCCCCCATCCCCCATCCCCTATCCCCTAACCCCCATCCCCCATCCCCTAACCCCCATCCCCTAACCCCCATCCCCCAACCCCTAACCCCTATCCCCTAACCCCTAACCCCCAACCCCTAACCCCACACCCTACACATAATTACTGAGGAACCATTGAGTATTAAAAGCTCGATCGCAGGATATTTCTAGTAATCTTATGCCTGATTCCGGCAAAACTGCGATTTTTTGCTGAAAATCAGTCCAATCGCTGATTAAATGGTAATCGATACCGTAGGTGTGACAGAGTTGGCAAAAGTCGATATTTTGGGGAGTGGCAAAAAATTCTTCAAAGGGAGGGTCAAATTTGGCGATCGGCAACAGTTGGAAAATGCCTCCCCCCTTGTTATTGATTAAAATTATGGTCAAGGAGCCAACAAAATAATTTTTGATTAAAAAACCATTTGTGTCGTGTAATAGGGCTAAATCTCCCGTTAATAGTAGGCTGGGAACATTTTTATAAGCTATTCCTATCGCAGTGGAGAGGTTGCCGTCGATGCCATTGGCCCCGCGATTAAAATAGGGACGAATTTGGCGATCGCTAGGCGGGTTAAAAAATTCGGCATAGCGAACAGGCATACTATTAGAGATAAAGATCGGGGTGCGGGGGGGGAGGTATTGGGAGAGCAGCCAGGGGATTTTTCCTTCAATCAGTTTAGTTTCTGCTGCCAAAAGGCGATCGATGGTTAATCTAGCTTGCTGGTCTAATTTTTGCCATAATTGCCGATATTCTCGGTTATTATCGGTTTTATCTGGGAATAGATCCCCTAATTGCTCGATATTTCCCCTGAGATGTCCGGTTTTTCCCTGTAGAGGATCGTAATTATCGGGATGGGGATCGATAATCCAGCGCGGACAGTCGATTTCTTCTAACCAGGTCCGTAATTCTTTGCTGGTGGGTAATTCGCCAATTTGTAGGACAACATCGGGGGTTAATTGAGTCCTAAGAGCAGGATTCCGCAATAATAAATCATAGGTGGTGATGAGATGGGGATTTAACCCTGCATAGTTTCGCAGAGGAGATAAAGCTTCCGCTAAGACGGGATATTGTTGCGATCGGGACAAATCAGCGATCGCATGACAGTAACTTTCGGGATTTTGCGGGGAAGCTAATCCCCCGATGATAATTCCTTTGGGGGGTAAAGAAGGAATTTCGAGAATTGAGGAGTTAATGGGGATATTTTGCCGAGATATATGGCTAAAAAAAGCTTCTTGGTCAAAATTAGCCTCTAAATTGTTAATTTCTAGATCGGGAGTTGGTGCGAGGGGATCCCGAAATGGTAAGTTCAGATGCACCACTCCGGGGACAGGATCGAGACAGCGCAACCACGCGTGGATGATAGTTTGACGGAGATAGCGTAAACGCTCGATATTGGCACTAGGACAGCTAATTTCCGCTTGCCAGTTGGGATAATTACCGTAGAGTTTGACTTGATCGATAGTCTGACCGGCATGAGCATGACGCAATTCTGGGGGGCGATCGGCGGTTAGAATTAATAAAGGGACATGACTTTCTTTTGCTTCAATGACTGCGGGATAAAAATTAGCCGTGGCAGTCCCGGAAGTGCAGACTAAAACCACCGGTTGATATAATTGTTTGGCTAATCCCAAGGCAAAAAAGGCAGCCGAGCGCTCGTCTAAGATGGGAATAGTTTCAATCTGGGGATGTCTTGCCAAGGCTACCGTTAAAGGAGTCGATCGCGATCCGGGAGAAACCACCCCTATCTTCAATCCCAAACGGGCCAATGTTTCGACTAAAATAGAACCCCAAAGTGTATTAAGATTGCGAAAATCGATCGACATTTATCAGTTCAGTGCAAAGGTTAGGGGACAATAAGTTAAAGAGTCTATTAATCAATTTAACATTGGCTGGAACTGGCCAAGAATAAGTTATTCCTAAGTCAGCGATGCAGAAGTTATTAAAAGAGAGCGAAGGCAATTGGCCCCTACAATAATATTATGGAGCCAATGGTAGGGGCGCATCGCCTGCGTCCAAAATGTCCTATAGATATTTCGACCAAATTGAGATGCACCCAGTTTTCAAGTTCCCTATAGCCAAAGCAAACTAACATCAATAGGTTTTGAAAATTTTCCACTATGCTCCTGATTACAGACCAAATTTACCAGCGCATTTTCAGCCACGCAGAATCCACCTATCCCGAAGAATGTTGTGGGTTACTCTTGGGAAAAATTACCGAGACAGCAGCCGAAGTTATCACCATGCAAGCAACAGAAAATAACTGGTCTGGCAATAGGAGAAACCGCTTTAGTATTGCCTCTGAAGTGCTTTTACAAGCTCAAAAATCGGCGCGGGAAAACCAGCTAGAAATTATCGGTATCTATCATTCCCATCCCGATCATGCCGCCATTCCCTCGGAAATTGATCGCCAATTAGCCTGGTCAGGATATACTTATTTAATTGTCTCCGTAGTTTCAGGACGAGCGATCGATTTACAAGCTTGGCAACTGGACGAAGGTGAACAATTTCAACCAGTAAAAATATTGTAGTCTGGTTGGAAATAGCAATTAGCAACCCTAATCCCGCGACAATTAGAGGCAACACCGATGTTGACTAGCGCTTCCCCTGCTTTCCACCCACCCGCAATCGATTTAATTGGGATTGATCATCTCCAATGGTATGGACGAGTATTATGGCTAGGAATAGGTTGCATCCGTGGGACGGAGAAAGCAGTCATAGATAAAGCAATTAGGGATGTTTTTCAGCGTTATCACCTCTCTTTAGCCGCTATTGCTGGTATCGCCACCCTTGACATCAAAGCTGATGAACAGGGTTTAATTGCCTACTGTCAAGAGCAAGGATTGCCTCTAAAAACCTTTACTGCCAACGAGTTGAGAGATATTAATGTCCCCAATCCCTCAGCCATTGTCAACAAGGAAATGGGAACCCCTAGCGTCGCTGAAGCTGCCGCTTTAAAAATGGGCCATACTTTGCTAGTAAGCAAGCAAATAGAAGCAAAATCGGTGACGGTGGCAGTTTCTTTGGCAGCAAGGAAATATAGAGGATAACAAATCGATGCTTAAACAGGTTTTATTTCTTAGTAATGGTCATGGTGAGGACTTAAATGCTAGTTTAATTCTGGGGGAATTACAAAAAATTCAGCCTCAATTATCTATAGCTGCTTTGCCTTTTGTGGGAGAGGGAAAAGCTTATCAAAAATTGCCAGTACCAATTATTTCACCCACTGCCACTATGCCATCGGGGGGAATTATTTATACCAATCCTTTTAATTGGATTAAGGATATTGGTGCGGGATTAATCGGTCTAACTATTAAACAAATTCAGGCAGCTTTTAAAGTTAGCAAGGATTGTGATTTGTTGATAGCAGTGGGGGATATCGTGCCGATTGCGATCTCTCGTTTAACCGGTCGTCCTTTTGTGGCTTTTATTGTTTCTACTTCCAGTTATTACGAAGGCACAATTAAATTACCTTTACTGACAGAATTATGTTTAAGATCGAAGAATTGTTTAAGGGTTTTCACCAGAGATAAATATACAGCAACAGACCTACAAAATCGGGGTATTAAAAAAGCGATTTTTGCCGGTTATCCAATTATGGATGTCTTAACACCAACGGGTAAAGATTTAGAATTAGATAGTCAAATTCCCATGGTTGCCTTATTAGCGGGGAGTCGTTTACCGGAAGCTTTGAGTAATTTAGCTTTACAGTTACAAGTCTGTGAGGAAATAGTTAAAATTAAACCGATGCAGTTTCGGGCTGCTATCGTTCCTAGTATCACAGAAACCGACTTAGAAAATTTAGCTAAACAAGAAGGATGGTATTATTTAGGAGCGGGAAAATTAGAGAAAAATGGGGCTTTATTATGCTGTTATCGTGATGCTTTTGCCGATATTTTACACCATTGTGACGCTTGTTTAGCCATGGCGGGGACAGCAGTAGAACAAGCAGTAGGATTAGGAAAACCCGTCATCCAAATACCCGGATTTGGTCCCCAATTTACCTACCCTTTTGCTGAGGCACAAATGCGCTTATTAGGGGAATCGGTGATAACTATTGGACAGAAACCCACCCAGGTAAATTTATTTAAAAATGCCGCGGTTAAAATTATCGATATTTTGGCAGATTCTCCTTATTTACACAGATGTTTAGAAAATGGCAAAATTAGAGTGGGAGAGTCCGGAGGTAGCAGCAATATTGCCGAGGAAATTTGTAGCATTTTTCAAAAGTAATGACAGAGATAGTTAATTACTCTCACCCCCAACTCCCCCCCGATGTCGGGGGGCAGGGGGGGAAAGATGCCCGCCACGAATAAAGAAAAATGGGATAAAATAGGACTTCACTAACGCAACCCAGCCTAAATCGCTAGTCTAGAAAGCTTTGTCCTGCGAGAGCGGACGAGGAATGTAAAGATTTATTAAAATGTAACATAAAATACAGATCGGGGGGGGGAATTGTGTATTATCTTCTAGCACAGTTCGCTTTTGGTCTTCGGTTGCGCTATCCCTAAGTTAACCGACAAAAGCCACGGTGGTTTCGTCCAGTCACCCATTTTGAATTTGCTCAATGATGAATAAAAACCAATTACTTCCTACCCTAGCTTTAGCTGGCGCCACTTCTCTGGCTGCTATGCTAACTCCTGTCGCAGCCATGGCTATCCCCGTTGTCACCACCTTTAATGTTAACCGCAGTTGGAGTCAGGGAAGTGATACCGCTTCTTTAGTGGGAACCGTAGATGTGCCAGTAGGCAGCTATACTATCCAGAATGGTACTCCCAATCCTTTTACGAACGTTAACCTTACCCTGACAGTTAATGGTAATGCTGTTACTTTAAATGCTGTGGATCTTACTGATACATTAGCACCAGCGCAATTTCTGGTCAATGCCACATCTTCTGTGTTAACATTCAATGCAGATGTGTCGGGATGCTCCTCTGATTGCGGGTCTCGTTTAGTGTTTATAGACTCGTCCCTGGGTCAGTCTAATGGTCCATTTTATCGCATTGGGTCACGTTTTCTGGGACCTGTGATTAGTCGAGAAGTGGGAGTTATCATATCCCCATTCACAGCTGTTGAGAGTTCACTAAATTTCCCCGTAACTTTTGGGACAGCACAACAACAACCACCAACTTCAGTTCCTGAACCCACTGCTACCGTGGGTTTACTGGGTTTAGGTTTGTTGGGTGTTGGTTCGGCACTCAAGAGAATGGGTAAATAACAAAAATAGGCGTTCAATCTAGTCCAGTGGGGTGCGTTAAGAAACGCAACCTTTCTGTGGCCTTGCATCTCTAGGGGATGATTGGAGATTTTATCCTAGTTTGAAAAATTTCTGCCCAAACCCCCCGATGTCGGGGGGCCGGGGGGTACCCCGATGTCGGGGGGCCGGGGGGTACCCCGATGTCGGGGGGCCGGGGGGTACCCCGATGTCGGGGGGCCGGGGGGTACCCCGATGTCGGGGGGCAGGGGTTGGGGGGCATTAACTATCTCTGCTATACTTTTGAAAAATGGTATCATCCTAGAGAAGATTCTTTTTTTCCTATCACTGCTAGGAGTGCGATCTACTGGTACTAGATAGCGGAGTACGACGGTCTCATTGTCGGTGGGTGAGGGTGTGGATTGTTCCTTCTAAGCGCATTAGTTGTCCGTGATGCTCCAATCTGTATCTGAAGAACAGTTATAATTCTTGGTTACTAATGTAAGCTTGGGGAACACTATGAGCAACCAAAAATTAAAAAAAATAATTAATTATCATTTATCAAAAGTCCTCGAATATAATGCTTTTGAGCGTTTTGAAGGTGTCACTGACAAGAGTAGTTTTCTTAATATGATTGGTAATGATCCAGCTTTTGCTCCTTTTTTTCTTAATGATACTATAGTCATTTCAGATAAGTCTAATACATCCTATACCGATAAAGCCCTTAGCAACTCTAGCATTGATATTCTCAATCTTAATTGAAATGACTATAAATACGTTACAGCAAGGATTGGAGGGAACCTAATTACTAGCCTCCACCGTAAACTTGGTGATATGTATGAGGAAATTTTTCAGACACTATTAGCAGATAAACTTAATATATCTTCGGAAGATTTATCTTATAGTCTTATGCTAAATATTGACAACAAATCACAGAAACGTTCTACCGATGGATTAATCAGCTACTCAAAATTATCTTTAGAGAACGCTAGACGTATTGAACAGTTAAAAACGGATAAAACAGCAATTGGGATGGCTTTTGAAGTACGTTCTTGCTATCAGATTGGTGACTCAAAACGCATACAGGCTGACCGAGACATGGCTCTAGCACTAAATAATAAAAAAATAGAACCAGTCATGATTATTTTTTGCTCATCTTCTTTGACCAGTCCTGTAAGGCGTTTAAGAGAATATTGGAAAGTCTACGAGGGGGACAATGCTTTTGAGTTTGTCAAACTGCTGACAGGGTTTGATTTACTCAGCTACTTTAAACAGGAAGACAAGTTAATACGAGAAATTATGGACAAGATTTTTGACATGATGTAGTCTTAAGCTTTTTTTACACAAATTGCTGTTTCATAGAGTTTCTTCTTACCTCCACGTTTCCGCAAAACAAGAATTTGCTCAACAGCAAAACCATTCTTTTCAAAAATTTTACCCAATAATATGTCAGTAAAAATATCAACGCCAGATAGTCTAGAATTGCCAACTATATATGCCCCTCTAAACTTTTTACTGGTAACTTTGGCAAGTTGAGCTATATGGTTATCCATCATATTAAAATATTTTATGGCGTAGTTACACATCAAGTTATTTTCTTGACGTAACTGGTTAACCATCGGCAAAAGTATATCAAAAATATGATCATTTGGGGCTACTTCAATCTCATAAAGCATTGACGTAGCCTTACCCCATGTGCCACCAATTGAGGCACAATCTAGATCGGCAGATTCAGAAGCCTGTGAGAAAACTTCCATAAAGAAAAGTTGTGGACGAGTAGTATGGACATAACTAAATCTACTAGGATAAGGAGGAGAAGTAATCACTCTATCTATTGTGGCTCTTCGGTAATTGTTATGCAAATAATTAACTTAAAATAAAATTACATGAGAGTGCCTACGCCTAAAAGTAGCTGAAATCTATACAGGGAGACACTTACGGCACAAATAGGTTAAT